>NZ_CP115396.1:4082500-4382500 GCF_027625995.1 Hymenobacter yonginensis
GCTGTCGAAGCTGTACTGAGCGCCTACTTTCTTTTCCAGGTCGGCCACGCGGCGCTGCAGGCGGGCTTTTTCGGCGGCGCGGTCCACTACCACTAGCAGCTGGTCATCGGAGTCGCCCTTGGTGAGGTAGTCGAAGGCGCCCTCCTTCATGGCCCGCACGCCGTCGGGAATGGTGCCGTAGGCGGTCATCAGAATGACTTCGGCCAGCGGAGCCACCTGCTTGTAGCGCGGCAGCAGGTCGAGGCCGTAGCCGTCGGGCAGCTTCACGTCGCTCAGAACCACCAGCACGTCCTCGGCGTAATGGCGCAGCAGTTCCAGGCCGCGGCGGGCGTCGGGGGCCTGCAGCACGGTGTAGTCTTCCAGCTCCAGCACCCGGGCCAGCATCTGGCGCAGGCTGGTTTCGTCGTCGATGAGCAGCAGGGTTCCGTTGGGCATGGGCGGGCAGCAGTAGGAGGGAAGCGCCACGAAGGTAGCCGCCCGGCCGCTAGGCGCGAAACCACCGGCAACTCGCACGGGCTCCGGAAAGCGCCGCCGCTACCGAAACCACCCAAAAACAGCCCGGCCGAAGCAGAAATAAATCCGCTTCGGCCGGGGTAGAAATTCGATAACCAACTCTCAACCCGCAGAAGCAGGGAATGTGGTTTTCGGTGAACAGGAACCGGACGGGGTGGGGCAGACGTCCGGGTAATCACTGTGGGAATTTGCTACCACCCGGCGGGGGGGATTCACCGTGTGATAGCCGGAACAATATTAAGCAAAGAATCCGGGCCGGCATGGTGAGTATCTGCTTTTTAGGTGAGTATTCACTCACTTATAATCTCTCATAAATACGTAAGTGATTTGTTTATAGATATTTGAACAAATCAGGTGGAAAGCCAAAAGCCGGAATTTTGTAAGTGGTTCAACTAACGAATGTTTGTTTGGAGCTCAACGCTACGTACTTTTGATGGCCTTGCGAATGAGTTGTTGGTGGTTTCCTAGACCGGGTGAAACGGTTGTCGGGCTGCTCAGCACTTACATGCAGATGGTGCTACTTTCCATTCATGGCCAAAAAAACCAAGTCCAATAAGCGCCAGATTATTCTGGAAGAAGCCGCCAAGCTGTTCAAGGCCCGCGGCTTCAGCGGTGCCTCCATGCGGGAGCTGGGCGCGCAGGTGGGCATGGAGGCGGCCAGCATGTACAACCACATCAGCTCCAAAGACGAGCTGCTCGACCACATCTGCTTCCACGTTTCCGATACCTATATCTCGCAACTGGCCGAGATTGAGCGCACCGAAGCCTCGTACGTCGACAAGATCAAGGCCCTGATCCGCCTGCACATCCGCCTGATGGTTGAAGACGGCGCAGCCGTGTCGGTGGCCAACAACGACTGGAAGTACCTGCCCGAGCCGCGCCTGACCGAGTTCAAGGAAGCCCGCAAGAACTACGAGAAAGGCTTCGCGGCCCTCATCGAGCAGGGCATCGAAGCCGGCGAGCTGCAGCCCGTAAACGTGTCGGTGGCCCTGTTTACCATTCTGTCGGCGGTGCGCTGGGTGGAACTGTGGTACCGCCCGGGCCGCGGCGTCACGGCCGAGGAGCTCGAAGAAAACATCATCACCATGCTCCTGTCGGGGCTGAGGAAACAGGATTTATAGGGCTTAGTGCTTGGTGCCTGGTGCTTAGGTCGTTCTAGCAATGAAGATAAGAGCGGACAAAGCCCCAGTCACTAAGCACCATGCACCATGCACGAAGCACTAAAAAAATGAGCCGCTTTCATACGCTTAAAGTCAAGAGCATCACCCGCGAAACGCCCGACTGCGTGAGCGTGGCGCTGGATGTGCCCGCCGAGCTGCGCGACACGTTCCGGTTCCGGCAGGGCCAGTACCTCACGTTTCGGCGGCACCTGAACGGCGAGGAAGTGCGCCGCAGCTACTCCATATGTAGCAGCCCGCTGGAGGGTGAGTGGCGCGTGGCCATCAAGCAGGTGCCGGAAGGGCGCTTTTCCACCCACGCCGTGCAGCAGTTGAGCGTGGGCGACGAGCTGGAGGTGATGCCGCCGATGGGCCATTTCACTACCGAACTGCACACCGACCAAGCCAAACAGTACGTGCTGTTCGCGGCCGGTTCGGGCATCACGCCGGTGCTGTCCATCCTGAAAACGGTGCTGCTGACCGAGCCCAATAGCCGCGTGACGCTTATTTACGGCAACCGGGGCCGCAATTCCATCATCTTTAAGGAAGAAATCGAGGGCCTGAAAAACCGATTTCTGCAGCGCCTGAGCGTGTACCACGTGCTCAGCCGCGAGCAGGGTGATACTGACCTGCTGTTCGGCCGCATCGACGGCGCCAAAGCCCGCGTGTTCCTCGACAAGATTATCCCGGCCCAGAAAATCGACGAGGTGTTTCTGTGCGGGCCCGAGGAGATGATTCTGGAGGTGAAAAGCGTACTGCTGGAAGCCGGCGTTGCACCCGAGAAGGTGCATTTCGAGCTGTTTGCCTCGGCCGCTGGCGCCCAGAAAGCCGCCGCCCGGCAGGCCCAGCGCCCCGCCGGCCAAGACGACAAGCACAGCCAGGTAACGGTGCAGCTGGAAGGCACGAAGCGCGTGCTGGAAATGTCGTACTACGGCGACACGATTCTGGACGCGGTGCTCGAAACCGGGGCCGACGCGCCGTATTCGTGCAAAAACGGCATGTGTAGCACCTGCCGCTGCCGCGTGACGGAAGGCACCGTGGAAATGGACGTGAACTACTCGCTTTCCGAAAAGGAAGTGGCCCAGGGCTACGTCCTCAGCTGCCAGGCCCGCCCCACCTCAGAACGGGTAGTGGTGGATTTCGACCAGTAATCGATGGCCTCGTAAATAGAACGTCATGCTGAGCTTGCCGAAGCATCTCGCGTGCTGACGTTGTAATACTAATTTGATTACTGCTGCACGCGAGATGTTTCGACTACGCTTTCAGCTTCGCTCAGCATGACGTTCTTTTAAGATGCTGCAGGCCAGCAGCCCAAATTTTTCCTTACATTTAACTAACGATTGTTAGTTAACCTTTGTTGAAGGCGCATGGAAACCCTAGAACTCACCCAGGAAGAACAGTTTCAGGCCCGCATTGATGCCGATGTGCGCATCGAGCCCAAGGACTGGATGCCCGAGGCGTACCGCAAGACGCTGATCCGGCAGATTTCGCAGCACGCGCACTCCGAGCTGGTCGGCATGCTGCCTGAAGGCAACTGGATTACCCGTGCCCCTTCGCTGAAGCGTAAATCCATCTTGCTGGCCAAGGTGCAGGACGAAGCCGGCCACGGCCTCTACCTCTACTCGGCTGCCGAAACCCTGGGCACCACCCGCGACCAGATGCTGGCCGACCTGCACTCGGGCAAAGCCAAATACAGCAGCATCTTCAACTATCCCACCCTGAGCTGGGCCGATATGGGCTGCGTGGGCTGGCTGGTAGATGGCGCCGCCATTCTGAACCAGGTGCCGTTGTGCCGCACCAGCTACGGCCCCTACGCCCGCGCCATGGTGCGCGTGTGCAAGGAGGAAAGCTTCCACCAACGCCAGGGCTTCGAGATTATGCAGACCCTGTGCGAAGGCGCGCCCGAGCAGAAAGCCATGGCCCAGGAAGCCCTCAACCGCTGGTGGTGGCCCACGCTGATGATGTTCGGCCCCGCCGACGCCGACTCGCCCAACACCGAGCAGAGCATGAAGTGGCGCATCAAGCGCTTCACCAACGACGAGCTGCGCCAGAAATTCGTGGACATGATGGTGCCCCAGGCCGAGTTCCTGGGCCTCACGGTACCCGATGAGAAGGTGCGCTGGAACGAGGAGCGCCAGGCCTACGATTTCGGTGAGGTGAACTGGGAGGAGTTCTGGAACGTGGTGAAAGGCAACGGCCTCTGCAACCAGGAACGCCTGCAGGCCCGCGTAGATGCCTGGGAAGAAGGTGCCTGGGTGCGCGAAGCCGCCCTGGCCCACGCCGCCAAACGCGCCGGCCGCGAGTTGGCCAAGTCGGCCGCGTAGGGACAAGCTTTGATTTTCAGGAACGTCATGCAGAGCGGAGCGAAGCATCTCGCGTGCTGACGTTGCAAGAGTACTCCAGCGTCAGCACGCGAGATGCTTCGCTCCGCTCTGCATGACGTTCTACTAAGCACAAAATGATGACGCAACAAGAATGGCCGCTGTGGGAAGTTTTTATCCGCAGCAAACAGGGCCTCGACCATAAGCACGTGGGCAGCCTCCACGCCGCCGATGCCGCCATGGCCATCCAGAACGCCCGCGACGTGTACACGCGCCGCCTCGAAGGCGTGAGCATCTGGGTGGTGGAAAGCACGCACGTGCACGCCTCCAACCCCGACGACGCGGCCGCTTTCTACGAGCCCGCCAACGACAAAATCTACCGCCATCCGACCTTCTACCAAGTGCCGGATTCCATCAAGCACATGTAACCGATGACGGACGACTTCACGCCCACGCCGGCCCTGGCCACTGTCACCGAAACGCAGCGGCAGCTGCTGCCCTTCGTGTTGCAGCTGGCCGATACCAGCCTGATTCTGGCCCACCGCCTGAGCGAATGGTGCGGCCACGGCCCCATTCTGGAGCAGGATCTGGCCATGGCCAACATTGCGCTGGATCTGCTGGGCGAGGCCCGCAGCTACTACCAGTACGCCGCCGAGCTGGAAGGCCAGGGCCGCACCGAGGACGACCTGGCCTACCTGCGGCCCGCCGTGGAGTACCGCAACCCGCTGCTGGTGGAGCAGCCCAACCAGGATTTCGCCCACACCATCGTGCGGCAGTTTCTCTACGACGCCTTCCACTACCACCTGCTGCTTCAACTCCAGCAGGGCCCCGATGCCCACCTGGCAGCCATTGCCGAGAAATCGGTGAAGGAGGCGGCCTACCACATCAAATGGAGCTCGGAGTGGGTGATTCGCCTCGGCGACGGCACCGATGAAAGCCGGCGGCGCATCGAGAAGGCCATCCGCAACCTGTGGCGCTTCGGCGGCGAGCTGACCACGCCCACCGCCACCGAGCACACCCTGCAAGCCGCCGGCCTCGTGCCCGACTACGCCCCGCTGCAGCAGCAGATACACGCCCACGTTGCGCGCGTATTCGAGGAAGCCACCCTGCCCGTGCCGGAAAACGTGTTTGCCCAGCAAGGCGGCAAAGACGGCCGCCACTCCGAGCACCTGGGCTACCTGCTGGCCGAGTTGCAATACATGCAGCGGACGTATCCGGGCATGCAGTGGTAGACTAACTAGCCCGTCATGCTGAGCTTGCCGAAGCATCTCTACCGCTGACTACATCAGTCGTGAGGACGAAGCGGTAGAGATGCTTCGACTTCGCCTCCGGCTACGCTCAGCATGACGTTCTGACTTTCATCCTCTATGTCCTACCAACCCCACGTAATGCCCACCGAAGCACAGATCTGGCAGCTGCTGGAAGAGGTTTCCGACCCCGAGGTGCCGGTGCTCAGCATCCTGGATCTGGGCATTGTGCGCGGGGTGCGGCTGGAGGGCGAGCAGGTGCACGTCACCATCACGCCCACCTACTCGGGCTGCCCAGCCATGAACACCATTGCCACCGAAATCCGGCTGCGGCTGCTAGCCGAGGGTCTCACCCAGGTGCACATTCACAACCAGCTCAGCCCCGCTTGGACCACCGACTGGATGAGCCAGGCCGGCCGCCAGAAGCTGGAAGACTACGGCATTGCCCCGCCCGTGGATGGCACCGCCACCGGCCACGTCCTCAACCTGTTCGGGGCCGATACGGCCGTGCGCTGCCCGCTCTGCAAGTCCACCCACACCCACTTAGTCAGCCAGTTCGGCTCCACCGCCTGCAAAGCCCACTACCAGTGCGACGACTGCCTGGAGCCGTTCGACTACTTCAAGTGCCACGCGTGATGCAACTGGTATAAGAACGTCATGCTCCATCTGGCGTCCGCTTGCCGAAGCATCTCGCGTGCTGACGTTGCAACGGTAATCCAACGTCAGCATGCGAGATGCTTCGACTTCGCCTCCGGCTACGCTCAGCATGACGGCCGTTTTTCATCCTGTCCCACCCTACTCCCGAACTATGTCCGAAACTTCCTCCCTACTCTTCTCCCTCGAAGCCGGCGTGGCCACTATCCGCTTCAACCGGCCGCAGGTGTTCAACAGCGTCAACAAGGAAGTGGCCCTGGCCTTACAGCAGCGGCTGCGCGAGTGCCAGCAGAACCCCGAGGTGCGCGCCGTACTGCTCACCGGCACCGGCAAAGCCTTCTGCGCGGGCCAGGATCTGGCGGAAATCACCGGCCCCGACAGCCCCGAGGTAGCCGAGATTGTGGAGCAGCTCTACAACCCCATCGTGGAGTTGATTCGGGCCCTGGACAAGCCGGTAGTAGCGGCCGTGAACGGTGTGGCCGCCGGCGCGGGTGCCAACCTGGCCCTGGCCTGCGACATCGTGGTGGCCCGCGAATCGGCCTCGTTTATTCAGGCGTTCAGCAAAATCGGGCTGATTCCCGACAGCGCCGGCACCTACTTCCTGCCCCGCCTCATTGGCCTGCAACGCGCCACCGCCCTGATGATGACCGGCGACAAAGTATCGGCCCCGGAAGCCGTGCAGATGGGCATGATCTATAAGGCCTTCCCCGACGACCAGTTCGACGCCGAAGTAGATGCCCTGACCCGTAAGCTGGCCGCCATGCCCACCAAGGGCCTCGCCTACACCAAGCAGCTGCTCAACGGCACCTTCTCCAACACCCTCACCCAGCAGCTGCGCGCCGAAGCGGACTACCAGCTCCGCGCCGGCAGCACCGCCGACTACAAAGAGGGCGTATCGGCCTTCATGGAAAAGCGCCAGCCGACGTTTACGGGGCAGTAGAACAAGTATTGTACGGCGTAGAGACGCAATATTTTGCGTCTCATCATTGCTGATGTTGTTAAGCCCCACGGTTCCGGGCGGTTCAACGACGAGACGCAAAATATTGCGTCTCTACGCCGTTCACCTGAGTACTAAGCACTAAAAGAATGACCATCGGAATTATCGGGAGCGGGGCTATGGGGGCGGGGATTGCGCAGGTGGTGGCCCAGGCCGGCCACCCGGTGCGCCTGCTCGATCAGAACACGGCCGCGCTGGAACGGGCCGTAGCCGGCATCCGTGGCGGATTGCAGAAGCTCGCGGAGAAAGGCAAAATCACCCCGGAAGCGGCTGAAGCCGCTACGGCCCGCGTGCAGCCCACCACCGACATCAACCAGTTTGCCGACTGCGGGCTGGTGCTGGAAGCCATTGTGGAGGACCTGGGCGTGAAGCAACAGTTGTTCCGGGAAGTGGAGCTAGTGGTGTCGGAAACCTGCGTTTTGGCCTCCAATACGTCCTCGTTGTCGATTGCCAGCATTGCGGCGGCCTGCCAGCGGCCCGAGCGATTTATCGGCATCCACTTCTTCAACCCGGCCCCGCTGATGCAGCTGGTGGAAATCATTCCGGCGGTGCAGACCCGCGCTGGGCTGGCCGAGGAAATCCGCCAGCTGGTGCAGAGCTGGGGCAAGCTGCCGGTGCTGTGCAAAGACACGCCGGGCTTTATCGTGAACCGCGTGGCGCGGCCCTTCTACGGCGAGGCCATCCGGCTGCTGGAGGAGGGCGTGGCCGACATGGCTACCATCGACTGGGCCCTGACCGAACTGGGCGGCTTCCGAATGGGGCCGTTTGCGCTGATGGATTTCATCGGCCACGACGTCAACTACCGCGTCACGGAGTCGGTGTTTACCTCGTTCTTCTTCGACCCGCGCTACAAGCCCAGCTTCACCCAGAAACGCCTGTTCGAGGCTGGCTACTACGGCCGTAAATCGGGCCGCGGCTTCTACGATTACCGCCCCGGCGCCACCCCGCCCGAACCCACCCGCGACGAAGCCCTGGGCCGGTACATCGTGCAGCGCGTGCTGGCCATGCTCATTAACGAAGCCGCCGATGCGCTGGCCCTGAATGTAGCTTCCCGCCAGGACCTGGAGCTGGCCATGACCAAGGGCGTAAACTACCCCAAAGGGCTGCTGGCCTGGGCCGACGAGCTGGGCCTGCAGAACGTGCTGACCACCCTCGACGACCTCTACGCCGACTACCACGAGGACCGCTACCGCGCCAGCCCGCTGCTGCGCCGCCTCGTCCGCTCCGGCCACACGTTTGCCCAGCATGAGCCAGCCGCCCGCTAGCGCCGCCGTGCAGCGCGCCGAAGCCGTGAAAGACCAGATGCTGCAGCACGACGCCTTCAGCCACTGGCTGGGGCTGGAAGTGCAGGAAATGGGCCCCGGCTACTGCCGTCTGCAGTTTCGGGTGCGCCCCGAGATGCTCAACGGCTTCGGCATTCTGCACGGCGGCGTGGCCTTCGCCGCCGCCGACTCGGCCTTTGCCTTCGCCTGCAACAGCCACGGCCGCCAGAGCGTGGCCCTCAGCGCCACCATCGACTACCTCGAACCCGGCCGCCCCGATGACCTCATCACCGTGGAAGCCCGCGAGGAAAGCCTCAAGCACAAAATCGGGGTGTACCAGCTGCGCCTCACCAACCAGCACGACACCCCGCTGGCCCTGTTCAAAGGCACCGCCTACCGGACGAGCAAGGAGGTGCTGTGAGAACGTAAGAGCCAACCAACTAAACCATTCCTTTCCACTGGCACTGCCCAATCGTCCGGCTCCCCTTCTCCTTTTCCGGAGAGGGGGCCGGGGGGTGAGGCGAACCGCCAGAACGACCCCACCCACCCCATGACCCAAGCCTACCTCATCGACGGAATCCGGACGCCCATCGGCAACTTTGGCGGTACGCTCTCGGCCGTGCGGCCCGACGACCTGGCGGCCCACGCCATCCGGGAGCTGCTGCGCCGCCACCCCAGCCTCGACCCCGCCGCCGTGGCCGATGTGCTGCTGGGCTGCGCCAACCAAGCCGGCGAGGACAACCGCAACGTGGCCCGCATGGCCCTGCTGCTGGCCGGCCTGCCTACCACCGTGCCCGGCGAAACCGTGAACCGCCTTTGCGCCTCCGGCCTCTCGGCCAGCATTGCCGCCGCCCGCGCCATCCGCAGCGGCGACGGTGACCTGTTCATCTCGGGCGGGGTGGAAAACATGACCCGTGCCCCGCTAGTGGTATCCAAGCCCAGCAAAGGCTTCGGCACTGACTCGCAGATGTACGATTCCAGCTTCGGCTGGCGCTTCATCAACCCCCAGCTGCAGGCTCTCTACGGCACCGACGCCATGGGCGAAACTGCCGAGAACCTGGTGGACCAGTACCATATCAGCCGCGACGACCAGGACCAGTTTGCGCTCCACTCGCAGCAGAAAGCCGCCGCCGCCCAACAGGCCGGCCGCCTGGCCGAGGAAATTGCGCCGGTACCCATTCCGCAGCGCAAGGGCGAACCGCTGCTTTTCGCCGCAGATGAGTTTTTGAAGCCCGACACCAGCCTCGAAGGCCTCGGCAAGCTGCGTCCGGCTTTCCGCAAAACCGGCACCGTCACGGCCGGCAACGCCTCCGGCCTCAACGACGGCGCGGCAGCTCTGCTGCTGGCGTCGGAAGACGGCATCAAGCAGCACAACCTCACGCCGCTGGCCCGTATCGTGAGCATGGGCGTGGCCGGCGTGGAGCCGCGCATTATGGGCATCGGCCCGGTGCCGGCCAGCCAGCAGGCCCTGCAGAAGGCCGGCCTCACCCTCAACGACATCGATGTAATCGAGCTGAACGAGGCCTTCGCGGCCCAAAGTCTGGCCTGCCTGCGCGCCCTGCACCTCGCCGACAACGACCCGCGCGTGAACCCCAACGGCGGCGCCATTGCCCTGGGCCACCCGCTGGGCATGAGCGGCGCCCGCATCCTCAACGCCGCCGCCCGCGAGCTGCACCGCCAGCACAAGCGCTACGCCCTCGTGACCATGTGCATCGGCGTGGGCCAGGGCTACGCGGTAGTGCTGGAGCGGGCGTAACCTCACCCCCTAGCCCCCTCTCCAAAAGAGAGGGGGAACTAGCTTTTAGTTTTCTAGAGCTAGTTCCCCTCCTTGGAAAGGAGGGGTTAGGGGTGGTTGACGACGTTAGAACGACGCACAAAAGAGCCGTTTGCGTTAGTTTGCGAAACCCAAGCACGATGTAGAGACGCGACACTTCGCGTCTCCCGTTGAACGACCCGAAACCGCACGACCCCAACAACCTCAGCAATGACGAGACGCAAGATATTGCGTCTCTACACCCCAAACTTCCCACCCACAAACCTCACAACCCGCCCAGCTAGAAAACTAGTCCCCCTCTCCCCAAGGAGAGGGGGCTAGGGGGTGAGGTCCTCCAAATCCACCAATGGCACAACTACTCGAAAACTACGCCCTGGGCCGCTGGACGGCGGGCTCCGGCGACCAGCACGAACTCTACGACGCCTCCACCGGCGAGGTGGTAGCCATTGCCGACGGCGAGGGGCTCGACTTCGCGGCCATGCTCGACTACGGCCGCCGCGTGGGCAACCCCGTGCTGCGCCGCATGACCTTCCACGAGCGAGGCCGCATGCTCAAGGCCCTAGCCCTGCACCTCGACAGCAAAAAGGAGGATTTCTACACCCTCAGCTACCGCAGCGGCGCCACCCGCGCTGACTCCTGGATTGACATCGAAGGCGGCATCGGCAACCTGTTCGCCAATGCCTCCCTGCGCCGCAAATTCCCCGATACGCCGTTCTACGCCGAGTCGGACCCGATTGCGCTGTCGAAGGCCGGCAACTTCATGGGCCACCACCTGATGGTGCCCAAGGAGGGCGTGGCCGTGCACATCAACGCCTACAACTTCCCCATCTGGGGCATGCTGGAGAAGATTGCCGTGAACCTGCTGGCGGGTATGCCGGCCATCGTGAAGCCGGCTTTGCCCTCGGCTTACCTCACGGAGGCCGTAGTGCGCGAAATCATCCGGTCGGGCATTCTGCCGGAGGGCGCGCTGCAGTTGGTGGTGGGCACGGGCCACGGCCTGCTCGAGCACGTCACGTACCAGGACGTCGTCACGTTTACGGGCTCGGCGGAAACCGGCCGCAAGCTCAAGGGCCACCCGCGCATTCTGGCCGAGTCGGTGCCGTTCAACATGGAGGCCGACTCGCTGAACGCCGCCGTGCTGGGCCCCGACGCCGTGCCCGGCACCGTGGAGTTTGACCTGTTCATCAAGGAAGTACGCAAGGAAATGACGGCCAAAGCCGGGCAGAAATGCACCGCCATCCGCCGCATCATCGTGCCCGAGAACCTAGTGGAAGATGTGCAGATTGCCCTGGGCAAAGCCCTGGCCCAGACCACCGTGGGCCATCCGCAGGCCGAGGGCGTACGCATGGGCGCCCTGGCCGGCCTCGATCAGGTGAAGCGCGTGCGCGAGCAGGTGCAGCGCCTGGCCCAGAATACGCCCATCGTGTACGGCGACTTGGACAACGTACAGGTTATCGGCGGCGACTGCAAAACCGGCGCGTTCATGTCGCCGATTGTGCTGCTGAACTCCGAGCCGTTCAAGTTCACCGACTCGCACGAAATCGAGGCCTTCGGGCCGGTGAGCACGCTGATGCCCTACAAGAACGTGGGCGAAGCCATCGAGCTGGCCAACATGGGCCGCGGGTCGCTGGTGTGCTCGGTGGCCACCAACAGTCCCGCCACCGCCACCGAGTTTGTGCTGGGCGCGGCCACGCACCACGGTCGCATTCTGGTGCTCAACGGCGAGGTTGCCAAGGAAAGCACTGGTCACGGCTCGCCACTGCCGCTGCTGGTGCACGGCGGCCCCGGCCGGGCCGGCGGCGGCCAGGAAATGGGCGGTCTGCGCGGCGTGGAGCACTTCATGCAGCGCGTGGCCATCCAGGGCTCGCCCAGCATGATTACGGCCATCACCCAGGTGTACCAGCCCAAGGCCAAACAGATCGAGAAGGACAAGCACCCCTTCCAGCACTACTTCGAGGAGCTGGAAATCGGGCAGACTTACACCACCCACCGCCACACCGTGTCGGAGGCCGACATCACCAACTTCGCGCAGGTATCGGGCGACAATTTCTACGCCCACGTCGACGCCACTTCCCTGGACGGCACGCTGTTTACGGGTCGCGTGGCCCACGGCTACTACGTGCTCAGCAAGGCCGCCGGCATGTTCGTAGACCCGCGCAAAGGCCCCGTGCTGCTCAACTACGGCCTCGATGAGTGCCGCTTCACCAAGCCCGTCTACCCCGGCATGACCATCGGCGTGAAGCTCACCGTCAAGGAAAAAATAGCCCAGGAGAAGCGCGATGAGCAGGATGTAGCCAAAGGCATCGTGCGCTGGCTGGTAGACGTGTCCGACGAAACCGGCGAAACCGTAGCTGTCGCTACCATTCTGACGATGGTGAAAAAGAAAGACCAGGAGTAGCCTTTAGAACGTCATGCAGAGGCGCAGCCGAAGCATCTCGCCAGAGGCTAACCATCATGCTGAGTGCAGCCGGAGGCGAAGTCGAAGCATCTCTACCGCTTCGTTGGGTCACTACTGCAACGAAGCGGTAGAGATGCTTCGGCAAGCTCAGCATGACTGACTATTTGCAGCATGACGTTCTTTTTACAACTCAATTCCCCCAATGACCACAGGAACCGTTACCACCCACACCACCGCGGAAGGCATCAGCACCATCCGCTTCTTCCATCCCTCGCACAACTCGCTGCCGGGCGCGCTGCTCACCCAACTGGCCGCCACCATCACCCAGACCGCCCAGGATGAAGCCACCAAAGTCATCATTCTGGAAAGTGAGGGCGAGAAGACCTTCTGCGCTGGGGCCAGTTTCGATGAGCTGATTGCCATTGAGGACGCCACCCAGGGCCTGGAATTCTTCTCCGGCTTCGCCAAGGTGATTAACGCCTGCCGCACCTCGCCCAAAATTATCATCGGGCGGGTGCAGGGCAAGGCCATTGGCGGCGGCGTGGGCGTGGCCGCGGCCACCGACTACTGCTTTGCCACCACCAACGCCAGCGTGAAGCTGAGCGAGCTGGTGGTCGGCATCGGGCCGTTTGTGGTGGGGCCGGCCGTGGAACGCAAGATTGGTACGGCCGCCTTTGCCCAGCTGGCCCTCGATGCCGGTGAGTTCCGCCCCGCCGAGTGGGCGTTGCAGAAAGGCCTCTACGCCGAGCTGCACGATTCCGCCGAAGCCCTCGACGCGGCCGTGCTGGCCTTTGCCCGCAAGCTGGCCGCCTACAACCCCGAGGCCCTCACCGACCTCAAGCGCGTCATCTGGCAGGGCACCGACCACTGGGATGCGCTGCTGCCGGAGCGCGCCGCCATCAGCGGCCGCCTCGTGCTGTCCGACTTCACCCGCGACGCCATCCGCCAGTTTAAGAGCCGGTAAAACGAAGGGTAGCGTAGGCTGCGGCCTGCGCTGCCCTTATGCCGCTTGTAATTCCTTCGTTTGGCAGTTTTGGATGGAGACAATCTGCAGGCCTACCAAACATGGGCTGCGGAATTGTTCGTAGAGGTCGGCGAAGACCTCGCTCACTTCTGAAGTGGCGCTTAGAAGCTGATGTTCAGTGCGTTTGGCGGTAACTATTTCTCCGCAATCCGTCTGCGCAGTTATCACTTGGCAGTGCACTTGGTAGCTGAGATTCTGTTTCATAGCGAGAAGGAGCAGTCAGATCATACAGTAGTCAAAAATACTAATAAAAATAGCAAAAACAACTAATGCCGTGAGCGGGTTTAGTTGTGTAGGCAGTAGGGGATAGTGTAAAAACAAAAAACCCTCTCTGCGCTTTGCAAAGAGGGCTTTCGTGGTAATGATTGGAATCGAACCAACGACACCAGCATTTTCAGTGCTGTGCTCTACCAACTGAGCTACATTACCAGCTCTGGGTGCCCCGAGTGCGTTACCGCCGTTGGGGAGCACAAAAGTAGTAAACCATTTTCAACCTGCAAGCCTAAGCTCAAAAAAATCTTTCAGCTGAAAAGTATGCGGGCAAATTCTGCAATTTGTTATGCATACCGAGTATATTTCGGATCCAACTCCAAACCTACCCTTTCCTGTGCATTTCTCTATTCAAAACCTCCTCTTCCTGCTGGTGGCGGTAGCGGGCTTCGGCCTGTTTGCCTGGCAGGCGCGGAAGATCCGGGCCAATATCCTCGTCGGGCGCGACCGGGACATGAGCGGCCACGTTAATGAGCGCCTCTGGAAGACGCTGCTGGTGGCCTTCGGGCAGCAGAAGATGTTCAAGCGCCTCACGCCGGCTTTCCTGCACCTGATTGTCTACGTCGGCTTCATCGTCATCAACATTGAAGTCATTGAAATCATGGTGGACGGCCTGTTTGGCACCCACCGGTTTCTGCAGTTTCTGGGGCCGCTCTACGATGCCCTGACTGCCACCAACGAGGTACTGGGCGCACTAGTGGTGCTGGCCGTGGTGGCCTTCTGGTGGCGCCGCAACGCCAGCGTGGTGCGCCGTTTCACCGGCCCCGAGCTGCGCGCCTGGCCCAAGCTCGACGCCAACGTGATTCTGTACGTGGAGGTGATTCTGATGGTGGCTCTGTTCACCATGAATGCCGCCGACCTGAAGCTGCACCAGCTGGAAGGCAAGGACCTACCCGGCGCGTTTCCCATCAGCAGCCTGCTCACGGGTCTGTTCCCGGACAACCTCACGGCCCTGGCCGTGCTGGAGCGCGTGGGCTGGTGGGCGCACATTGTGGGCATCCTGCTGTTTCTGAACTACCTGCCCAGCAGCAAGCACTTCCACATCATCATGGCCTTCCCGAACGTGTTCTACTCCCGGCTGGTGCCGCAGGGGCAGTTCTCGAACGTGGACAGCATCACCTACGAGGTGAAAGCCATGATGGACCCCAGCTACCAAGTGCCCGCTCCGGCCACCAACCCCGATGGCTCGGCCGCCGCGCCCACACCCTTCGGCGCCAAAGACGTGGACGACCTGGCTTGGACCAACCTGCTCAACGCCTACTCCTGCACCGAGTGCGGCCGCTGCACCTCGGTGTGCCCGGCCAACCTCACCGGCAAACTCCTCTCGCCCCGCAAAATCATCATGGATACCCGGGATAGGGTAGAGGAGAAGTACAACTCGCCGCTGATTTTCCACCCCAGCCTGTACGGCCCCGAGGCCAAGCACAACCCCCAGGAGCAGCTCGACAAGGAAAACCACACCCTGCTGCGCGGCTACGTGACGCCCGAGGAGCTGTGGGCCTGCACCACCTGCAACGCCTGCGTGGAAGCCTGCCCCGTGAACATCAATCCTCTGGAAAGCATCATCGAGATGCGTCGCTTCCTGGTGCTGGAAGAGTCGGCCGCCCCCAACTCCCTGAACGTGATGTTCAGCAACATCGAAAACAACGGCGCGCCGTGGGCCTTCTCGCCCTCCGACCGGTTCAACTGGGCCGACGACCTGTTCGTGACGGAAAAAACGCCGGTAACGGCCTAGTGTAAGCAGAACGTCGGGTCGCGCGGAGCAAACAGCTCGTGCGCTGGCGTTGTAATCGTAATCAGACATCAGCACGCGAGATGCTTCGGCTCCGCCTCTGCATGACGACCCTAACCACCTCAATATAATGGCTGAGCAAACTGCCAAGCGTCCCGTATCTGTTCCGTTGATGGCCGACCTGGCCGCCCGGGGCGAGTCGCCGGAAATCCTGTTCTGGGTGGGCTGCGCCGGCGCCTTCGACGACCGGTACAAGCGCGTGACCCGCGCCTTCGTCCGTATTCTGGAGCACGTGGGCGTGAGCTACGCCGTGCTGGGCATGGAGGAATCCTGCACCGGCGACCCGGCCAAGCGCGCCGGCAACGAGTTCCTGTTTCAGATGCAGGCCATGACCAACATTGCCACCCTCAACGGCTACGGCATCAAGAAGGTGGTAACGGCTTGCCCGCACTGTTTCAACACCATCAAAAACGAGTACCCCGCGCTGGGAGGCGAGTTTGAGGTGATTCACCACAGCACTTTCCTGCAGCAGCTCATCAACGAGGGCAAGGTGACGGCCAAAGGCGGCGAGTCTTTCAAAGGTCGCCGCATCACCTTCCACGACTCCTGCTACCTGGGCCGCGCCAACAACATATACGAAGCGCCCCGCGAGGTGCTGGAGGTGCTCGATGCCGACCTGCTGGAAATGAAGCGCTGCAAAACCAACGGCCTCTGCTGCGGAGCCGGCGGTGCCCAGATGTGGAAAGAGCCTGAGCCCGGCAAAAAAGACGTGAACGTGGAGCGCGCCGAGGAAGCCCTGGCCACCCTCGATGGCGACGCCGACGTGCTGCTGAACCTGCAGGGCGTGGAAAGCACCGCCCCAGTGCTGCCCGCCGGCTCCAACCGCGGCGGCAGCGTCATTGCCGTGGCCTGCCCCTTCTGCATGACCATGATGGCCGATGGCGTAAAGAACAAGGAGCGCGAGTCCGACGTGCAGGTGTTCGACCTAGCCGAGCTGATTGCCTCCGCCGAAGGCCTCAACGCATAATGAGTTGTCGGTTGTTAGTTGTCAGGACGATGCTGGCAACTAACAACTATAAACTAACAACGAAACAGCAGCCCCGTGCCGGAACTTCCGGGCGGGGCTGTTTCTTTGTATCAGTAGGGGAGGATGCCGCAGGGCGTTCGGCCCCGGTTTTCCCAGATCCTCCATCCTATGTACGTTCCTTTCGACCAGCTGCCGGCCAGTGCCCGTATCTGGATATACCAGGCCAACCGGCCCTTCACGGCCACTGAACTGGAAAACCTGCAGCCGGCGCTGAGCCGTTTCGCCGATGAGTGGACCAGCCACGGCCGTGCCCTAGCCGCTTCGGTGGCCGTGCTGCACCAGCAGTTTCTGGTAGTAGGGCTGGACGAGGCCGTGGCCGATGCCAGCGGCTGCTCCATCGACGCGTCGGTGCGTTTCGTGCAGGGCATCGAGCAGCAATTGGGAATACAACTGCTGGAAAAGTCGCGCATGGCGTTCCTGCTGGACGGCACTGTAACGCTCCTTGACCGCACGGCTCTGAAAGGTGCCGTGGCCGCGGGGCAGCTCGCCGCCGAAACTCCTTACTTCGACGCTACGATAGCGCAGAAGGGGCAGCTGGCTGCTGCGTTTCCGGCGCCGGCAAGCCAGACCTGGCTGGGCCGGTACTTCCCATCGGCAGGCTAATTTTTGTTTTTCGACTATTATACTGTACAAACTTAGTATTATTAGGGCCGGGTTTGCTGACTTGACAGCTAGCTTGTTATCCACTCCATCGTTCACCACCTATGAAGAAATTACTACTGGTCTGTGCTGCGGCCGGCTCTGCCGCCTTATTGAGCGGATGTGCTACCTCCGGCAGCGCCAGCAAAGCAGATAAGCGCTTTGCTCAGGGCGAGTACGAAACCGCTATTGAGCTCTATAAAGCCGATGTTGCGAAAGGTAAAAACGTGGCAACGGCCAACTATCGGGTGGCAGAAGCATACCGGCTGTCTAACCGCATTGAGCAGGCAGAAAGCTTTTACAAAGCGGCAATTGACGGGGGCGTAAAGGCGCCCGACGTGCTGTTCTACTACGGGCAGGCCCTGAAGGCCAACGGCAAGTTCGACGAAGCCGCCCAGCAGTTCGACGCTTACACCCAGGCCAGCGCCGGCCGGGCGCTGGCTCCCCGCGCCGAGATGGAATCCCGCAATGCCAAGATGGCCAACACCATCATGGCGATGCGCTCCAACAACGAGGTGATGGCGCTGGACCAAGTGAACACGCCTTCCTCGGAGTTCGGCTCGACCCTGATGCCGGACACCAAGGAGCTGGTGTTTGCCTCCGGCCGCGAAGGCAAGAAGTACCTGGGCAACGGCGAGAACTTCAGCGACCTATACGCCGTGAAGTTTGATGATGCCGAGAAAATGACCGGGGGCTCGGTGCGCAAGCTGGAGGCTCTCTTCAACACTGAAGACAAGCACGAGGCCAGTGCCACCTACACGCCGGATGGCAAAACGATGGTGTTTGCCCGCTCCAATAACGGCTCCAAAAAAGGCCTGCTGAGCGTGGATCTGTGGATTTCCTACTTCAAGAATGGCGCTTGGAGCGAGCCGGTACTGGCCAACATCAACGACCGTACGGCCGACGATTTCTCGCCGGCTTTCAGTGCCGACGGCCAGACGCTGTACTTTGCCTCGGGCCGCAAAGGAGGCCTCGGCGGCAACGACATCTACAAAGCCACGCTGGGCCCCAACGGCCGCTTCTCGCCCGCCGAAAACCTGGGCGACCAGGTGAACACCGCCGGCAACGACAACTTCCCGGCCGTAGCGCCGGATGGCACGCTCTACTTCTCCTCCGACGGGCAGCCCGGCCTGGGTAAGCTCGACATATTTATGGTGGAGAAGGGCAAGGTGAAAAACCTGGGCACGCCCATCAACAGCGCCGGCGACGACTTCGCACCGTTTTTCACCAGCAAGAACGGGGGCGTGTTTTCCTCCAACCGCGCCGGTGGCAAGGGCTCGGATGACCTGTACATGTTCCGCCAGAAGCCGCTGCGCCTCGTGACCTTCTACGCCGATGGCACGGTGATGACCCGCAACGAGAAAACCGGTGCCATGGCCCCCGCCAGCGGCGAAACCGTGACGTTGTACGGCCGCAACGGCCAGAAAATCCAGGACGTGACGGCTGATGCCGAAGGCAAGTTCAGCCTGAAGCTAGATTCGGCAGCGGCCAACTACGCGCTGGTAGCCGACCGGCCGGGCTTCTTCACGGCCCGGGCGCCGCTGAGCACCGTGGGGCGCAAGCCTGCCCAGGACCAGCTGGTGAACGAAATGACCGACGTGCGGATTCCGGTGGCGCTGACGCTCACGGAAATCGTGAAAAACAAGGCCATCCGCGTCGAGAACATTCTTTACGACTATGATAAGGCCGATATCCGTCCGGATGCGGCGCTGGAGCTGGATAAGCTGGTGGAAACCCTCAACGACAACCCCGCCATCACCATCGAGCTGAGCTCCCACACCGACTCGCGCGGCAAAGACGCCTACAACCAGGCCCTGTCGCAGCGCCGGGCGCAGTCGGCCGTAGACTACATCATCTCGAAGGGCATTGACAAGGCCCGCATCACGGCCAAAGGCTACGGCGAGAGCCGGCCGGAGGTGAAGGACGCCAAAACCGAAGACCAGTTCCAGCGCAACCGCCGCACCGAATTCAAGGTGACCAAGATTGCCGAATAGTATCGCAGATGGTGCAGATGAATGGATAGCGCAGATGAGGACAGTATGTGTGTTGTTTGGTTCAGATGCCTGTTTATAAGCTAGTTGAGTTCTGTTTTTTTAGATTAAAGGAAAGGCCGCTTTATTTAAGGCGGCCTTTCTTTTTATGCCGGTTTATGTCGGCGGGCAGGCCGGCGGAAATACGACGGCGCATGGCCACGCCGCCTGCATCTGCGTCATCCGCATCTTTATCTGCAACATCTGTGATTTGGCATAATCCTTGGCTTAGGTATATAGACGGAGGCAGATGGGCTGCCTTCGGCCAACGACCTACTGCCATGAAAAAGGCGCTACTCTTCTGCCTCAGCCTGCTGCTGCTGACGGCCGCCCACCTGCAGGCCGCTCCGGCCAACATGAACATCACCTCGGAGCGGGGCGTGCCCTTCAATCTGCGCTTCGATGGCCGCACCCTCACGCGCGGCGGCGCCCGCCAGGTACACCTCGACCGGGTTGCGGCCGGCGTACACTGGGCCGAGTTTATGATTCCGGTGAGCTACGGCCGCTCCGTCAGCTACCGCACCCGCGTATTTTTGGACCCCGGCCTGGAAACCAGCTTCGTGCTCCTGACGCGCCCCGGCCGTGGGCCCGAGTTGCGCAAAGTGGCCGCCGTGCCGCTGCGGGGCGGCTACGGCAACGGAGGCTACGGAAATGGCGGTTATGGCAATGGCAGCTACGATGGCTACGGTTATGGTAGTGCACAGGGCAACAGCCAACAGGGCGCTGATGAGGACTACGACGACGATGCTTATGGCAACCAGCCTGCTCCCGGCCAGCCCGGTGGCTACGGTAGCAACGGCTACCCCAACGGCGGCAGCAACAACGGTTATCCTAACGGCAATGGCTACCCCAGCGGCGGCATCAACGGCGGCGGCTACTACCCCGGCAGCAGCGTGAGCTACAACCGCGTGATGGCTCCGCAGGACGTAGACGCCCTGGTGGCCGCCGTGCACCGCCAGTCGTTCGATAAAGACAAGCTGCCCATGGCCCGCCTGGCCCTCAGCGAAACCGGCTTGCGCGCCGAAGACCTGACCCGTCTGATGAAGGAGCTGAGCTTCGAGGACTCGAAAATGGAGCTGGCCAAATACGGCTCCAGCCGCGTAGTAGACCGCCAGAACCTGTACCGCCTCAACGAAGGCTTCACCTACTCGCACTCAGCCAACGAGCTGCAGGAATACCTGGCTCAGCAGGCCCCGCGCTAAGCGTCCTCTCTTCCGAAAACAAGCATATAAAAAGGGCTTCCACGCGAGTGGAAGCCCTTTTTGTTGTGTACTGGAAAGCGTGAATCGCCTACCGAAGGCGGTCCATGCTGCGTACCAGCTGCTCGTCGCGGCGGATGAAGCGGTTGGCCAGCAGGTTCAGCAGCAGCGCCAGCGTGGGCAGGTAGAAGCCGGCCTGGTAGGAGCCCAGCATCTTCACGTTGAGCGCCTGTTCGCCCAGGGTGGAGAAGTAGAAGCCAGCCCCGATGGTGCACAGAATCAGCAGCAGGTTGAGCATGCCCAGCTTGAGCTGCAGGAACCGGTTGCGGAACTGGAAAATCTCGAACAGCGCCACCGCCGCCGAAGCCGCTGCAAACGCTGCAATAACCCAAACTGTGCCGGGTGGCGTGAGGCCTGCGCCGGTTTTGTTGTAGCTAAATCCCAGAGCCGTCATGGTCAGCTCCTGGCCGGTGGTGGGGTCGACTTTGTGCCAGAGGGGCAGAAACAGCACGGCTATCATGCACAGCGCCAGCAGCAGCAGGAATACGCTTTGGATTCTTTGTATCATCTTTGTGTTTTGTCAGTTTAGGCCGTCGGCAGTGCCGCCGGGCCGGCAAAAGTAGCCAACAACGACTGGAATAACTGCATCTGTACATACCAATGCCTACCGCTTACATAGTTGACGCCGTCCGGACGCCCATTGCCCGTTTCGCAGGCGCCCTGAGCAGCGTCCGTCCCGACGACCTGGCCGCCCACATTCTGCGCGAGCTGCTGCGTCGCAACCCTTCCCTCGATAAAAGCGCGGTAGAAGACGTGATTATCGGCGCCGCCAACCAGGCCGGCGAAGACAACCGCAACGTGGCCCGCATGGCGGCGCTGCTGGCCGGCCTGCCCATCACGGTGCCCGGCTGCACCGTGAACCGCCTGTGCGCCTCCGGCCTGCAGAGCATCACCGATGCCTCGCGTGCCATCATGGCCGGCGAGGGCGACGTGTACCTGGCCGGCGGGGCCGAAAGCATGACCCGTGCCCCGTTCGTGATGGCCAAGTCGGAAACCGCCTTTGGGCGCGAGCTGACGGCCCACGACACCACCCTGGGCTGGCGCTTCGTGAACCCCAAGCTGAGCAAGATGCACCACCCGTTTGCCATGGGCGAAACGGCCGAAAACGTGGCCCGCAAGTACGGCATCACGCGCACCGAGCAAGACGAGTTTGCCTTCGATTCGCAGCGCAAATACCACCGGGCCGCCGAAAAAGGGCGCTTCCGCAAGGAAATTGCGCCGGTGTTTGTGGCCAACCCCAAAGGAGCCGCCGCGCTGTTCGACACCGACGAGCCGCCCCGCCTGAGCAGCATGGAGAAGCTGGCCGCCATCCGGCCGGCATTTCAGCCCATTGATGGCACCGTGACAGCCGGTAATTCGGCTGGCATCAACGACGGCGCCGCGGGCGTACTGGTGGTGAGCGAGGCGGCCCTCAAGCGTTTCAACCTCAAGCCGATGGCCCGCGTGGTAGCGTCGGCAGTGGCGGGCGTCGACCCGGCCTACATGGGTCTGGGCCCGGTGCCGGCCACCCAGAAGGTATTGCAGCGCGCCGGCCTGACCTTGCAGGACATCGGCCTGATTGAACTCAACGAGGCCTTCGCCGCCCAAAGCATTGCCTGCGTCCGCGACCTGGACCTGAACATGGATATCGTGAACGTGAACGGCGGCTCCATTGCCATCGGACACCCGCTGGGCGCGGCCGGCTCGCGCATCACGGCCACGCTGCTGCACGAAATGCAGCGCCGCGAAAACGTGCGCTACGGCCTCGTGACCATGTGCGTAGGCGTAGGGCAGGGCGCTTCCGTGATTTACGAGCGGATGTAGATTGGCTGTTGGTTGAGGGATTCTATACGAACGTCATGCTGAGCTTGTCGAAGCATCTCGCGTGCTGATGTTGCAACGGTGTCCAGACGTCAGCACGCGAGATGCTTCGACAAGCTCAGCATGACGTTCGTATGGAAACCAGCAACTGAAACCAACAACCTAATGGCCAACCTGCTGCTTACGCCTACGCTTCCTCTGCCTCAGCCGGGCGCGTGCCTGCGGCCCTGGCAGCCGGCCGATGCCCCGGCCCTGGCTGGCTACGCCAACGACCGGAGCATCTGGCAGAACCTGCGCGACACGTTTCCGCATCCTTACACCACCCACGACGCCGAGTACTTCCTGGCCGCCGTGGCCGACAACCAGCGCGACCTGCACCTGGCGTTTGCCGTTGACGGCGTGGCCGTAGGCAGTATTGGGGTGCATTTTAAGAGCGACGTGCGCCGCCGCTCGGCTGAAATCGGCTACTGGCTGGCGCGGCCGTATTGGGGGCAGGGGCTGGCTACGGCGGCCGTGCAGGCCGTGGCGGCCTACGTGCTGGCGAACTTCGACGTCTGCCGGCTGTATGCCGTGGTGTTTGAGCCCAACGCCGCCTCGGCGCGGGTGCTGGAAAAGGCCGGCTTTGCGCTGGAAGCCACGATGCGCAAAAGCGTGGTGAAAGACGGCCAGATGCTGGACTCCCGCCTCTACGCGCTGGTGGTGTAAACTGTAGCATAGGCTTTAGCCTGTGCCGCGGACCTCACCCAAACCCCTCTCCAAAAGAGCGGGACTCTGGTTTTATAGTATTAGCAGCTAGTTCCCCCTCTCTTCTGGAGAGGAGGCCAGGGGGGGAGGCCCCCGTCATCCCTTCATCACCTCATCACCCAAAACAGTGCGCTACTTCCTTCATCTGGCCTACGACGGCACCCGCTACCACGGCTGGCAGGTGCAGCCCAACACGCTCACGGTGCAGCAGGAGTTGGACCGCTGCCTGTCGCAGGTGCTGCGGCAGCCGGTGTTCTGCCTGGGCAGCGGCCGCACCGATACCGGCGTGCACGCCAGCCACCAGGTAGCGCACTTCGAGGCCGAGTTGCCGGAAACGCTGGACATCAAGACCCTGCTCTACCGCCTCAACCGCGCCCTGCCGCCCGACATTGCCGCCTACGCCCTGCACCCGGTGCCGCCGCAGGCCCACGCGCGCTTTTCGGCCGATGCCCGCACCTACGAGTACTACGTGCGCCAGGTACCCGACCCGTTCAGCGTGGGCCGCGCCCTCTATCTTGACCTTGACCTCGACGTGGCCGCCATGAACGAAGCCGCTGCCCACCTGCTCGGCTCGCGCGACTTCACGGCGTTTTCCAAGGTGAAAGGCGGCGAAAACCACTATGTCTGCGTGGTGTACGAGGCGGGCTGGCACCCCATGCCGGGCGGGCTAGTGTTCCGCATCCGGGCCAACCGCTTTGTGCGCGGCATGGTGCGACTGGTGGTGGGCACGCTCCTGAGCGTGGGCCGCGGCAAAATCACGCCCGCTCAGTTTCAGCAGATTCTGTGGGCCCAGAGCCGCGTAGACGCCAGCGGCGCCGCCCCGGCCCAGGGCCTCTACCTGAGCCGCGTGGAATACACGCCCGATGTGGTGCCCGCCGACCTGGTGCCGCCCGGTTTGCCGTACTTTGTAGGCCGGTAGCCCGTTAGGCAGCGCAAGAACTTCAGGCAGCGGCGCAGGAACGTCATGCAGAGGCGCAGCCGAAGCATCTCGCCCGAGGCTATTGTCATTCCGAACGCAGTGAGGAATCTGGCTTATCTAGTGTTCTAATAAGTTACTGCGCTGGCGAGATTCCTCACTGCGTTCGGAATGACGTTCTACTAAGGTCGTTCTGCCGACCGCTGCAACTTCCCACCGCTGGCCCCGGTTACTACGTTTCACCCCACCCGCTACTTTGGACCCGACTACTGCTACCCCCGCCAAATCCGGCAACATCTTCGACTGGCAGGTGCTGCGTCGGCTGATGGTGTACGTGCGGCCCTACCGGCGCATCTTCTATTTGCTGGTGTTCCTGACCGTGGCCACGGCTGTGCTGGGCACGCTGCGGCCCTTCCTCATTCAGCGCATGGTCGATGTGACCATTGAGCAGAACGACTGGGTGGGGCTGAACCGGGGCTTCGGCATCTTGCTGGTGCTGCTAGTGGCGCACGCCTTCGTGAGCTACCTCCAGACCTACTTCGGCGGTTGGCTGGGCCAGTATATCGTGCGCGACATCCGCGTGGACCTCTACAAGCACATTCTCAACCTGCGCCTCAAATTCTTCGACCGCACGCCCATCGGCGTGCTCGTCACGCGCAATATCTCCGACGTCGAGACGCTTTCCGACGTGTTCAGCGAGGGGCTGGCGGCCATGATCGGCGACATTCTGCAGATCGTGTTCATCATGGCCTTCATGTTCTACATTGACTGGCGCCTGACCTTGGTGAGCCTTTCCGTGATTCCGCCGCTGCTGTTCAGCACCTACGTGTTCAAGGAAAAGGTGAAACGCTCGTTTCAGGAGGTGCGCACGGCCGTAGCCGGCCTCAACGCCTTCGTGCAGGAGCACCTGACGGGCATGAACGTGGTGCAGATCTTCAACAACGAGCAGCGCGAATACCGCAAGTTTCAGGCCCTCAACCAGGAGCACACCCGCGCCAACATCCGCTCGGTGCTCTACTACAGCATCTACTTTCCGGTGGCCGAGGTGCTGGCGGCGGTAGGGGTGGGGCTGCTGGTGTGGTACGCCGCCCAGGGCCAGATCGAGGGCACCATCTCCAAAGGCGCGCTCATTGCCTTCATCATGTACAATGCACTGTTCTTCCGGCCCATCCGCCAGATTGCCGACCGGTTCAACACGCTGCAGCTGGGGCTGGTGAGCACCGAGCGCCTGCTCAAGCTGCTCGACAGCCAGGAGTTTGTGCCCAACAACGGCACGCTGGCCCCGGCCACGCTGCGCGGCGAAGTGGAGTTCGAAAACGTCTGGTTTGCCTATAACGACGAGGAGTGGGTGCTGCGCGACATCAGCTTCCGGGTGGAGCCCGGCCAGACCGTGGCCTTCGTGGGCGCTACCGGGGCCGGCAAAACTAGCATCATCAACCTGCTCAGCCGCTTCTACGACATCAACAAGGGCCACATCCGCATCGACGGCCACGACCTGCCCCTCTACGACCTGAGCGTGCTGCGCCGCCACATCGGGGTGGTGCTGCAAGACGTTTTCCTGTTCGCGGGCACCATCCGCGACAACATCACGCTCGGCCACGAAGACATCACCGACGCCCAGATCTGGGAAGCTGCCGACCTAGTGGGCGCCCGCCGCTTCATCGAGCGCCTGCCCGGCTCCCTCGACTACCCAGTGATGGAGCGCGGCGCCACGCTTTCCGTGGGCCAGCGCCAGCTCATCAGCTTCGTGCGGGCCATGGTCTACCAGCCAGCCATCATCATCCTGGATGAAGCCACTTCGTCCGTCGACTCCGAAACTGAGGAGCTGATTCAGGAGGCCATTGAGAAGCTGATGCAGGGCCGCACCGCCCTCGTCATTGCCCACCGTCTGAGCACCATCCAGAAAGCCGACCGCATCATCGTGCTCGACCGCGGCGAAATCAAGGAATCGGGCCGCCACGAGGAGCTGCTCCGCCAGGACGGCTACTACCGCCAGCTCTACCAGATGCAGTACAAAGACGTGCTGGCCGGCTAACGCCAGCCAAGGTCTACCGGGGCTGGCTTGCCGAAACTACCGGGCCGGGCCCCCTCGCCCACGCTGCTGCCAAACGCACCGTGGCATCTTCAGAAATGCCAGTTGCGGCGTAGCTTTGCTGCTTTCACACTCTTTTGCCGATGGGCGCGTGCAACGCGCCCCTACTTCCTGATTTATGAACCGAATTTTCCTGCTGCTTTCCCTGCTGCTGATTGTGGCCGCCGGCGTGGCCTATTACATGCTGGGCGGCCTGAAAAAAGCCGAGGTGACGCTGGAAACCACCAGCCAGCCCATCTTCCTGGCCGGCCGCTACTTCGAGGGCCCGGCCAACAGCGAGCAGTTCGGCGACCTGACCCGTCAGGCCTACGAGCTGCGCACATCCGGGAAGCTGCGCGGCACCTTCGGCAACCTGTTCTACAACGACCCCGTCAAGGCCAGCGACGACGCCAAGGTGTTCGTGGGCCTGATCCTCGATGATACCGTGTCGCAGCCGCTGCCGCAGGGCTACCGCCACCGCGTCTTTGCCGCCGGCCAGCGTGTGCTGCACGCCCGCATCGAGGCCAGCTACCTCGTGGCCCCCGATAAGCTCTACACCGGCGTGAAAGACTACGCCAACCAGAACAACCTCACCCTGCAGAACATCTATCTGGAGCGGTTCCCCACCACCGGCCCCGTGGAAGTGTGGGCCGTGGTGAAGTAAGAAGCAACAGTTAGCCGCCAATACAACGGCCGCCTCATCCATCGGTTGAGGCGGCCGTTGTGCGTACATAATAGGCTGTTAATTGCTGCCTAAGTAGATAGATGCTCCAATGTTGAGGTTCTGCAAGCCGAAGTATGCACCAAAGCCCGAGGACTTGTTGTCTTGCCCTATTCTTTGCCGCGTTGGTTCCTGCGTGTTTTTATTGTTGTAATAGCCAATGCTGCCAGACGTCAGTTCCAAGCCAATTTTGGGCGTCGGAAAAAAGACAAAGCCAGGCGTCAGATTAGCATATGAGCCTCTATACTTACCATCTGAGCCCTCAAAAAAAGGAGCATTGCTTTCTGAGCGTGAGCGCCCTGTCCGATATCCCCCCGCAAGCTGGCCATAAAACCCAGCTTTTTCGCCTATCATCTTATAGTAGCGAACAAACGGGCCTATGGATTTATAAGACCCGGTGGATTCAAATCTGTAAGTTGAGGGTACTCCTTGGTCATACTCAGTGTAAGGCTGCTTCGTCTTATTGGTCTGGAGGTCTGCTATGAGGCCAACAGCAAGATTATCGGCTACGAAGTAACCTACGCTTGGCGAGAAGCGGAATTCACGCTGGGTTCTTTCCGAGCTAGAAGAGCCAAGGGAACTGGGGGAATACTCCTCTTTAGAAGAACTGTACCCGACGTTGCCGCCAAGCAATACAGTTCCAGCAGATGTTTGAGCGTGGGCCGCTGTGGCCGCACCAAGTAATAGCAAGCTGGTAGCAAGCTTTTTCATATAAGAAAGGATAAAAATGTACAGCGGCGGGCGCTGCAAGTATTAAGCCAGTGATATGTGTAGGGAGGCTCGAATCTATAGATATGTTACTCTTACTCAGACTTTCAGTGTGTTATAAACGCAAATAAAAAAGGCCCTACCGAACATATGTTCAGCAGGGCCTTTTCTTAAAACGAAGTCGGGGTGGCAGGATTCGAACCTGCGGCCTCCTGCTCCCAAAGCAGGCGCGATACCGGGCTACGCTACACCCCGAACTGTGCCGTTGGTGCGATGATCTGCACCGGGCAACTCAGTCGGTTTTGCCGAAAAAAGCCTCCGGGTGGGGTTCCCAGAGGCTTTTCGGGCAAGAAATTCTTCGGTCGGAGTGGCAGGATTCGAACCTACGACCTCCAGCACCCCATGCTGGCGCGATACCAGGCTACGCTACACCCCGATAGAATTGAGACACAAAGGTAAGCGAAGAAGTGAGAGTTGCGCAATAGCTGCCGAAGAAAATTGCGTCTGCGGCGCCCACAGCCGGCTTTTTGGACTCGTTTCCGGGTTGATTTTGCCCTGAATGCGCCTCATATTCTGCAGCTTGTGTTGTGGCACGGCGCCTATGAACTCCGATAAAAAAACTTACGCCGGTATTAGCCTACCCAAAAAAACCGCCCCTTCCGCAGAGCAGAAGGGGCGGTTTTTTTGAGGATGACCCGGATAGAAGCCTAGGGGCGGCGGTTCACGGCGTTCAGGTCTTCGAAGGCCTGCTTGAGGCGGGCAACGAAGGTTTTTTCGCCTTCACGCAGCCATACGCGTGGGTCGTAGTACTTCTTGTTGGGCGAGTCGGCGCCGTTGGGGTTACCGATCTGGCCCTGCAGGAAGCCCTCGTTTTTCACGTAGTTGTTCTTGATGCCTTCCCAGAACGCCCACTGCAGGTCGGTGTCGATGTTCATCTTGATGGCCCCGTAGCTGATGGCCTCGCGGATTTCCTCCTGCGTCGAACCCGAGCCGCCATGGAACACGAAGTCAACGGGCTGCGGGCCGGTGTTGAAGTGCTCCTGCACGTAGAGCTGCGAGTTATGCAGAATCTTGGGCTGCAGCTTCACGTTGCCGGGCTTGTACACGC
The DNA here is from genome assembly GCF_027625995.1 of Hymenobacter yonginensis. Lineage (NCBI taxonomy): Bacteria > Pseudomonadati > Bacteroidota > Cytophagia > Cytophagales > Hymenobacteraceae > Hymenobacter > Hymenobacter yonginensis. Next base: position 4,110,933 of record NZ_CP115396.1, read on the forward strand.
CGTGCACATTGCCGAAGGCCGCGGCCACCGTGAAGCGGGGGCTCACCTCGCTCAGCTCCTTGTAGGCATAGGCCACTTCCGAGGGCTGGGTGTAGAGCTTGGAACTGTCCACGTCGGAGTTGTCCACACCGTCTTCCTCGCCGCCGGTTACGCCCAGCTCGATTTCCAGCGTCATGCCGATTTTGGCCATGCGCTCCAGATAGCGCTTGCAGATTTCGATGTTCTCCTCAATCGGCTCCTCCGACAGGTCGAGCATGTGCGAGCTGTAGAGCGGCTGGCCATACTGGGCGAAGTGCTTTTCGCCGGCCGTCAGCAGGCCGTCGATCCAGGGCAGGAGCTTTTTGGCGGCGTGGTCGGTGTGCAGGATCACTGGCACATCGTAAAGCTCGGCCATGGCGTGCACGTGCTGGGCGCCCGAGATGGCACCGGCAATGCTGGCGCGCTGGCCATCATTGGAAGGATACTTGCCCGCGAAGAACTGGGCTCCGCCGTTGGAGAACTGAACGATAACCGGCGAGTTTACCTCATGCGCGGCTTCCAGTGCGGCATTTACCGTGTTGGTGCCCGTTACGTTGACGGCCGGCAGCGCAAACGAATTTGCCTTGGCATATTGGAACAGGGATTGAACTTCGTCGCCGTGCAGGACGCCGGCACGCAGCCCGGTCAGTGATTGTGCAGCCATTGCAGGAAAGATGGAGATGGAGTTTGTGAGGCTTCGAACTTACTCACTTTCTGCTTAGCAGCCGCCATCGGGCGCCGTTGGGGCCCAGTGGCGGGCCGTTCACTGCTTCGTCTGGAAAGGATTAATTTTTATCATAAACATTTGATAGTCAATTAATAATGCTTAATGCGCTTTAGGGCTTACGGGAGGCGGACGGCGCTGACTTGTACGGATTGGTTCTGGCACAAAATTCTGGCTCTGGCACGGCTACCCGGCCGGCCGCTCCGGTTCCGGCAGGCCACTGCGTCGATATGAAATATTGGAGAGGCGGAATATTGAAAAATCTGATGGTGAGAACTTTACCAATAGGGTAGCAGTCCGATGTGAATATTGGCTATCTTTACCCGATACTAGCCCTCATCCCTTTCGCGTTAGGCGTGCGTATGAAAACACTCGTTACTCTCGTTTGCCTGGCAATTGCTACAGCATTGTCGGTATCTGCTCAGGCCCAAACCAAGCCGGCCGCCAAAAAGCCCGTGCCCGCCGCGAAGAAGCCCGTAGCAGCCCGTCCGGGCGCCGCAAAGCAGGTAGCCAAGCCCGCCGCGCCGGCCGCCAAGAAGCCAGCCGTGGCCACGGCAGCCAAGCAGGAGGAAGCTCCTGCCGGCCCGCCCGCCCTCGTAACCGACAAAATGGTGCAGCAGCCCACCAATACGGGCCCGCTGAAAGTACGTGCCGAAGCTAACCCCGTGACCAAGCGTCTCACGGTGCGCACCAATTCCAGCAACCCCACCCGCGTGGAAATCAACGGCCCTGACGGCCGCCCCGTCATTACCCGCGACCTGCTCAACAGCAACGAGGTAGCCACCCTCGATGTAAGTAAGCTACCAGCCGGCGCTTACCTGGTGCAGTGCACCTCGGGCGAGCGGCGCGGTATGAAGCGTGTGATGGTAGGGCGCTAGGCGTTGCCCGTCAAAATTCAAAGGCCCGTCTGGCTTACGCCGGGCGGGCTTTTTTGTGCCCGCACTTTGGCGCAAAGCCGCGCGGTCCCTTACTTTTCCGGCATGAGCATCTCAAGTCTTTCCTATTGGGAGCACCAGACGTTTCTGCAAGGCTTCGATGTGATAGTCATCGGGGCTGGTATTGTGGGGCTTACGGCCGCGCTGCACCTGCGGCGCCTACGCCCCACGGCCCGGGTGCTGGTGCTGGAGCGCTCCGTGCTGCCCAACGGGGCCAGCACCAAAAACGCTGGTTTCGCCTGCTTCGGCAGCGTGTCGGAGCTGCTGGAGCAGGAGGCGCGGGGCGGCACGGCCGCGCTGCTGGCCGTGGTGCAGGCCCGCTGGGAAGGCCTGGCCGAACTGCGGGCCCTGCTCGGCGACGAGGCGCTGCAGTACCAGCCGGTAGGAGGCTATGAGCTGTTCCGGCCCGCCGAGGCCGAGCTGGCGGCCCGCTGCCGCGCTGCCCTGCCGTATTACAACGAGCTGCTGTCCCCCATCATCGGCCGCCCCGACGTATTCCGCGACGCCACCGCGCAGGTGCCCGCCACCGGCTTTGCGGGCGTAAGCACCATGCTGGAGAATACGGCCGAAGGCGCGCTGCACACTGGCCGGCTGATGGAGGCGCTGCTGCGGCAGGCCTGGGCGGCGGGCGTGGTGGTGCTGCACGGCTGCGCGGCCCTGGGGCTGGAGCCGGGTCCGGCGCAGGTCCGCATCCGGACGCTGCTGGGCGAAATCCAAGCGCCGCAGGTGCTGCTGGCCACCAACGCCTTCAGCCAGCAGTTCTTCCCGGAGCTCGACGCCCAGCCCGGCCGCGGGCAGGTGCTGGTCACGGAGCCCATAGCCGGCCTGCACCTGCCCGGCACCTTCCACTACGACCGCGGCTATACCTACTTCCGGCAGATCGACGGCCGCATCCTGCTCGGCGGTGGCCGCCACCTTGATTTCGCCGCCGAAGCCACTACCAAGCCCGGCCTCACGCCTCGGGTGCAGCAGTATCTGGAGAAGCTGCTGCGCGAGGTAATCCTTCCCGGCCGCGCCGTGCGCATCGAATACCGGTGGAGTGGCGTGATGGCCTTCGGGGCTGATTTGGAGCCGATTGTGCGGCCGCTGGCGCCGGGCGTGTTCGGGGCGCTGCGCTGCAACGGGATGGGCGTGGCGCTGGGCGCGGGGGTGGGGCGGCGGGCGGCCGAGATGGTGGTCAGCGCGTAAAAACGCGCTGGGCTCGGCTGAGTTGCTCGCAATGCACAGCAAGTGACGCATTGTTTGCAATCAATATTTCACGATCCATTTTACAGCCGAATTCAGTCAGTGAACATTGTTTCCCAAGTTGGCTCCGGTGCAAATAAGTAGTTTTGCAGAATATTCCCGCTGATTTCTTATGTCCGATATTCTGACGAATTGGAGTAAACTACCCCGCTGGTTCTGGCCACTACTCATCGGGTTGAATTTCCTGTTGCACGCGCCCTTCTTCAGCCAGCCTCCGGTAGGCCTGCATACCTGGAGGCAGAGCAATACCATGGCGGTTATCCGCAATTTCTACGAGGAGGATATGAACATCATGCGGCCGCGTGTAGACCGCCGCAACGAGTCGGACGGCGTAACCGGGATGCAGTTTCCTTCCTACGAATGGACAGTAGCGGCGGTATGCAAGGCTGTTGGCTTTCACGAGGGCGTGGCCCGCGTAGTGAACTGGCTGATTTTTGCGGGCGGCGTAATTTTTTGCTACCACCTTTTTCGGCGCATCACTCAGTCGGTGTGGATGGCGGCCGTGGCGGCGTGGTGCCTGTCCTGGAGTCCGGAGTTGTTTTACCACTGTATTAGCGCCTTGCCCGATGTGTTGGCCTTAAGTGCATCGTTGGGTGGCTTGTGGCTGTTTTTGCGGTGGTGGGATACCCGGCACAGTCTGTCTTTCTGGGGTAGTTTGCTGCTGACCACGCTAGCCGGCGCTACGAAGCTGCAGTTTCTGCTTATCGGGTTTCCCATAGCCGGCTTGGTTGTGCAGGCACTATTGAGCCGGCAGTTCGACTGGCGCCGCAGCTTGCTACCCTTGTTCTTTTTCGCGGTAGTGTCCGTCGGCTTACCATTGGCCTGGTACGCCTATTCCCTGCGCTTGATTGAAACCTCAGGGCTGGCTGATTTCGGCCTGGAAGTCCGGCCGGCCGACGACTTGCGCACAGGATTAGGTATCCTGTTGTTTAATATTAAATCGGACTGGCCGGAAATGCTGCTAGGCTACGGGTCGGCGGTGATGGTGCTGGTAGGTGCAGGGCAGATGCGTTTGGCTGGAGTACGCCGCAGCCCGTGGATGTGGCCGGCGCTGCTGTGGGTAGGCGGAGTCGCAGTGTACTACGTATTTGAGCTTCGTCAAATGAAGGACCATGGGTATTATATGCTACCGCTGCTACCCCTGTTTGTGTGGGCCGCCGCCAAGGGCAGCGAGGTACTGCGCCGCAATGTTCGGTGGCACTGGCTGCTGGCGCTCATCCTGTTTTCGCAGCCTGTATGGGCTGGTGTACGGGTGATGAAATACTGGTTGCGCGGGCCGCGCGACGTCCCGTCGGAAATGTACTATCCGCAGAGCCGCGCCCTATTGGAAAACGCGGTTCCCAATGATGCCTTATGTTTGGTCGGGCCCGACGAATCCGGGTGCAAACAGTTTTACTTCGTGCATAAAAAAGGCTTTGGCCTGGAAAGCAGCGAGCGACTAAGCTGGCCCACCACTACGGGCGAGCCATACGTAGCCGATTGTATTGCCCGTGGCGCTCAGTATCTGTATTTGTCTGATAGCACGTTGCTGACCAATCCCTATCTGGCGCCTTACGTTGGGCCACGGGTGGTGCGGGTAGGAGCAGTGCAGGTATTCAAACTACAAATGCCAGCCGGGCGCTAAGCCGTAAAGGCCCCTTGTAAGAGGCTCTGCCTACGCCGCGTCCTCGCTTTGCAGCTGGCGCTCATACAGCGCCCGGTACAGGCCGTTTTCGTCCTGCATCAGGGCTTCGTGGGTGCCGTGTTGTACAATCTGGCCGTCGTCGAGCACCAGAATTTCATCGGCCAGCTTCACGGAGCTCACGCGGTGCGAGATGATGAGGCTGGTGCGGTTGTGCATGATGCGCTGCAGGGCGCCCAGAATGGCGTTTTCGGTGTTGGTATCCACGGCCGACAGCGAGTCGTCGAGGATCAGGATTTTGGGCTCTTTCACCAGGGCCCGTGCAATGCTGACGCGCTGCTTCTGGCCGCCCGAGAGCGTGATGCCCCGCTCGCCCACTTTCGTATCAAAGCCTTCGGGGAAGCGCATGATGTTGTCGTAGACGTTGGCATCTTTGGCGGCTTGCTGCATACGGGCCTCGTCGGGCTGGTCGAGGCCGAAGTTGATGTTGTTGCGGATGCTGTCCGAGAACAGGAACACGTCTTGGGGCACGTAGCCGATTTGCTCGCGCAGGCTGGTCAGGGCGTAGTCGCGCACGTCCACGCTGTCGATTTTGATGGCGCCTTCGCTCACGTCGAACAGGCGGCAGAGCAGCACGGCTATGGTGCTTTTGCCCGAGCCGGTGTTGCCGATGACGGCCAGCGTCTGACCCGGCCGGATGCGGAAGCTCACGTTGCGCAGGGCCTGAATGCCGGTGTCGGGGTAAGTGAAGCTGACGTTGTCGAAGACGATGTCGCCCTGAATTTCCTGCTGCACGTTCTCGCGCAACACGATGTCGGTTTTCTGGTCCAGAAACTCGTTGATGCGGGCCTGCGAGGCTTCGGCGCGCTGCACCAGGCTGCTGGTCCAGCCCAGCGCCGTGACGGGCCAGGTGAGCAGGTTCACGTAAATCAGGAACTCGGCAATGCTGCCCGTGGTGATGGTGCCCCGGATAACCTCCTGCCCGCCTAACCATACCGTGACGATGGTACTGAGGCCCACCAGAAACAGAATCAGCGGGAAAAACAGCGAGTTCACAAAGTTAAGGCTCAGTGACTTGTCCTTGTAGTGCTCCGAGGCAATGGCGAACTGCCGGTGCGAATCCTGCTCCCGCACAAACGACTTCAAGACCCGAATCCCCGAAAACGCCTCCTGCACGAAGGTGGTCATGGCCGCCAAAGAGCGTTGGATTTCGTCGGACTTGCGCTCAATCAGCGTGTTCACGTAGAAAATGCTCACGCTCAGTACCGGCAGCGGCAGCAGCGTATAGAGCGTCAGCTTCACGTTCACCATCAGCATCAGCGGCACGATGAGGATGAACAGGATAACGAGCTGCATGAAATACATCAGGGCCGGCCCGATGTACATGCGCACCCGTCCCACGTCCTCCGAAATGCGCGACATCAGGTCGCCGGTGCTGTGGCGGCGGTAGAAAGCCAGCGGCAGGCTTTGGTAGTGCTGGTAGATTTCGTTTTTCTGGTCATTTTCCACCAGCCGGCTCATCACGATGAGCGTCTGGCGCATGAAGAACAGAAATACGCCACGCAATAGCGCCAGCACAATAATGAGCGTGCCGTAGAGCAGCACGTTGCGCCCGAACAGCGAGTACACCTCGCCCTGCGCCGACGTGCCCGCAAACAGGTGGTACAGGTCGATGCCCTCGCTTACCAGATCGAAGGCGTAGCGCACAATCTGGGCCGGGAAAATGGCCAGCAGCGTGCTCAGGGCCACAAACAGCACGCCGCCTAGGAAGTGCCATTTATAGCGAAACAGGTATTTGTTGGTAGCGGAAAGTGCGCGCACGGCAGAGGAGGATAGAGGCCGGCCACTCTACGGCCCGCCAGCCACGAAGGTAGCGCAACCGATGGCCGGAACCGGAAATAGGGTTACTTTTGCACCCGAATTGAGGCCTGTGCCTCGTCGTGGGGTTCTATACGTACGAAACAGCGGGCAGCACCAAACTGCTCAACTTCAACGTAAATGAAGTCTCGCTTCGCGCTACAGCGTCCAAAGTTACACGCCCCGCTCTCTTCCCTCTCCCTCCTCCTCCCACCCACCCCCATTTCTTCATCCAATGGTTGAAATCCAGCAAGTGACCGATACATCGGTCTTCAGTCAGATTGCCGAGCACCAGCACGAGCAGGTGGTATACTGCCACGACCACGAAACCGGGCTGCGCGCCATCATCGGCATCCACAATACGGTGCTGGGCCCGGCCCTAGGCGGCACCCGCATGTGGCACTATGCCTCCGACGCCGAAGCCCTCAACGACGTGCTGCGTCTCTCGCGCGGCATGACCTACAAAGCCGCCATTTCGGGGTTGAACCTGGGCGGTGGCAAGGCCGTCATCATCGGCGACCAGAGCCTGAAGACCGAAGCCCTGCTGCGCAAGTTTGGCCGCTTCGTGAAAAACCTCAACGGCAAGTACATCACGGCCGAAGATGTGAACATGACCACCAAGGACATGGAGTACATCCGGATGGAAACCAAGCACGTGGCGGGCCTGCCCGAAAGCATGGGCGGCTCCGGCGACCCCTCGCCGGTGACGGCCTACGGCACCTACATGGGCATGAAGGCCGCCGCCAAAAAGGCGTTCGGGTCTGATTCGCTGACCGGCAAGCGCATTGCGGTGCAGGGCGTGGGCCACGTGGGCACGTATCTGCTGGAGTATCTGCAGAAGGAAGGCGCCCAGCTGGTGCTCACCGACTACTACGAAGACCGCGCCCTGGAGGCCGCCGCTCGCTTTGGCGCCCGCGCCGTGGGTCTCGACGAAATCTACGACCAGGACGTGGACATCTACTCGCCCTGCGCGCTGGGTGCTACCATCAACAACGACACCATCGATAGGCTGAAGTGCCGCGTGGTGGCGGGATGCGCCAACAACCAGCTCCAGGACGAAAACACGCACGGACCGGCCCTCGTGGAGCGTGGCATCGTGTACGCCCCCGACTTCCTCATCAATGCCGGTGGCCTGATCAACGTATATTCGGAAGTTATTGGGGGCAGCCGCCAGTCGGCCCTCACCCAGACTGAGAAAATCTACGACATCACCACCCAGGTTCTCAACAAAGCCGAACAGGAGCAAAGCCACCCACAAGCCGCCGCCACCCGGCAGGCCGAGGAGCGCATTGCCTCGCTCGGCAAAGTCAAATCCACTTTTTAAATGGTTGAATGGCTTAATGGTTAAATGGCTGATCGGGCAACGAGTTAGCTGAACGACCAGCCATTTAACCATTAAGCCATTCAACACCCAATTCAATGCTCAACCGTCGCACGCTCCGCATCAAGGTCATGCAGGCCCTGTACGCCTACCATCAGGCCGTCGGGTCCGATTTTTTGTTGGCCAATGACCGGATTGCGGATGCCTTCGCGCCCGATCTGACTTCGCCCGAACCGCAGGACCGGCGCAAGCTGCAGGGCCAGCGCAAGTTGGCGGAGGTGGTGTTCAAGGACTGGCACAAAACCGGCGAAGAACCCGAAAAGGGCGACGACGCTGCCATCCATTCGGCCGTGCAGGACGCCATCAGCTTTTACAAGAAGGCCATTGCCAAAGACGGCACCTTCTACGGCGGCCAGATGGTGCACGCCGCCGAGAGCATTCACGACCAGTACCTGCACCTGCTCAACATCCCCGAGTCGCTGCTGCAGGTGATTGAGGAAGACAAGGCCCGCGCCGCCCGCAAGCACATTGCGTCTGCGGAGCCGGCCCTGGACACCACGCGCCTCGAAGAAAACCTGGTGATTCAGAAGCTTATCGGCAATACGCAGCTGCAGGCCCTCACCATCCGGCGGGCCCAGCAGTGGCACGGCGAAGAGGAAATGGAGGCCCTGCGCATGGCCTGGCGCAACGAAATGCGCCAGGACCCCGAGCTGATCAGCTACCTGGCCGCCCCGGCCGGCAACTACACCGAGGACCAGGAGATGCTCAAGCACCTCTACAAAACCTACGTGTTCAAAGGCGAAAACCTGCCCCGCTACATCGAGGAAGACGACCTGAACTGGGAGGAAAACCGGTCCATCGTGAAAAACCTGGTGCTCAAGACGGTGAAGATGCTCGACGAGCCCGCCACCGAGGAGTTGGAGCTGATGGCGCTGTCGGCGAACTGGGCCGAGGACAAGGAGTTTGCCGAAAGCCTCTATCAGCAGACCCTAGCCGACGACGACAAGTACGAGAAGCTGATTGCCGAATCGGTGCAGAACTGGGACGTGGACCGCGTGGCCCTCACCGACAAGATTCTGCTGAAGATGGCCCTCTGCGAGATGCACCTGTTCCGGGGTATTCCGGTGAAAGTGACCATCAACGAGTACATCGAAATCAGCAAAATCTACAGCACGCCCAAGAGCAAGCAGTTCGTGAACGGGATTCTGGATAAATTAGCCCAGGACCTGACCGCCAGCGGCGCCATACGCAAGTCGGGCCGTGGCCTGCTCGACAACCAGTAAGGCGTGGTGGGAGCCTGGTATCGGGCAAGCAGAGCAGGCGGCGCCGGTTTTGCTGACCCCGGGCAAGTTGCATCTCGTTTGTGCGTTACTTCGTACTCAAGCTCATCAAGTTTGTCTCCTTACTCCCTACTTCATACTCAAGACTAAAAAAATGGGTAGCAAAACCACTACCGGTATTCTGTGCTTCGCGGGCGGAGCCCTGGCCGGCGCCGCCATTGGCCTCCTGTATGCGCCTGAAAAAGGCCGCGAAACCCGCAGCTGGCTGAGCTATCAGCTGGAGAAGTACCGCGAAACCCTGGCCGACCTCACCGAAAACCTGGTGACCAACCGCGCCGACCAGGGGCCCAGCTCGGCCAAGAGCGAAGGCCAGCGCGTGATTCAGGACGCCAAGAGCAAGGCCGAGCAGCTGCTCGGCGACGTGGATCAGCTCATCAACCAGATCAACTCGCGCAAGACAGTTTAAGTGACCAACCGAACGTGACGATGTGCTGAGGTGCTGCGTGCAGGAAACTGTCGGCAGCGCGTCAGCACATTTTCATTTTCAGCACCGGCCGCGCTTGGGTACCTTTGCGCTGCCGATGGGCAACGCTGGTCCTGGCGGCACCTTAGTACATCAAACAATCAGCAAATCAATACAATGCACCTTATCACCCTCATCCCCGGCGACGGCATCGGCCCGGAAATCACGAAAGCTGTTACGGACATCTTCACGGCGGCCCAGGTGCCGGTGCAATGGGAAGAGCAGAACGCCGGCCAGACCACCTTCGACCAGTCGGGCGAGCTGATTCCGCAGGCGCTGCTGACGTCGCTGGAGAAAAACCGCGTGGCGCTGAAAGGCCCCATTACGACGCCGGTGGGCAAGGGCTTCCGCAGCATCAACGTGACGCTGCGCCAGAAGTACGACCTCTACCAGAACGTGCGCCCGTCTAAAACCACCGACGGCATCAAAACGCGCTACGAGGGCATTGATCTGGTGCTGTTCCGCGAAAACACCGAGGGCCTGTACTCGGGCCTGGAAGTGTACGATGAGCGCCTGGGCATTGCCGACTCGTTCAACCGCATCACCAAGGAAGGCTCGCGCAAAATCTGCCGCGCCGCCTTCGCCTACGCCGACAAGCACGGCCGCAAGAAGGTGACTCTGGCCCACAAAGCCAACATCCTGAAGATGGCCGGCACCCTGATGCTGAACGCCTGCAAGGAAGCCAGCAACGAGTTTCCGCACATCGTGTTCGAAGACAAGATCATCGACAACATGTGCATGCAGCTGGTGGGCAAGCCCGAGCAGTTTGATGTGGTGGTAACCACCAACCTGTTCGGCGACATCCTGTCTGACCTGTGCGCCGGCCTCGTGGGCGGCCTGGGCGTGGTAGCCGGTGCCAACATCGGCGACGACATGGCCATCTTTGAAGCCGTGCACGGCTCGGCCCCCGACATTGCCGGCCAGGGCAAAGCCAACCCCACGGCCCTGCTGCGCTCGGCCCTGATGATGCTGCACCACCTCGGCGAGCACCAGCACGCCGACCGGATTGAGAAGGCCCTGGAAGCCACCCTCAAGACCAAGGAAAAATGTACCGGCGACCTGGGCGGCACGGCCTCGACCAGCGAGTTCACCCAGTCGATTATTGCTAATTTGCAGTAGCACCAAGTAGCCCAGGCTCCCGCCTGTGCTGCCGGTCAGCCGAAGCGTGTTTGACCGTTTTCGGGCGGCCGCTTGTTGTGCTGCTATCCGGCCCCGGCGGAAGCCTTGGCTACATTCCAACTCTCATTCCATGAAACGCACGTTCCTTTTCCTGCTGGCCGGCACTCTGCTGACCAGCGCCTGCAACACCGATAAAACCACGGAAGTGGGCGCCGAAGGCATGAATGCCGCCGCCACCGAGGCTGCCGCCAACCCCACCGTGGACAACCCCAACGTGACCAACGAAACGGAGGTGCCCAACCCCAACGCCCCGGTGATGACCTTCGCCGAGTCGGACCACGACTTCGGCGACATCCAGCCCGGCTCGGTGGTGAAGCACACGTTCACGTTCACCAACACCGGCAAAACGCCGCTGCTGATTGGAAACGCCACCGCATCGTGCGGCTGCACCACGCCCAACTGGACCAAAGAGCCGATTGCGCCCGGCGCCACCGGCACGATTGACGTGCAGTTCGACAGCCACGGCAAGTCGGGCATGCAGAACAAGCAGATTTCGGTGCAGGCCAACACCACGCCCAGCACCACGGTTATTGCCATTAAGGCCAACATCCTGCCCGACGGCGCGCAGGGCCCGGTTCGGCAGTAGTGCCTCTTTGCTGAGCCTGGCCGACCCGCCAAGCTGCGCTGCGCCAAGGACCTTATGGCAGCGGAATGCGTCGCGACAACGTCGGCGGTTCTGCTGGCATAAGGTCCTTCGCGTTACCCCGGATGGCAGTACCTTGCCACCTCATTCTTTTTCACCTCCTCACGCCTTTTTACATGTTTGCTACCCTTTTGCTGCAGGCTGCTGCCACCAACGAGAGCTTTATGTCGTATCTGTTTCCGGTGGCCATTGCGGTGGTGCTCTACTTCTTCATGATCCGGCCCCAGCAACGCAAAGCCGCCGAAGCCAAGAAATTCCGCGAGTCGATTGGCAAAGGCGCTACCGTGGTAACCATCGGCGGCCTGCACGGCAAAGTGGTGGACCTGACCGACGAAGCCGTTATCATTGAAGTGGACCGCGGCACCAAGCTCAAGTTCGACCGTTCGGCCATTGCCCGCGAAGTGAAGCCCGCCAAGGACAGCGTAAAAGACACTGTAGCGTAAGCCAGACCCGGGACGAAGGACAACGCCGACAGTGAGTTGCCTTCGTCCTGGCTTGCCAAGCCCGAAACCTTACTCCGTACCCAATGCCGCTAAACCGCTCTGCCCAGTTGATGCGCTGGTTTTTCAGCCCGTTTTACGGGCAGGAGCGGAGCTATTGGCGGGCCGTGACGGCGTGCTTTCTGGCGGCCAGCACGTTCTGGCTGCTCAATGCCCTCAACAAAACCTATACTACCCGCATTGCCTATCCGCTGGCCTGGCGCTACGATGCCACGCGCTACGTACCGGTGCAGCCGCTGCCCACCGAGGTAGCTGTGAACGTGACAACCCGGGGCTGGAAGCTGCTGCGCAAGCACCTGATGCTGGACATGAAGCCCGCCGAAATCACGCTGCCCGGGCTGCCCGCCACGCGCTACGTGACGGGGCGGGTGGTGCGGCCGGCGCTACAGGCCTCCATGGAAGGGCTGCAGTTCAACTACCTGATTTCTGATACCCTGTGGGTGGCCTTCGACCGGCTGCTGAGCCGCCGGCTGCCTTTGGCCCTGAGCCCCGCCGCCGACGGCTCGGCGCTGCCGTTTGCGGCCCGATTTACGCCGGCTTCGGTGGTGTTTCGGGGGCCGGCGCGGCAGGTGCTGGCGCTGTCCAACCCCTACCCGGTGCACCTGCCCCGCGCCCCGGCCAGCAGCTCCAACGGCGACATGAGCGTGCCCATCGGCGGGCCCGACCTGGTGAAAACCAGCGTGCCCGAGGTGCGCGTGCGCCTGCAGCCCCGCCCGCTGGTGAGCGTGCTGATGCGCATTGTGCCCGAGCTATCCGGATTTCCGGCGGGCCGGGAGTACCAGCTGCGGCCGGCCACGGTGCAGGTGCGCCTGCAGTGCTTCCCCGAGGACAGCGCCCGCCTCAGCCAGCAGCGTAGCCAGGTTCGCGTGCAGCTCCACTACGGCCAGTTCGCCGGCCCCGATTCCAGCCTGCAGCCCGTGCTGGCCCAGGTGCCGGCCCTCGTCCGGGGCCGCCGCGTCATCACCCCCACCGTCCGCGTATCTGTGAGTGGGGGTGGGGTGATGAAGTAGTGGGGTGATGGGGGTTATGAAGTAATAGGGTAAAGGAAGAACGTCATTCCGAGCGGAGCGAGGAATCTCGCGTGCTGACGTTGGATTATTATTGCAACATCAGCACGCGAGATTCCTCGCGCTGCTCGGAATGACGTTCTTCCTTTACCTGTCACCTGTCACCTGTCACCTGTCACCTGTCACCTGTCACCTCATCACCTCATCACCTCATCACCCCATCACCCCATCACCCCATCACCAAATAAAATATGCTTCGAATTGGAATTACGGGTGGGATAGGCTCGGGTAAGAGCGTGGTGTGCCGGCTGTTTCAGGTGCTGGGCGTGCCCGTGTACGACTCAGACTTCCGGGCCAAATGGGTGATGGCCAACGATGCGCAGCTGCGCGACGAGCTGGTGGCCGCCTTCGGGCCCGAAACCTTTGACGCGGCCGGCCAGCTGAACCGCGTGCACCTGAGCCGCGTCGCCTTTGCCGATGCCGCCGAGCTGGCCCGCCTCAATGCCCTGGTGCACCCCGCCGTCGGCCGCGACTTTGCTGCCTGGAGTGCCGCCCGCGCCCAGGAAGGCCACCGCTACACACTGAAGGAAGCTGCCCTGCTCTTTGAATCGGGGGCGTACAAGGGCCTCGACCAGATCATCACCGTGTTTGCCCCGCTGCCCGTGCGCCAGGCCCGCGTGCTGCGCCGAGACCCCCACCGCACCCCCGCCGACATCCTGGCCATCATCGGCAAGCAGCTCAGCGAAGAGGAAAAGATGCAGCGCGCCCACTACATCGTTCGCAACGACGACGAGCATCTGCTTATTCCGCAGGTACTTGAGCTGCACGCACAGTTCAGCAAATAGCCTGTCATTGCGAGCGGAGCGAAGCAATCCTTCCTCTCCGTGAGACAAGCGACCCTCAGCAGAAAGCCCTCCGGCAGTAGTGTGGTGCACTAACGCCGGAGGGCTTTGCGGTAAGGAAAGTGCCTGCCACGAGAGGAAGGATTGCTTCGTCCTTCGTCCTCGCAATGACAGGTGTGCAACGACAGTCTACTACCGGATAATCGGGCTGCGCTCGAATGGCCGGTTCCGGTCGAAGAGGTAGCGGTAGGTGATGTGCGTTTTGTAGATGCGCGCCCCGATGGAGCGGATAACGGCTAGCATGCGCGGGTTGAAGTCGCCGATCCAGTTCATTTCAAACTCGGTGTAGCCGGCCCGCATCATCTCGGCGCGGGCGTGCACCATCAGGGCCAACTCGATGCCCTTGCCCTGCCACGCCGGCACCACCCCGAAAATCACGCCGAAGCCTTTTTTGTCGGTGCGCTGCTCGTAGCGGTGCTTCAGCCACAGGAAGCGCAGCTTGTTCCAGAGGTTGAAGTTGCGGCTCACCTGCTTGAACAGCTGGTTCAGCTCAGGCAAGCTCACGAAGAAGGCAATTGGCTCGTCGTTATGATAGGCGAAGTACACCAGGCGCTCATCCAGCACGGGCTTCATCTGGCGCACCAGGTCGCGGGCCTTTTCCAGGGTCATGGCCGCAATGCCGCTATGGTTGGCCCAGGCCAGGTTATACACGTGGTGGAAGTCGCGGGCCATGCGCTCTGGGTCGCGCTTGCTGGCGTGCCGGAACTGGAACTCCGGAAACTGCGCGGCGTAGCGCTCGGTTGCCTCGAAGAAGCGGGCGTGCAGCGGCGCGGCTATTTCGCGGTAGCAGGTATACTGCTTGAAATACAGCTGAAAGCCGTAGGTTTCAAACAGCTGCTGGTAGTAGGGCAGGTGGTAAAACATGCCGTAGTTGGGCTCGGTGAAGCCGTCTGTCAGCAGCCCCCAGTACCGGTCCCGCTCGCCGAAGTTGATGGGGCCGTCCATGGCGTCCATGCCCCGCGCCGTCAGCCACGTCCGGCAGGCCTCGAAGAGCTGGTTGGCCGCCGCTTGGTCGTCAATGCACTCAAAAAAGCCCATGCCGCCGGTGGGCAGCGCCGGCTCGGCGTGGGCGGTGCTGCCGTTCACGAAGGCCGCCACCCGGCCCACTACCTCGCCGGCCTCGGTGGTCAGAATCCAGCGAATGGCCTCACCGTGCGCGAAGTTGGGGTTCTTCTTCGGGTCGAAAACAGCCTCCAGTTCGTGGTCGAGGGGCGCAATCCAGTTGGGGTGGCCGTGGTAGAGGCGAACGGGCAGGTCGCGGAACTGGCGGGCGCGGGCGGTATCCGTAACTTCGAGCAGGAGCATGGCAGGCAGAATAGAAGGAAAGGGGAGCAGCTATACGCAACCCGGCCGCCGCATAGGCAACACTCGCCCGCTGCCAGCCGGCCGGAAACAAAAAAGGACAGCCGGTAGGGCTGTCCTTTTGGGGTGTGGGAGATACTGGGTTCGAACCAGTGACCCTCTGCTTGTAAGGCAGATGCTCTGAACCAGCTGAGCTAATCTCCCGATAGGGTAATGTACTAAAATAAAAAAGTGGGAGATACTGGGTTCGAACCAGTGACCCTCTGCTTGTAAGGCAGATGCTCTGAACCAGCTGAGCTAATCTCCCGTTGGGCGTGTCCCGTTGGGGATGCAAATATGGCAGGTCGTTTCTGATTACGCAACACTTTGTGCGAACTTTAGCACAGAAAAATGTTCGGGACCGGGCTGATTTGCAGGCAACTCTTTTAGAGTCAGAAATTTTCGAAGATTGGGAAAGCTGCGGCGAGTGCTATTTTTTTTTCTGACCGGGCTGGTTTTGCTGGTGGCGGCGGTGGTTGGGGGCGTGTGGCTGGGGCAGGAGCGCATCATTGCGCTTTTTGTGCAGGAAGCCAACCGCTACCTGGCCACGCCCGTGCAGGTGGGCCGCATGGAGGTGTCGGTGCTGGACCAGTTTCCGCGCGTTTCCATCACGCTGCATGAACTGCGCGTAAGCGGCTCGCTGCCCCAGGACACGGTGCCGCTGGCCCGGGCGCGCCGCCTCTACTGCGCCTTCGACGCTTGGGACATGCTGCGCGGCCACTACCGCATCCGGGCCGTGACGCTGGCCGACGGCCGCGTGTGGGTGCGCCACGATGCCCAAGGCCGCCCCAACTACGACGTGCTGCGCTTCGATACCACCGCCGCGCCCAGCAGCCAGCCGCTGGCCTTCGCCCTGGAAAACATCCAGCTGGAGCGCGTGAACACTGTGTACGCCGACGACCAGCGCCAGCAGCGCTACACCGTGCAGGCCCACGACGTGCGCGCCCAACTGGACGTGCAGGGCCCGCTGGTGGATATCGTGGCCCAGGGCCGCACCCATGTGGATGCCCTGCAGCTGGGCCCCGACGCATACTTCCAGAACAAGCCCCTGACCCTGAACACCCGCCTGCGCGTGGACCGGGACGCGCGGCTCGTGACCCTGCAGCCCTCAGAATTGCGCGTGGGGGCCGCATCCTACGAGCTGGGCGGCCGGATTGACTACCGCCGGGCCGTGCAGCTGGATCTGCAGGTGGCGGGCCGCAACACCGATGTGCAGTCGGTGCTGGCACTGCTGCCGGCGCGGGTGGCACGGCGGCTGCGCGCCTACCGCAGCCGCGGGGCCGTGTACTTCGGCGGGACGGTGCGCGGGGAGCTGTCGGGGCGGGCCAGCCCGCGCATTGAGGCCCGGTTTGGTTGCCGCGACGCTTCCTTCTACCACCCCGAGTTGCGGCAGGCCGTGGAGCACGTGTTTCTGGCGGGCACCTTCAGCAACGGAGCGGCCCAGGCGGCGCGGACCTCGGTGCTGAGCTTGCGGGAGGTGCGCGGCACGCTGCGCGGGCGGCCTTTCAGCGGCAGCTTGCGCTACGCCAATTTCCAGGACCCTACCGTGCAGCTGCAGGTGCGCGCCGACCTGGACGTGGCGCAGGCGCTGCAGTTCTACCCGGTGGCGGCCGTGCCGGGCGGGCAGGGGCAGGCCCAGCTGCTGCTGGCGTTTGCCGGCAACCTGCGGCAGTTTCGGGCCCGGCCGGCTACGGCGGCGGTGCAGGCCAGCGGCACGCTGCAGCTCCAGAACGTGCAGCTGCGCCTGCGCGACCTGCGCCAGCCCCTCACGGGCCTTACAGGCAGCTTCCGGCTGCAGGGCCGCGAGGTGGAGGTGGCCGGCTTCACGGGCCGGGTGGGCGGGTCGGATTTCCGGCTGCAGGGGCGGCTGCGCAATGCTTTGGCC
Organism: Hymenobacter yonginensis; assembly: GCF_027625995.1. Taxonomy (NCBI): domain Bacteria; kingdom Pseudomonadati; phylum Bacteroidota; class Cytophagia; order Cytophagales; family Hymenobacteraceae; genus Hymenobacter; species Hymenobacter yonginensis. Next base: position 4,127,914 of record NZ_CP115396.1, read on the forward strand.
TGGGCGCTGCTGCCCAACCAGACGCTGCTGCTCGACGCCGACCTGACGTCGCAACTCCTGGATTTCGACCAGCTCCTGCGCCTTACTACGCCCGCGGGCCCTGCTGCGGCCACTAGCACCGGCGCGCCCGGAGCCGGCAGCTACGAGTTCCGGCTGCCCACCCAGCTGGCCCTGAACGTGCGGGCGCAGGTGGAGCGGCTGCGGTTTCGGCGGTTTCGGGGGCGGCAGCTGCGCGGCACCATCCGGTTGCAGCAGCAGGTGCTGAGCGCGCCGTCCCTGACGGTGCGGGCCGGCGGCGGCCAGGTCAGCTTCCGGGGCACCCTCGATGCCCGCCAGCCGCGGCTGCTGCACCTGCATTCCACCATCAGCTGCCAGCAGCTGCCGCTGGATAGTCTGTTTTACACGTTCGAGGATTTCGGCCAGCAGTTCATTACGGCTCGGCACCTGCGCGGGGCCCTCACGGCCACCGCCGAGTCGGATTTGTACTTTGATGGGGCCCTCACGCCGCTCACCAACCGTCTGGAGGCCGAGCTGAACCTGCAGGTGCGCAACGGGGAGCTCAACAACTTCGAGCCGCTGCAGAAGCTGTCCATGATTGCCGGGCGGGAACGGCTGCGGCATTTGCGCTTCGCCCAGCTCACCACGCCGGTCTACATTCAGAGCCGCACGGTGTACCTACCCGAAATGGAAATCCGCTCCAACGTGCGGGCGGCCTCCCTGATCCGGGTGACGGGCACCCACACCTTCGACCAGCAGATGGACTACCACCTCAGCATCCCGATTCTGCCCGGGCTGCTGCAGCGCACCGTGGGCATGGCCACCGGCCCCAGTTTGCTGCTGGCTATTCAGGGCGATGAAGACAACTTCCGGGTGAGCTACGACCGGCGCCCGCAGCCAGGCCGGGTGCCAACGGCCCCGCGCGAAACCGCCCGGCCCGCCAGCCGCCCCGGCTTGCCCGGGACCAGCTTGCCCGGGCCCGCAGCCCCGGCCGCACCGGCCCCGGAGCCGCGCAAACCTTTCGAGCTGAAAAAGCCGCCCGCAAAGAAGCCCGCGCAGCCCCAGACCGGCGAATACTTCGAATTTTAGCGCGGCGGGCAGTGGCGTACGACAGGGTAGGAGGCCGGGCGCTAACCAAATCAGGTAGCGTGCGTTAAGGAGTGCAGCAAATTCCCCTCCTACTTTCCAACTGCACGACGATGAGCAATTCCCAACTTCTCCAGAACTACTCCGATTCCGAAAAAGCGGCCTACCTGAGTGTTATTGCCAGCCTCGCCTCGGCCGACCGGGAAGCTTCCGCCACCGAAATAGAGTTTCTGCAACAGCTGGCCCACGAAGCTGGCCTGTCCGGCGGGGCTACCCAGCAGGTGCTGGGCGCTGCCCGCGACGCCAGCAACGAAAGCATCAAGAACAACCTCGACGCGCTCCGCAACAGCGACCTGCGCTACTCGCTCGTGACGGACCTCATCAGCTTTGCCCGCGCCGACGGCGCGTACGCCAACGATGAGGAAGCCATGATCAACAAGATTTCGGCCTACCTCGGCATCACGCCCCAGCAAACTCAGACCCTGAACCAGGTGGTAGACCAGGCGGCCCACGTGCCGCACGATGCCAGCGACCCGGCCAAGCAAGGCTTCTTCGGCGGCATCACCGACAAGCTGGAAAGCGCCGGCATCCCGAAAGGCGCACTGATGGCCGGCCTGCTGGGCGTAGTGGCCCCGATGGTATTGTCGAAGGTGATGAGTGGCGGCCGCAGCCAGAGCAGCGGCGGCGGTCTGCTGGGCGGCGCTATGGGCGGCGGCACCCTGGGCGGCCTGATGAGCGGCGCCATGGGCGGCAGCTCGATGGGCGGTTTGCTGGGCGGTCTGCTCGGTGGAGGCCTGCTGAGCGGCGTACTGGGCGGTGGCGGTTCACCAGCCGGGGCGCAGGGTTCTTATGGCAGCCTGCCGCAGCAAGGCTCGCACGTGGGTAGCGGCGGCCTCGGCTCGCTGATGTCGATTCTGGGTGGTTTGGGTGGCCAGCCTGGTTCGCAGCCCCGCAGCGCCGGCGGTGGCGGCCTAGGTGGCTTGATGAGCGGTGGCATGGGCGGCTTGCTCGGCGGCCTGCTCGGCGGCGGCCGCTAGGCGTCAGCTGTAGTTTCCGGAATATAAAAAAGGCCGGCGGCTTCCTGAGGGAGCCGCCGGCCTTTTTTATTGCCGTTTGATCTGCGCACCTTGGCTGCCCAATTCTGAATCGGGAAGCTATGCGCCAATATTTACGTGTCTTTCTGCTGCTTCTGCCCGGGGCCGCCGCCGCTCAAACCTCTACCCCGCTTGTCCCGGCCAGGCCTCCCCTCACCAGCGTAGTGGTGTACCTGAACGGGACGTCGCTGGAACATAAGGGGCAGGTGCAGCTGCCGGCTGGCCTGAGCCGGCTGGTATTCGATAACCTGTCGGCCAAAATCAAATCCGAGTCGTTGGAGCTGCAGCTGGGCCCGGCGGCCGAGCTGGTTTCATTGGATGCCGCCGATGAGCTGCCGGCCTCGCCAGCCAACCAGCCTGCCCTCGACAGCCTGCGCCGCACCCGCGACGAAATAGAGCAGGTGGAGGCCGAGCTGAAAGGGCTGGAAGAAGAGAAGGTGTTTTTGCAGGCCAACCGCACGCTGCCCGCCGGCACCCAGGCCAACTGGAGCGCGGAAGTGCAGAAAGGCGCCACCCTGCTGCGCACCCGCACGGCCGCCATCCTGCGCGAAACCCAGCGGCTGCAGCTGCGCCAGACAGAGCTAAAGAAACAGGCAACGCTGCTGGAACCCCGAACGGCCAAAGACCCTGCCGACCGGGTAGTGGCGCTGGTGCGCACCAAGCAGGCCGGGCCCGTGCCGCTCACGGTGCGCTATTACGTGAGTAGCCGCATGCCGTGGCAGCCCAAGCTGGATATCCGGGCCGATGAAGCGGGGCGGGAGCTGCGCTTCGATCCGCATGGGATGCTGCGTAATCAGTCGGGGCTGGCGTGGCAGCAGGTGCGCCTCACCATCATGAACTACGCCCTGGCCGACGATGTGTCGCGCCCGCAGCTGGAGCCCTGGGCGCTGGACTTTGCTGGCGGCGACCATATCGGCGAGGGCCGCATTGATGAGTTCGTGGTGAAAGGCACGGCCAAAGGCCAGCCCGCCAACGTGGCGCAAAGCACCCGCTACGAGGTGCCCGAGCCCATTACGCTGGCCGTAGGGGGCCGACGCGACGTCTCGTTGCCGCCCCTGCGGCTGGCGGCCCGCCCCGAATACCTGGCCCTGCCCAAACTCTCCGACAAAGTATACCTGACGGCCAAAGCCACAGGCTGGGAAGGCCTGCACCTGCCTGACGATGCGGCCGTGTACCACAAAGGCGGCTACGTGGGCCAAGTTGACCTGAACGAGCGGGCCTACAACGATTCCTTGGAAGTAACGCTGGGCTACGATGAGCAGGTGGTAGTGAGCCGCACCAAGCTCAAAGACTTCAGTGGCAAGGCAGGCCTGAGTGGTAAGCGCCGCGTGCAGCTGGCCTACGAGCTGAACGTGCGCAACCGCCACACCGAACCCATCCGCATCCGGATACAGGATCAGATTCCGGTTGCCAGCGAAAAGGAAATTGAAGTGAAAGCGCTGGAAATCAGCGGAGCCCAGCTAGACGAGCGCACCGGCCGGCTCACGTGGGTGCTGACGCTGGCTCCCGGCACCAGCCAGCGCCTGGGCTTCAGCTTCCAGGTCGACTACCCGCAGGACGAGAAAGTGGAAATCATCCAGCACCGTGCTACCATCAAGTCGCCGAAGTTCCGCTAGCCGGCCGCCCGGCTGCTACACCGTGGGCGTGCCTGCGGAGTTGAGGCCGTCGAAGCGGCTGCCGGGCGCCAGCTGCACCACGGTATTGCCGGTGCTGGCAAAGTGGCCGCCGGCTTGCTCCACCACTTCCACGAGGCGGTAGTTGAGCTCTTCCTTCACCTGCAGGTACTCGTCGTAGTTGGTGGTTTCCACGAAGTACTGCACGGTCACTTCCTTGGCGGCCGGCGTCAGGGCCGAAAACTGCATCTGCACGTCCTTGGTGACCAGCGCATTTTCGGCAATGAGGCGCTTGCCTTCCTCCACGATGCGGTTCAGCTGCTGGCTGGAGGTGGTGTGGCTCAGGGCCAGCGTGAAGCTCACGCGCCGCGCCGTGCGCAGCGAAAGGTTGTCCAGGGGCTTGTCGATCATGGACTTGTTAGGCACCGTGACGTAGCTTTTCTCGGCCGTGCGCAGGCGCGTGCTGCGGAAGCCTACCTTCTCCACCGTGCCCGCCACGCCCCCCACTTCCACCAAATCGCCGACGGCAAAGGGCCGGTCGAGGAAGATGGTGAACGAGGCAATCAGGTTTTCCAGGCTTTCCTTAGCGGCAAAAGCCACGGCCAGGCCCCCGATGCCGAGGCCGCCAATCAGGGCCGTAACATCCACCCCAAATACACGGCCCAGAATGCCCAGAAACGCCAGCACAATGATGAGCACTTTCATCAGGTCTTTGGCAAACGGCACCAGCTCGGCCTGCAGGCTGCCGCCGGCACTGGTGCGGCGCCGAAACACCAGCACCGCAAAATCGACGAGGCGCAGGGCAATCCAGGCCACACCCCAGATAATGCCGATCTGGTAGAGCCGGAACAGCGCCACTTTCGGCCAGGGCTCGTTGTGGGTCAGTTCCGAGCTGCGTACCGGGTAGTCGAGCACCTGAAACGCCAGGTAAATCGTCACGAAAAACACCACGATGGACAGCGGCCGGATCAGCAGCGCCTGAAACTGATCCTCACTGACTCCCTCGGTTTTGCGCCGGATAAACCGGAATACCACCCGCGACACCAGCCGCGACAGCAGCGTTTTGAACGCGTAGCCGAACAGCAGAATGCCCACGCACCACAGGTAGGCGGCTACGTTGTTGCCCAGAAAGCGGTAATGCAGGATTTCGGAAAGGGTCATTCTATCTGTAGAGTTTAGGGAATAGGGCTTCGGCAATAGGGCCTGGTGATATTGGGCCGTCTATTGCCTAACCACCAAGCCCTATTGCCGAAGCCCTAGTAACTATACCAGCTGGCGCAGAGCCATTTCAAACGATTTCTGGGCCACGCCGGTGCGCGAATCGCCCTGCAGGCGGGTGCGCTCCAGGGCCCGGCGGATGATGCGCGAGGTGTCGCCGAAGATGGCCTGGTCGGTGATTTCGGCGTTGGTTTCCATCAGGTAGGCAAACACGCGGGCCATGCCGCAGTTGGCCACGAAGTCGGGGATGACGGACGTGTGCTGGTCGGCAAACTCGCCGGTGGGGCCGAAGAAGATTTCCGGGTCCTGGAACGGCACGTTGGCGCCGCACGAAATCACCTCCAGGCCGCCCGCAATCAGCTGCTCCACCTGCTGGCGCGTGACGAGGCGCGAAGCTGCCGCCGGAATGAAGATTTCGGCGCCGCTGCTCCAGATGCGCTGGTTTACCTCCTCAAACGACAGCAGATCCGGCGCGGTGAGGGCGTTGCCTTCGCGCTGCAGAAACAGCGTCCGGATTTCTTCCAGCGAGAAACCCTCTTCCTTGATCAGGCCGCCGGCCCGGTCGATGATGCCGGTGATGCGGGCGCCCTGGCTGGCCAAGTAGTAGGCCGCCGCGGCGCCCACGTTGCCCCAGCCTTGCACGATGGCGCGCTTGCCGGCCACGCTCCGCTCGCCCCACAACTCGTAGTAGTGGCGCACGGCCTCAGCCACGCCGTAGCCCGTAATCAGGTCGGCGACGGTGTATTTGCGGCTCAGGTCGGGCGTGAAGGCGGCATCTTCCAGCACCTTTACCACACCTTGGCGCAGCTGGCCCAGCTTCTGAATCTTCTGGGGCTCGGTGGCGCGGTAGTGGCCGTTCACGATGCCTTCCTGCGGATGCCAGAGGCCGTAATCCTCCGTAATCGGAATTACGTCGTGGATTTCGTCCACGTTCAGGTCGCCACCGGTGCCGTAGTAGTTCTTGAGCAGCGGAATCACGGCCCGGTACCAGCGCTCCAGCACGCCGCGCTTGCGCGGGTCCTGCGGATCGAAGTTGATGCCCGATTTGGCGCCCCCAATGGCGGGGCCCGACACCGTAAACTTCACTTCCATGGTTTTGGCCAGGCTTTCCACCTCGCGCTTATCCAGGCCCTTGCGCATGCGGGTGCCGCCGCCGGCCGCGCCGCCGCGCAACGAGTTAATCACCACCCAGCCTTCGGCTTCCGTTTCGGCGTCTTTCCATTCGAATACAATTTCCGGGCGCTTATTCTCGAATTTAGCCAGCAGGTCTTTCATGGATGGGTGGAAAAAGGGTGGGGGAGGGAAGGCAATAATTTTGTTGGTCAAAGGTAAGCAGCCCCCCGTAAGAATTGGGGTCTTTGCTGCGTTAGGGCAGCAAATAGCGTTGCCTGCCTGCCCTGTATGGCCCCGGTTTTTCTGGTTCGATTTCTGTTACCGGAACTCTTTGAGGCGTAAATATCGTAGTAGGCATATTCCTGACGACAACGTCCTCCACTTCGCCACCGTAGTACCTCCTTATGAAACCTTTGCTGTCACGCGTAGAATCCAAAAAAGTAGACAAGGCTGCCGCCATGCTCAAAGTGCTGGCGCACCCGAAGCGTTTGGCCATTGTTGATTTGCTGGGCAAAGAGGATAAGATGACCGTAACGGAAATCTACCGCTCGCTCGATTTGCCACAGGCTATTGCTTCCCAGCACCTTATCACCCTCAAAGACCGCGGCATTCTGTCGTCGTTCAAGGTGGGTACCAAAATCTATTACTCGCTGTCCATTCCCAAGCTGCTCGACGTTATCGACTCGCTGGAAGAGTGCTGCGACACGATGTAGGCACTGCCTGCTCGTTCTTCTTAATCGGAAAAGACCGCCATCAGACGGTCTTTTTTCGTTGGTGGGCAGGCCATCCGCCGCAAATATGGCGGGCCCGCCGCAGGCACACTCAGCCGGCTGCCGATGGCGGCGGCAGTCCAGCGTATAGACCAGAAATCCAGAGCCTGGCCTTCCTGCCGGCCCCCGGAATCAACTCCAATACTCGTCTGTAGTCCCCGGGGCAGGCAGCAAAAAAGGCCTTCTTCCGCTGGAAAAAGGCCTTTGCGCTTATGAGGGACTTGTAGAATTGCCGCTTAGGCTATTACGCTACCGTCGGCTGGTGTTCCAGGTCAAACAGGTCGGTGAGCACGTCGATCAGCTGGTCGGCCTCGCCGCGCTTGCAGGCAGCTTTGAGCTGGATGACGGGCTGCTTGAGGATCTTCTGCATCAGCGACTTGGTAACCTCGTCCATGCGGCGGGCTTCCTCGGGACTCATCTTCTTCTGGAAGCGGTCCATTTCCTCCTGCCGGATCTGCTCCAGGGCGTTTTTGAGCTTCTGGATGGTCGGCGACACCATCATTTCCTTGCTCCAGTCGTTGAGGCCGGCAATGCTTTCGGCAATGATGGCGCGCACGTGCGGCACGGCGGCCAGACGGCGCTCCAGCGCGGCCGAGGCCTTGCTCTGGATGGCGTCGATGTTGTAGACGAGCACGCCCGGCACGGTTTCCACCTCGGCCTCAATGCTGCGCGGCACCGATAGGTCGATGAAGAACTTGTAGCTGAGCACGTCGAGGTGCTGCACCATCTCGCGGGTGAAGAAGGGCGTGGCGGCCGCAATCGACGACACGATAACGTCGGCTTCCTTCATGCCCTGCACCAAGTTCTCGAAGTCCAGCACCTTCAGGCCGCACTCTTCGGCCAGCGTTTCGGCCTTGGAGCGGGTGCGGTTGCAGATGGTTACGTCCTGAAACTGCTTGCTGTCGCCGAAGTGGCGGCACACATCGGCCCCGATTTCACCCAAGCCAACCACTAGCACGCGTGGGTTGGCGACGTCGGCGGTCAGCTCCTCTACCAGCTCCAGAGCGGCGTAGGAAGTGGAAGCGGCGCCGTCGCGGAAGCTGGTTTCCTGCTGTACGCGCTTGTTGGTGAAGAACACGGTGTGCAGCAGGCGGTGCAGAAACGGGCCGGCGGCGTCTTCGTCGGCGGCCCACTGGTAGGCCTGCTTCACCTGGTTGCTGATCTGCAGGTCACCAACTACTTGGGCGTCAAGCCCCATGGCTACCTCAAACAGGTGCTGCACGGCAGCATCCGCCTCGGTGAGCAGGTCAAAGTAAGGCTCGTAGCTGCTGGCGTCGGCCAACCCCTTGAGCTTGCCCAGGGCGGCAATAATGGCGGTGCTGTAGTCGAGGTCGGCGGAGTAGTACACTTCCGTCCGGTTGCAGGTGCTTAGCACCAGCAGGTCGGTAAGGCCCAACTCGTGGTGCAGCGTGTGCAGAAAGCGGCGGCAGGCGGCTTCGTCCAGTGCAATAAGCTCCCGAATTTGCAGGGGGGCTTTTTTGAACGAAAGACTGACTGCCTTGAAAGGATGGGACATAGCGGGTGGCTACTGCAATTGCAGAAGGCAAAATTACGGCACAATTTGGTACCGTGAAAACAGCCAGCAACCTATCCTGGTTCGAGAAAGGTTGAAATTGCGTTTTAGGGCTTTAAAGCGTCTTTTTGAATCGATAAACTGACAAAAATCAACTGATAAGCGGCCCGGTGGGTGGCCTTGGGCGTAACGGCAGCGCCCGGCGGCGCGTTGTACCTTCGTTCCGCTCGGCGGGCTTCGGGGTAAACCGGAGCCGGCGCCGCGCCCAGCGGCCCGCTGCTGCCGGACTTTCACCCGCGTTTCCTTCGTGCTTTGATAGCCATCTACGACCAAAAATCCCGCATCAAGCTGCTGATTGTAGCCGTGGCGCTGCTCATTGCGGCAGCTACCGTTATCTACACCAACATTCTGGTGCAGCGCGTATCGGAGCGGGAGCAGCAGCAGATTGCGCTCTACGCCAAGGCCCAGCGCTTCATTATCAACTCCGAGGTCGACTCGAACACCAACTTTGTGTTCGAGGAAATCATCAACGCCAACACCACCATTCCCATCATCCTCACTGATGACGAGGGCAACATCGTGGATGCCAAAAACGTGACCGTGCCCAAAGGCAGGTCGGAAAAGGCGGCCATTGCGTACCTACGGCGCGAAATTGCGGTGATGGAGCAGCAGCACCGCCCCATTATTATTGAGCTGGGCGCCGGGCTGCGCAACCGCATTTACTATAAGGATTCTGTGCTGCTGGCGCAGCTGCGCACGTATCCGCTGGTGCAGCTGGCCGTTATTGCCTGCCTGGGCGTCATTGCCTACTTCGCGTTCAGCTACTCGCGCCGCTCCGAGCAAAACCGCGTGTGGGTGGGTTTGGCCAAGGAAACCGCGCACCAACTGGGCACGCCCCTGAGCAGCCTGATGGCCTGGCAGAGCTACCTGAGCGAGAGTGAGCGGTTCAAGGACGAGCCGATTGTAGAGGAGCTGAGCAAGGACATCCGGCGGCTGCAGATCATCACGGAGCGGTTCAGCAACATCGGCTCGGTGCCGGTGCTCAAGCCCGAAAACATCCTGCGCACCACCCAGAACGCCATTGCCTACCTGCAGAGCCGCGTTTCGAAGAAGGTGACGTTTGAAATCAAGACCGACCTGCCCACCGACACGCCGGCGCTGGTGAACGTGCCGCTGTTCGACTGGGTGATTGAGAACATCTGCAAAAACGCCGTGGATGCCATGGACGGCCGCGGTAGCATCACGCTGCACCTGCGCCGCCCCGTGCGCGACAAAACCGGCATTGCCATCGACATCACCGACACCGGCAAGGGCATCCCGAAAAGCAAGATCGACAACGTGTTCCTGCCCGGCTACACCACCAAAAAGCGCGGCTGGGGCCTGGGGCTAGCGCTAGCCAAGCGCATCATCGAGAACTACCACCAAGGCCGCCTCTTCGTGAAATGGAGCGAAGTCGGGCGCGGCACCACGTTCCGGGTGGTCCTGAAGGGATAGGCAGCGGTGCCTAGCGCGCAGCCGGCGCGGCCGTGGTAGCAGTAGGCGGCGGAGTGAGCGGGTCTTTGCCAGCCTTCCCCCGATTCGTTAGCTCCACGTAGCTGTTGCCGCTTACGGGCTTGCCGTTGTGGGTGCCCTCTACCCGGCACATGCCTTCCCAATAGCGCATCTTGATGCCGGCAAACAGCTTGAGGGTCAGCTCCTGGTCTGCGACGAGGGGCGTGATGGTGAGGTCGTATTGCTGGCTGGGGATGCGCAGGCTCCACTTGCTAGGATAGCGTAGCTTGGAGTGCGGGCTGGTCCAGTATTCCAGCACATCGAGCTGAAAGTCTTTGGCTTCCAGGTCTACGGCCTGGCCCGGCTGGGGGCCGTTGTAGGTGCCGCCGTTTACTACTCTGCTGGAGTTGCGGTCGAACAGCTGGTAGGTCATGATTTCGTGGCGCGTCACGCTGCCCGGCGCGGATGCCGTACCGGCCACGGCGGCGGCAGGCTCATCGAGCTGCAGCGAAAACCAGTCCCAGCCGATGCCTTTGTTGGTGACGGAGTTGCAGTTCCACTGCCGGTCATACCACATGTCGCCGGTTACCTCGTGCACTTTGCCGTCGACTTCAATGGTGCCGGTAGTGGTCAGGCGCGGGTAGCTGTAGTAGCCGGCCTTGGCCACGTCGCCGTAATTTTCGTAGCCGGTGCCGCTGTGCAGCAACACGGGCTTCTGCGGCTTGGTGCTCAGGTTGATGGCGTAGCCTTTGTGGCTGGCCATGCGGCCCTGCAGCTGGTACTCGCCGGTGACGCCGGCCAGGGTCCAGCGCTGGTCGTCCTTTTGCATATGCAGGCTGACGGGCAGCGCCGAGTCGAGCAGCTTGGGCAGGCGCTCCACTTTGTAGTCGTAGCGGAACTGCTTGGTTTGCGGGTCGGTGATGGCGAAGTTCACCATCTGCCAGTCTTTCTTGCCGGTGATGTTGAAGTGGAAGAACACATACTCCACGCCGAACTGCTCGCCGGTTTTCACGTCGCGCAGGTGGCCCGTGAAGTACCACCACTCCAGCGAGTTCTGCTTGTGCACGGCTTCTTCCTGCGGCAGCTGGGCCCGCTCCGTGAATACGTCGTACTTATTGGTGGGCTTGAGGGCGCAGCCCGAGGTGGCAAAAACCAGAAATAAGGCGGCAAGCAACAGATTCTTCATACCCCGGAATAAGGATTTTGGGGGCAGAAAGGTTTAGGCGGCTGCTACCGAAAAGGTGCACGTACCCGATTCCAGAGGCTACGTGGGTGCCAGGGTTTTGCATAGTAACTGCGAGTTACCACTACTTCCCCCAGAGCTTGAGTAGACATTTTCAGTTCAATTGGTACGGTCAGCTGTTGGAGCACGTCCCAGCGAATATCCTGATTTTGGTAGCCGATGCAGGAGATGCTCAACGTAGTAGATGGAGTGAGGACGTAGGAATGCGCAAGGCGCAATTCAAACGTGCCATCCACATTCGTCGACGTACCGATACGTGTGCCCTGTATGAGAATCGTAACGCCAGGCAGACCGTCGCCGGTGCTGGCATCCGTGACCCGGCCGCGCACTACTTGACTCATGCTATCGGTAAGCACTTGATGCTGCGGATGGCGGATGAGCTTGCGCTGGTCCTGGGTCAGAAAATCGGTGTACACAGAAGCCGTAGGCTGCTGCCCGACGCTTTGCTCCGCCGCCAGTTCCCGCAACCCCAGCACGGCGGCCGCTGCCGCCAGCCAGGTGCGCCAGCGCGGTGCCGGCTCCGCCAATGGCCGCAACACGCGCTGCAGCTGGTCTGAGCGGAAACGGCCGCAGGGGGCGGCGGTGCGGTGCAGCAACGCCACTACCTCGGCGTCGCTGAGGGTGGTGAAGTCGATGACGACTTTGGCGCAGGCGGCGCAGTGGCGGCCCTGGGCGGCGGGCGTCATGGCGGCCCAGCTTTCGGAGCAGGACTGCGGAACGGAGAGGCGAAGCAGCTGAGGCATGGCGGGTAGTAGAAATGTTGCCCCTCTGATGCCGCCCGCTGCCCGATTCCACAGCCGTGTTCAAATTTTTTTGTCTGGATAGCTCCGGGTGTGGCACGGACTTCAGTCCGTAGCCCGACTATGTTGCGCCAGCCGGCTCGTTTGGGTGGCGCGCTCTGGCCGTTGCAGTCGGGCTACGGACTGAAGTCCGTGCCACACACAGCGGGCTACTTCAGCGGGGGCTTCTGGGGCGGGTCGTGCTGCACAATCCGGCCCATAATCTGCCCGCGGCCTTCCCGCGACTTCAGGCGCACCGTGAGCGGCGCCGGGGCCGGTGACACGGCCACGGATACCTGCTGCGCCACGAACACGAATGGGCTGTCCTGCACGCGCAGCTGCACGCTGCCGTTCTGCACGGCGGCCCACTTCTGCAGCATCACGAAGCTGAAATTGCCTTGCTCATCGGTGGTAGCGCCGTAAGGCGTGTCGCCGATGAAGATTTCGGCGCCGGGCACGCCCAGGCCGGTGGAGTCATCAAGGACGCGGCCGCGCACGGTCACTTGGCCGTTGGGGGCGTCGGCGAGGGCGTCGGTTTGGGAAGTGGGAGCGGTGCCGGCCGTGGTGGTGGGGGCCGTGGTCTGGCAGGAGCTGACCAGCGGCTTGAAGCTGAGCAGCGCCAATGACGTGAGCACCCAGCGGCGCCAGCGCGGGGCGGGCGGCGCCAGCACGGCGGCGGGCGGCGCAAACTGCCCGGCCCGGAAGAAGCCGCAGACGCTGCCCGCCGCCGGCCGGGCCAGCCAGGCCGTCACTTCGGCCTCGGTCATGCGCGAGAAATCCACGACTTCGTGCTGGCAGCTGCCGCAGTGGCGGCCGTCGGCGGTGGGCGTCATGTCGGCCCAGGCTTTGGGGCAGGGACTCGGAACGGAGAAGGCCATAGCGGAAGGGAAAGGTGAGGGAAAGTAGCAGCAGGCAAGGCAATTAGGCAGTGGCCCGGCCGCCGCCGGGGAAAGCTACCGAAAAATCAGGCCAGAGTCATCTGCCGGGGTTGTGAAGCAGCAATACGCAGCCTAGCCGCATTATTCTGTATCTTTTGCCCCTCTTACCTCGCTCCACTGCTTTGTCTAATACACTACCTCCCTCCCGTTTTGGCGGCCTGTTCCGCCGCAAAAGCCTCACTGATATCCTGCACAACCCGCCTGCCGACGCCGAAGGCCACGGCGGGGGCGGGGGCCTGGCGCGCCACCTCACCGTCCGCGACCTGACGGCGCTGGGCATTGCGGCCGTTATCGGGGCCGGTATTTTCAGCACCATCGGTAATGCCTCGCACGACGGCGGCCCGGCCGTGTCGCTGCTGTTTGTGTTCACCGCCATTGCCTGCGCGTTTTCGGCGCTGTGCTACGCGCAGTTCGCCGCCACCATCCCGGTGTCGGGCTCGGCCTACACCTACGCCTACGCCTCGTTCGGCGAGCTGGTGGCCTGGATTATCGGTTGGGCGCTGATTATGGAATATGCCGTCGGCAACATTGTGGTGGCTATTTCGTGGTCGGACTACTTCACCGGCCTGCTCTCGGGCGTAGGCTGGGATATGCCCGTGTGGCTCACGATGGGCATGCAAAGTGCCCACAAGCATTACAGCGAAGTGCTGGCCCTGATGCAGGCCGGCCAGCCCCTCTCGGCCGCCACAGCCACCCAGCTGGAAGGCTACAACGCCTGGAACTCGGCCCCCACGCTCTTCGGCGACCTGAAGCTGGTGATTGACCTGCCGGCCGGCCTGATCACGCTGCTCATCACGGCCGTGGTGTACATCGGCATCAAAGAATCCAAGAACGCCTCCAACCTGCTGGTGCTGCTCAAGCTGCTGGTGGTGGCCACGGTTATTGCCGTGGGCGTGTTCTACGTGAATCCCGACAACTGGAGCCCCTTCGCGCCCAACGGCGTGGGCGGCGTGCTCAAGGGCGTGTCGGCCGTGTTCTTCGCTTACATCGGCTTCGATGCCATTTCGACGACGGCCGAGGAGTGCAAAAACCCCCAGCGCGACCTGCCCCGGGCCATGATTTACGCCCTCATCATCTGCACCGTGCTCTACGTGGTGATTACGCTGGTGCTCACTGGCATGGTGAGCTACACCGAGCTGGGCGTGGGCGACCCATTGGCGTTTGTGTTCCAGAAAGTAGGCCTCAACTGGCTGGCGGGCGTGGTGGCCGTATCGGCCATCTTCGCCATGGCCTCGGTGCTGCTGGTGTTCCAGATCGGGCAGCCCCGCATCTGGATGACCATGAGCCGCGACGGGCTGCTGCCGCCGGTGTTTGCCCGCGTGCACCCGCGTTTCCACACGCCGTCGTTCAGCACCATCGTCACGGGCTTTTTCGTGGGCGTGCCGGCGCTGCTGCTCAACATGGACCTCGTGATTGACCTGACCAGCATCGGGACGCTGTTTGCCTTTGCGCTGGTGTGCGGCGGCATTCTCGTCATCGACCCGCACGGCCAGAGCGACGCCCGCTTCAAAGTGCCCTACATCAACGGCCAGTTTCTGGTGCCGATCATCATGCTGATCGGGCTGGGTTTGCTGTTCGCCTACAACCAGGCTGGCCTCGCGGCCTTCGGCAGCGCCGTGCGCGGCGACGGTGGCTACGAGGAGTTTCGCCACTACATCCCGATGCTGGTATTCATCGTGTTCTGCATCGGGCTGGCGTGGCTGTCGTTCCGCAAGAAGCTGAGCTTGCTGCCCACCCTGGGCCTGCTCACCAACCTCTACCTGATGACCCAGCTCGGCATCAACAACTGGCTGCTGTTCTTCGGCTGGCTGATTATCGGGCTGTTTCTGTACTTCAACTACGGCTACAAGCACAGCAAGCTGGGGCTGAAAAAAGCCGCGTAGTAGGGGTAGTTCTATAGTTCGGCCACCCTTTTTACAAACCCGCCCGCTGTTGCAGTAGGCGGGTTTGTTGTGTCAGGAAGCCGAAGCTGCCGGCTTGCCTTCATTGATTTTTATGGTGCTTTATGCCTGCTGATTCCCTCCTTGCCGCCCGCCTGGAAGCTGCCCGCCAGGAGCTGCTGGATTTGGGGCTGCGCAACCCGCTGCTCAACTTCCGGCCCTCGAAGGTGCGCGGGGTGGCAGTGGTGGGTGAAGACGCGGCGGCGGTGTACGAGCTGCTGGTGCGACGGCTGCGGGTGCTGCAGTTTGCGCCCCTGCCCGAAGCCCAGGCCGCGCCCCGCCTCGGCTGGAAAGGCGACCCCGCCCGCGCCGCCCGCCGGGCCGAAGCCCTGGGGTTGCCGCTCCCGGAGCCGGTTCCGGCCGCGCCCCCGCTGCCGCCGGTGGTAGACCCACTCGACAGCCGCCTGCAAACCGCCGAAACCGCCGACCAGCTGGAAAGCCGCCTGCTGAACACTTACTACACGGCCCGCACCAGCCTCGAAGAAACCGGCGCCAACATCCTGTACTTGGCGCTGGGCTGCCTCACCTGGTACGAAACCCCCACCAGCCCCGAGCCGCGGCAGGCGCCGCTGCTGCTGCTGCCCGTGGTGCTGGAGCGCGGCACTGTGGCCGAGCGGTTTCGGCTGCTGTATTCCGGCGCCGAGCCCGAAGGTAACCTCAGCCTGCAGGCCCGCCTGAAAGCCGATTTCGGCGTGCACCTGCCGCTGCCCGACCTCGACGAGCAGCCCTGGCCCGATTACGTGGCCGCCGTGCAGGCCGCCGTGGCGGGCCTGCCGCGCTGGGCGGTGGCCCCCGACAGCATCACGCTGGGTTTCTTCTCATTCAGCAAGCTGATGCTCTACCGCGACCTGGACCCGGCTGCCTGGCCCGCCGAAAGCCCGCTGCTCCAACACGCCGCCCTGCAGGCGCTGCTCGGCCCCGAAACCGGCTTTCAGGACCAGCCGCCCACCTTCAGTGAAACCGATTTTCTTGACGACGCTCGCCCCACTGCCGAGCTGCACCAAGTGCTGGACGCCGACAGCTCACAGCTGCTGGCTTTGCTGGCCGTGCATGAAGGCCGCAACCTGGTCATTCAGGGTCCGCCCGGCACCGGCAAGTCGCAGACCATTGCCAACCTGCTGGCCGAGGCTATCGGAGCGGGCAAGAAAGTGCTGTTCGTGGCCGAGAAGATGGCAGCGCTGGAAGTTGTGAAGCGCCGCCTCGACGCGCTGGGGCTGGGCGCCGCCTGCCTGGAACTGCACAGCAACAAAGCCAATAAGAAAAGCCTCCACGACGAATTGCGCGCTACCCTGGCCCTGGGCCGTCCGGCCGCGTCCACCGTGCTGGATGAGCAGATTGCGCAGTTGCCGCCGTTGCGCGAGCAACTGAACCGCTACGCACTGGCCGTGAATGCGCCCCTGGGCCGCAGCCGCCGCACCGCTCAGCAGGTAGCCGGGGCGTTGCTGGCCCTGCGCGAGGAAGTGGGCACGCAGCTGCTGCCGCGCCCGCCCTTCGCTGACCTCGCCACCTGGACTGACGCCGACGCCACCCGCGCCGATGTGCTGGCCGGTCGGCTCCAAGCCACCTTGCAGAAAATCGGACCGCCCCCGCAGCTGCTGTACTGGGGCTCTGGCCTCACCATGCTGCTGCCCGCCGACCAGGAAGAGCTGGTGGCGCGCCTGACCGCTGCCCGCCGGGCCGTAGAGGAATTGGCGCATACCAGCACCGTGCTGGCTGCGCTGCTGGGCTTGCCCGCGCCGCCCGATGCCGCTGCTGTGGCGGCGTTGCGGCCCGTGGCAGAGCAGGCGGAGCGGGAAGCGAAAGCCGCCCACAAGTTGGCAGCTGTGGCCGCTGTAGAGGCTTTACAGACTGCCGCCTCCGGGCTGGCCTGCCTGCTGCAGGCACCGAAACCCACCGGCCGGGCCACCACCGAAATCTTGGTAAACCTGGCCCGGCAGCGGCACGGTGAAGCGCTGGTAGCGCATTCGGGCGAGGCCGAAGCGGCCCTTGGCGCGGTGCAGACGGCATCCGCGGAAATGGCCCGGCTGCTGGGTGTACCCACTCCGCCCGACCACGCTACGGCCGCCGCGCTGCTGCCTCTGGCCGAGCATGCCGCGTTGGCTCCGCCTTTGCCCGGTGTGGCCGTTACCGACGCCTTCTGGCAGCAGCCTCACAGCCCGCTGCCTGCCGCCCAGCAGGCCGCCACTACCCTCAACGAGTTGCGCCAGCGCCATGCGGCCACATTGCTGCCCGAAGCCTGGGACCAGGATCTGGCCGCCGAGCGGGCCGTGCTGCTGACCACCGGCAGCAAGTGGTGGCGCTTTTTGAGCGGCGACTACCGTCGGGCCCGCCGCCGCCTGCAGCAGTTATGGCGGCAGCCCTTGCCTGCTTCGGCCGCCGAAGTCATGACCGTTATCGATGATATCCACGAGGCTGCCCAACACAAGCGGACCCTGCAGGAAGTCAGCCCGCTGGCAGGCAGGCTGTTTAGCACGGGCTGGTTGGCCGAGGCCTCCGACTGGCCTGCTCTCATGCGCGCCGCCGCCTACCTCACCCACACGCACCAACTGCTGACCCGGCAGCAGCTGCCTGCTGCTATCCTGCCTTATCTGGCTGCCAACCCGGAGGCCGCCTCACTGAGTGAGCCGCTGGCAGCTCTCAAAACCACTTTGCCCCGGCACCAGCAGGCGCTGCAACAAGCCGTAGCCGCGTGCCAGCCATCAGCCGATCGGCCGCAAAGCCTCACGAATCAACTGCCCGAAGCTTCATTTGCCGTGCAGGCCGCTGCCTTGGCTGCCTGGGCAAGCGCGACGCCCCGCGCCGATGCTATTGCCGCACAGGTAGCGGCCTGTTCCGCTGCTTTGCAGCAGGTGAAGCAGACGGAACAGGCTATCTGGCAGGCCGTGCCCGGTGCTTTCTTGTTCGGATTGGCTCCTGATTGGACACAGCAACCCTTCAACTCCCAAAAGGAGTTGTTGCGTGCCTGGGTAGCTGCCACGCCATTGCCTGCCGAACTGGCCGCTGCCGCGCAGGCTGTGGAAACTGCCCTGTCTGATCAGCAGCGGACTGTTATGGCGGTGGTGGCGGCATTGGCGCTGGACGAGGCACGCCGCTTCGGCCAGGCTGGCCCGCTGGTAGCGCAGCCACTGCTGGCCCAGTCCGAATTGCTAGCTGCCTGGGCTGCCGACGTGCCGGCTTTGCAGATGGCGCTGGAGTGGAACAACGTGGCCGGCGTGGTACGCACCGAGGGCCGGCCCGAACTGCTGCCGCTGGCCGAAACCTGGTCCGAAGCCCCGCGCTACTTGGTGGCGGCGGTGCGGCAAACCTGGCTGGAATACCTGCAGCGGCTGGCTTACACGCAGTTTCCGGCGCTGCCGCAGTTCGAGCGGGCCGGGCACGAGGACGTGGCCGCGCAGTTCCGCGCGGCCGACCGCGCCAGTCTGTACCACAACCGCACCCGCGCCATGACGCGGCACTTCGACAACCTGCCCAACCCGCTACTGCCCACTGCCGGCGGCCAGATGAGCATCCTTAAAAACGAGTTTGCCAAAAAGACCCGCCACCTGCCCATCCGCCAGCTGATGCAGCGGGCCGGGCGCGTGGTGCAGGCCATCAAGCCGGTATTCATGATGTCGCCGCTGTCGGTGGCCAGCTTCCTGCCGCCCGGTGCCGTGGAGTTTGATCTGGTGGTATTCGATGAAGCCTCGCAGGTGAAGCCCGTGGATGCGCTGGGCGCTATTGCGCGGGGCAAGCGGCTGGTGGTAGTCGGCGACTCCAAGCAGCTGCCGCCCACCTCGTTCTTCGACTCGCTGACCGGCACTGGCGAAGCTGCCGATGAGGAAAACGTGACGGCCGACATCCAAAGTATTCTGGAGTTGTGCAAGGCCCGCCAGATGCCCGAGCGGATGCTACGCTGGCACTACCGCAGTCTGCACCAATCACTGATTGCGGCTTCCAACCACCTGTTTTACGAGGATAAACTGGTGATTTTCCCCAGCCCCGGCGGCAAGGGCCAGCTCGGGCTGCTCTACCATCATCTGCCTGAAACGCATTACGAACGGGGTACCACCCGCACCAACCCGCTGGAGGCGCAGGCTGTGGCCGCCGCTGTCCTTCACCACGCCCGCACTACGCCCAAACTCACGCTGGGCGTGGTGGCGTTCAGCACGGTGCAGCGGCAGGCCATCCAGGATGCGCTGGAAGTGCTGCGCCGCCAGCACCCCGAAACTGAGGTTTTCTTTGCCGCACACCGCCACGAGCCGTTCTTCATCAAGAATCTGGAGAACGTGCAGGGCGACGAGCGTGACGTGATTCTGATCAGCATCGGCTACGGGCGCACTAAAGACGGTTACTTGAGCATGAGCTTCGGGCCGCTGAACGGCGAGGGTGGCGAGCGGCGCCTCAACGTGCTCATCACCAGGGCTAAGCAGCGCTGCGAAGTCTTTGCCAACCTCACGGCCGACGACCTTGATTTGAGCCGGACCCGCGCCCGGGGCGTAGCGGCGCTCAAAACCTTTCTCAACTTCGCCCAGCACGGCCGCCTCAACCAGAACGAGGAAACCGGCCGCGAAATGGAGTCGCCGTTTGAGGAATCGGTGTACCGCGCCCTCTCGGCCCGCGGCTACCAGTTGCGCCCTCAGATCGGTAGCCAGGGCTTCTACATCGATCTGGCCGTAGTCGACCCCGACCAGCCGGGCCGCTACGTGCTGGGTATTGAGTGTGACGGAGCCATGTACCACTCGGCGCGCTCGGCCCGCGACCGGGACCGGCTGCGCCAGCAGGTGCTGGAGGCCGTGGGCTGGCGCCTGCACCGCATCTGGAGCACCGACTGGTTCCGGGACCCCGGCCGCGAAACCGAGCGGGCCGTGCAGGCTATTGAAGAAGCCCGCCGCCTGGCTGCCCTTGATGAGCCCGACGAGCCGGACGCAGAGCCATTGCCCGAGCCCGCCGAGCTGGAACGGGAAGAGCCCGTGGCGCCCGACGTCAACCCGGCCGTTGTGCCCTACCAAGTAGCCTTGCTGCCCGATACCATCCGGCAGCAGGAGCTGCACCAATATAGCCTGGGCCAGGTGGTGAACTGGCTGAACGTGGTGGTAGGCGTGGAAAGCCCCATCCATATCGAGGAAGCCACGCGGCGTCTAGCCAACGCCAGCGGAGCCAGCCAGGTAGGCGCCCGCCTGCGCAAAGTGGGCCGGGATGCGGCCCTGCTGGCTCAGAACCTCCACTACCTGCGCCGGGAAGGCGACTTCCTTTGGGCCCCGGCTATGCAGCAACCTACTCTGCGCGACCGAAGCCAGCTGCCGGCCATCTCGCGTAAACTTCTTTATGTGGCCCCCGAAGAGCTGGCCCTGGCTTTGCGCACGGTGGTCGAGCAAAGCTTCGCGCTGCCTCGGGAGGCAGTGTTTCTGCCAGCCGTGCGGCTACTCGGCTTCGCCCGCCTCAGCGAGGAGATGCGCCAGCAGCTGGAGCCGGTGCTGGCCGGCCTACTGGAGCGTGGCGACTTGGTAGAAATCAATGGGATATTGAAGCCTATCAGCTAAGCAGAGCGGCTCTGCATCCTCTGCGCTAACCGCTGCGCCCTCTGCGGGCTAAAACCGTATGCTTCCACCTCCCGAAACCATCCTGCTCACGCTGCGTCTGGCGGGCTCCGTGCCGGCGCGGGCCGGCCGTGAGCTGCACGCCCAGCGCGTTGCCGCCCAGGAAACGGCGCGTGGTGCCGCCACCGAAACCGAAGCCCAGGCGGCCCACCGCCGGGCCGAGAAGGTGTTTTTTGCGGGGTTTGATGCGCTGCTGGATACCCGCACCGTGGGGCCCGACTATCTGGCCGGGAGAAGGTGGCGGAGGCCGTGGCCGGCGAGCTGCTGATGCTGGAGGAGCAGGGGCTGCGGGTGCCGTGCTTTGTGCTGCTGCCCAACCACCTGCACGCCGTGCTGCAGCTGCCGGCCGGCGCGGGCCTCTCGCTCTACAAAGCCGTGGAGCTTTTGTACCAGCGCACCGCCGCCCAGGCCCGCCGCCTGCTGCGCGGCCAGCTCCCGCCCGAAGCCGACTTCTGGCAAACAGGCTTCCACGAACTGCCCATACTGGATGTCGCCGAGCTGAGCCGCGTGCAAGCGTATCTGCTGGCTCACCCGCAGCGCCTGCGCCTGCCCGAACGGTTTCACAGCTGGCCCTATCTGCCAGAGTAGCCCCATCTGTGACACGGACTTCAGTCCGTAGCCCACCGGCACCGGCTACTTTGTGCAACGTGTTCGGGCTACGGACTGAAGTCCGTGCCACAGGGGGCAAGGCCGAAGTGCGGGCGGCTGCGTAGGTAGCGGAAAGTATTCCTGCTGATGCGCGTATTTCTTCTGCTGCTGTGCCTTACCGCCCGCCTCGCCCAGGCCCAGCGCCCGGACAGCGCCCACACCAGCCCCGACCGGCTGGTGTACTACACTTTCGCCAACGACGCCTTTTTCCGCTCCGACTACTACTTCACCCAGGGCCAGACGCTCATGCTAGTGCTGCCGGGGCTTAGCCGCTCGCCCATAAACCGCCTGCTGGGCCCCGTGCCGGCGGGCAGCACCCGCTACCACGGCATCCGGCTGCACTACGACGGCTTCACGCCGCTGCGCATCCAGGACCCGTTCATCCGGGTCGGCGACCGGCCGTATGCTTCGTATTGGTACGCCGATTTCCTGCGCATCGCCAACCAGCCAGCACGCAGGTTTCGCCTGACGACGGCGCTCAATCTGGGTTTTATGGGGCCGGCGGCCGGCGCCAAGGGCTTCCAGACCAAGCTGCACGAGTGGCTGGGTGCCCCCACGCCCCGCGGCTGGGACTACCAGATCCACAACGATCTGGTGCTGGGCTACGAGGCGCACGCCGAAAAGCAGCTGCTGGCCGTCGGGCGCGGGGCCGAGCTGATTGGGGCGGCGGATGCTTCCCTGGGCACGCTTTACACCTACGCCGGGGCCGGCGCCCGCCTGCGGGTGGGACTGCTCAACCCGTATTTCGATAACCTGGGCGTGAGCGGCCCGGCCACCCGCGCCGGCCAGCGCCGGGTGCAGCTCTACGCCGAAGGCCAACTGGAAGGTCGCCTCATCGGCTACGACGCCACGCTGCAGGGCGGCCTGCTCCGCTCCGACAACCCCTACACGCTGCCCGCCAGCGCCATCCGCCGCACGGTGGCGCGCCGCACCGCCACCCTCGGGCTCGGCTACGCCGGCGTGCGCTTAGAAGCCTCCGCTGTCCACATTTCCCCGGAGTTCGATGGTGCCCGCTCGCACAAGTGGGTGCAGTTTGGCGTGCGGGTAGGGTTTTGAGGTGCTGGAATAGAAGGGGGAGAGCGTCATCCCGATCCTGCGAGGAATCTCGCTAGTGTAGTAAAAATAGCATCACAACGTCAGCACGCGAGATTCCTCGCAGGCTCGGAATGACGTTCTTCATCACCTCATCACCTCATCACCTCATCACCTTCATCACCCAAAGCCACTTCACTTTGCCCGGTGGATGATGAAGACGCCGGCTAGGATGATGACCATGCCCAGCAGGTGCCAGAGGTTGAAGGCTTCGCCGTCGAGCACGCCCCAGGTGAGGGCCACGATGGGAATGAGGTAGGTGTTGGAGGCCGCGAATAGCGTGGTGCTTTGCTGAATCAGCTTGTTGAAGAGCACCATGGCCACGGCCGTGCTCATGGTGGCCAGCAGCGCAATGTAGCCGAGGGCCGTCCAGGCGCCCGGCACGGTGGCTAGCTTGTGCGTGAAATCGGAGACGCCGAATAGGTACAGCAGCCCCAGCGGCCCGATGCTGAGCAGCGTGAGGCTGGTGACGGCCACCGGCGACGGGCCGTGCAGGTGCTGCTTTATCACGTTCACGCTGATGCCGTAGCCGATGGTGGCGGCCACGATGTAGAGCCCGTACCAGGCGTTGGAGTCGCCGGAGGGCGTGGCCGCGCCGCCGCTGCCGCCCAGCAGCATCAGCACCACTGTGCCCACGAGGCCCAGTGCAATGCCCAGCACCCGCAAACTGGTGAGCTTCTGCCCAAACAGCACCGCGCCCACCACCAGCGTAAACACGGCCGTCAGGCCATTGAGCACCCCGGCCAGGCCCGAGGCCAGCTTGGTTTCGGCGTAGGCGAAAAGAAAGGCCGGGAAAAACGTGCCCACCACCCCGCTCAGCAGCAGCCACTTGTAGCGCTCGGCATCGACGCGGCGCACGTTGCGGAGCGCAAACGGCAGCAGCAGCAGCGCCGCAATGCTCACCCGCGCCGCCCCCAGTTCCATGGCCGAAAACACCACCAGTCCCTTCTTCATCAAGATAAACGAGGTGCCCCAGATGGTGGCCAGCACCAAAAGCAGCCCCCAGGCCGAAGCCGTAATTCGCTGCGGCGGTGGCGGCGCTACGGGCGGCAGGGTAGGAGCGGTGGCAACGGCCGGAGCAGGAGGGGTGGGCATGGGCGGGAAACTTGATCCGGCAGAACCGGAATAAAGAAAGAACGTCATGCTGAGCTTGCCGAAGCATCTCTACCGCTGGCTAACTTTCTTGATTAGCACTGCGGTAGAGATGCTTCGGCAAGCTCAGCATGACGTTCTAATGATAAAGAACTACCCCACCAAAACCGGCTCGGCGGCAATGATTTCGTTGAGGATGGCGTGTACTTCCTCGATGGAGTCGGTTTCGACGAGGCGCATGCGCCACTGCTTGGCGCCTTCGAGGCCGCGGAAGTACTGGGCGTAGTGGCGGCGCATCTCGAAGATGCCCACGCGCTGGCCTTTCCACTCGATGCTTTTCTCGAAGTGCATGCGGCACATGTTCACGCGTTCCTCCACGGTGGGCGGGGCCAGCAGCTCGCCGGTGGCCACAAAGTGCTTCACCTCCCGGAAAATCCAGGGGTAGCCGATGCTGGCGCGCCCAATCATCACGCCATCCACGCCGTAGCGGTTTTTGTACTCCACCGCCTTCTGCGGCGAGTCGATGTCGCCGTTGCCGAAGATGGGGATGTGGATGCGCGGGTTGTTCTTGATGGCCGCAATCAGGCGCCAGTCGGCGTCGCCTTTGTACATCTGCACGCGGGTGCGGCCGTGCACCGTGAGGGCCGCAATGCCAATGTCCTGCAGACGCTCGGCCACGTCCTCTACGTTTTTGGTGTTTTCGTCCCAACCGAGGCGGGTTTTCACGGTCACGGGCAGGTGGGTGTTGCGCACCACGGCGCTGGTCATTTCCACCATCTTCGGCACGTCGCGGAGAAGGGCGGCGCCGGCACCGCGGCAGGCCACCTGCTTCACGGGGCAGCCGTAGTTGATGTCGATGAGGTCGGGGCCGGCCAGCGTGCTGATGCGGGCGCACTCGCCCATCGTCTCCACGTCGGAGCCGAAGAGCTGAATGCCGATGGGCCGCTCGTAGTCGAACACGTCGAGCTTCTTGCGGCTTTTGGCAGCGTCGCGGATGAGGCCTTCCGAGGAGATGAACTCGGTGTACATCAAATCGGCTCCGTTGGCCTTGCAGACCGCCCGGAAAGGCGGGTCCGACACGTCCTCCATGGGCGCGAGCAGCAACGGAAAATCAGGCAAAGCAATGTCGCGGATGTAGACCACGGGTAGGGGAGTTAGCGGATTTTACGCAAATTTACGTCTTTCAGCGTCTTGGCAGCAGAACGTCATTCCGAACGGAGTGAGGAATCTCGCTGGTGTAGCAGAATCAGTTAGTACACTAGCGAGATTCCTCACTCCGTTCGGAATGACGTTTTAGAATGACACTACGCACTAAGCACCAATTGCCCATGAAAGGTTTCGTGTCCAGCCGCTTGCACCCAGCGGCCAATCTGCTGTTGCTGGTGGGGCTGATGCTGCTGGCGTTCTGTATTGGCAGCTTTCTGGTGATGGTGTTCAACTACCTGCTGTTTGGGGTGGGGCTGCGCGAGATTGGCGACGTCACGAAGGAGCCCTCGGGCCATCCGCAGGGCTGGGGCGTGTCGATGCTCAGCCAGGGCGTGCTGCTGTTGGTGGGGTTTGGCGGGGCCGCGCTGGCTTTGCCGCGCCTCACCGGCTATTCGCTTGCCGACTATTTCACGCCGCGCCGGCCGGTGCCGCTGGAGTGGCTGCTGGCTGCCGCCGGCCTCATCATTCTGAGCGTGCCCTTCATGTCGGGGCTGATTGAGTGGAACGCCGGCGCGCACTTTCCGGGCTTTCTGAAAGGCTGGGAAGCCGAGGCCCGCGAGATGGAAGACCGCGCCCAAGACCTGACGCGCTACCTCACGCAGTTCAGCACCGCCACCCGGTTTGTGGTGGGGCTGGTAGTAATTGGTGTGGTGCCGGCCATCAGCGAGGAGCTGGTGTTCCGGGGCGTGGTGCAGCGTAACTTGGTACAGTGGACTGGCTCGCGCCACGTGGGCATCTGGCTGGCGGCGGCCGTATTCAGCGCCATTCACTTTCAGTTCTTCGGCTTCGTGCCGCGCTTTGTGCTGGGGCTGGTGCTGGGCTACTTATATGAGTGGAGCGGCAACATTCTGGTGCCCATGGCGGCCCACTTCACCCAGAATGCCTTCCAGATCATCCTGCTCTACGCCCAGCAGCGCGGCGCGCTGGCCGGCGCCGGCTTCGACCCCGACTCGACGGAGGCGCTGCCGTGGTGGTGGCAGGTGGTGTCGTTGCTGCTGAGCGGGGCGGTGCTGTGGCTGCTCTACAAGCGTACCCGCGAGCTGCGCCCCGACCCTTTGCCCACCCAGATGCACACGCTTGGCAGTGGCGGCATGGCTATTGCCCGGCCCACAACGCCGCCCCCCGCCGCCCGTACCATCAGCCACGACGGCGTGGATACCACCCGGTAGCGCCTTTCCCGTTTCACTCTCTCCCTCCTGACTTCGGCGCGCCCCGCCCGCCCTTACGCTCCCTCCCTTGTCCGATACCGTTACCACTGCCTCCACCGACCCCGCCGCACCCGGCAAAAAGCCCATGTCCAACCTCGCGCAGCGGGTCGTTTTCGGGCTGATTGGGGCCGCCATGCTGTTGGGCAGCATCTGGTACAGTGCCTGGACGTTCGCCCTGTTTTTCGGGGCCGTGCAGATGCGGATGCTGTGGGAGTTCTACCGCATGATGCGCGAAGCTGGCTACAAACCGGCCGCGCTGCTGGGTGGGGGGATTAGCATCATAATATTCGCGTCGCTCTTCCTGGTACAGACCGGGGCAACCACAGCTACCGGCCTGAGCTATGTGGAGCCAGGCTGGCACACCGTCATATATCCCGGCAGTAGAATAGGAGCGTTGTTGGGTTTGCCGTTGCTGCTGCTGCCCACCATCCTCATCCTGCGCGAAATGGCGGCCTGGCCCCGCGAGAATCAGAATTTCTCGCCGTTTTCCAACGTGGGCGTGGCGTTGCTGGGCTTGCTCTACGTGAGCTTACCCATGAGCCTGCTCAACGTGGTGGCCTTCACCGAAACCGGCTACGACTACCGCCGCGTGCTGGCGCTGCTGTTCCTGGTCTGGTCTTCCGATACGGGTGCCTACGCGGCCGGCAAAACCTTCGGCAAGCACAAGCTGGCCCCAAAAATCTCGCCCGGCAAAACCTGGGAGGGCGCCATCGGGGGCTTCCTGCTGACGCTGGCCATGGGCTGGGCGCTGGGCTACCTGCTGCCCGAACTCTCGCTGACCTACCGCCTCGTGGTGGCTACGGCCGTGGCCATCTTCGGCCCCCTCGGCGACCTAGCCGAATCCATGCTCAAGCGCAGCGTGGGCGTGAAGGATTCCGGCCGCATCATGCCCGGCCACGGCGGCCTGCTCGACCGGTTCGATGCCTTCCTGTTTATTCTGCCGGTGCTGGCGCTGCTGCAGCTGCTCTGGGGCTGATTTCCGGGTTTCGGTAGATTTATTTCGCGGCCAGCCTCACCCAGGGCTGGCCGTTGCCGTTGAACGGTTCTGCTATCAACAGCACAAACCGAGCAGGGCTGCGGCGAGGCCTTCAACTACCAAAATCCACTCGCCCGCAACTCCACGTAAACCGTTTACCTTTGACGCCACAAATTCCCGCATAGCCGGCGGCGCATCCCCCGCAAAACCGGCCGTGTTATCCCCACCACCACCCCCAAACCCCCACTCCGCATGGCTGCCACCACGGTGTACAAAGAACCGGCCCCTAGAGTAGATGCCGAAAATCCGCTCGAATCCATGATGTCGCGCTTCAACGTGGCCACCGAGATTCTCGGCCTCGATGAAGAAACCTACGACGTACTCAAAGCCCCTGACAAGCAGGTTATCGTGCACATTCCCGTCACGATGGACAACGGCAAAGTGCGCGTGTTCGAAGGCTACCGCGTGGTGCACAACACCATCCTGGGCCCCTCGAAAGGCGGCATCCGCTACGACAAAAACGTGCACCTCGACGAGGTGAAGGCCCTGGCGGCCTGGATGACCTGGAAGTGCGCCGTGGTAGACATTCCGTACGGCGGTGCCAAGGGCGGCATCATCTGCGACCCCACGAGCATGAGCGCCGGCGAAATCGAGCGCCTGACCCGCGGCTACACGCTGGCCCTGAAAGACGTTTTCGGTCCTGATAAAGATATTCCGGCCCCCGACATGGGCACCGGCCCGCGCGAAATGGCGTGGCTGATGGACGAGTTCAGCAAGACGGTGGGCGCTACCTCGCCGGCTGTCGTGACGGGCAAGCCACTGGTAATGGGTGGCTCGCTGGGCCGCACCGAGGCTACCGGCCGCGGCGTGATGGTGTCGGCGCTGGCCGCCCTCAAAAAGCTGAACCTCAACCCCAACGAGGTATCGGCCGCCGTGCAGGGCTTCGGCAACGTGGGCTCCTGGGCTGCCAAGCTCCTGAGCGAGCAGGGCGTGAAAATCAAGTGCGTGTCGGACGTAAGCGGCGCGTACTGGAACGACAACGGCATCAACATTGATGATGCCGTGGCCTACAAAAACGCCCACAAAGGCCGCCTCGACGGTTTCACCGGCGCCACCCTCATGGACAACGCCGACGACCTGCTGACTTCCGACGTGGACGTGCTGGTACCGGCTGCCGTGGAAGACGTCATTACCGAGCACAACGCCCACGCCATTAAGGCCAAGCTGATTGTGGAAGGCGCCAACGGCCCGACTTCGGCCTCCGCCGACCCCATCATCAACGAGAAAGGCATCATGGTGGTGCCCGACATCCTAGCCAACTCGGGCGGCGTGACGGTTTCCTACTTCGAGTGGGTGCAGAACCGCCAGGGTTTCAAATGGACCGAGGAAATGGTGACCGAGCGCGCCGACCGGATCATGTCCGACGCGTTTGAGAAGGTGTACGCCACCAGCCAGAAATACAACATCCCGATGCGCATCGCGGCCTACGTGGTAGCTATCGACAAAGTGGCCCAGACCTACCGCTTCCGCGGCGGCTTCTAACCGCTTCGCCTCCCGCAGATCAGGCGGCTTTTGCTGAGTGCTTCGGTGAAATCAGTGTCTGATGGCGGCGGGGCGCGCTGTAGTGGCCTATCTGGCCGCCGCTGCTTATATTTGCTTTCGGATAGCCCGGGCCGGTGGCTCGGGCTATCTTTGTGTCAGCTGAACCCAACCGGGCTGCCGGGATGGTACCGAGGGTCGGGCGCGTACTTTTATTTTTAGAAAGTCGTCTGAATCAGCGAAATCAACGTAATCAGCGCAAATCTGCGATACATGAAGATTCATAAAGAAGGGCGACGGATACTGTTCTTTACCCTGCTGGCGCTGCTGGCTATCAACCTGCTGCTGTTTCGCGTGAATGCGCGTAACCTGCTGTTCAACCAGATTTTTGCCGGTGCCTCGGTAGTGGCGTTTCTGATTCTGCTGCAGTTTTTCCGGAGCCCGGCGCGCCGCCTGTTCACCCACGAAGACCTCATCATCGCGCCCGCCGACGGCAAAGTGGTGGTAATTGAGGATGTGCACGAGCCGGAGTACTTCGACGATATGCGCAAGCAAATCAGCATCTTCATGTCGCCGATCAACGTGCACATCACCCGCAACCCGATTTCGGGCATCGTGCGCTACTTCAAGTACCATCCTGGCAACTACCTAGTAGCCTGGCACCCCAAAAGCAGCACCAAAAACGAGCGTACCACCGTGGTAGTAGAGTCGGAGGCCGGTCCGTTTGTGCTGTTCCGCCAGATTGCGGGCGCCATGGCCCGCCGCATCGTGTGGTACGTGAACGAAGGCGACGAAGTAAGCCAGGGCGAAGAGTTCGGCTTCATCAAGTTCGGCTCCCGCGTAGATATTTTCGTGCCCATCGACACCGAGGTGAAAGTGCAGATTGGCGAGAAAGTGAAAGGCGGCCAGACGATTGTGGCGCAACTCAAAACCAACGCCCCGTCGCTGTTCTAACCCAGCTATTTGGTTGGAAAAACCACAAAAAAGCCGTTCCGCTGGACAGCGGAACGGCTTTTTTGTGTCTTGTGCTTACTCGGCAGTGTTCAGGCGATAATGCAGCAGCGTCATCCCGTCGGGCCAGGTTTGGGTGTGCAGCAGCTGCAGCGGCTGCGGGTGGTCTTGGTGCCGCCACAGCGGAATGCCAGCCCCAAGCAGGCGCGGCACTACAAACAGCATCAGCTCATCTACGAGGCCCGCGGCCAGCAACGGCGACGCTAGCGTGCTGCCGCCAATCAGCCAGATGGTGCCACCCGTCTGCTGCCGCAGCTGCGTTACGAAGGCCACCGGATCGGTGCTAACGAACTGCACCGAAGGCTCGGGCGACTCAGTGGGCGGCTTGCGGCTGAATACGTAGTTGGTGAGGGTGGGGTAGGGCCATTCGCCCAGCATGAGCACCTGCTCGTAGGTGGCGCGGCCCAGCAGCGTGGCGTCGGCGGTGGCCAGAAAATCGGCGTACCCGTAGTCCTCGCCGGGTGGGGGCGTAGGCAGCCATTCCACCGAGCCATCCGGCGACGCAATGTAGCCGTCGAGGCTGGTAGCAATGTATAATACGACTTTGCGCATAGCAGTGCAGGCCTAAAACCAGGTGGCGGCTAGCTGCATCAGCTGCTCCAGGGCCTGCTGGTCGTCTTGGTCGAAGTCGTTGAGTTGGTCGCTGTCGACATCAAGCACCGCTACCACCTGGCCATCTTTCAGCACAGGCACCACGATTTCCGACTTGCTCTCGGAGCTACAGGCAATGTGGCCGGGGAACTGCTCTACGTCGGGCACGAGCAGCGTAGCGGCCTGGGCCCAGCTGGCGCCGCACACGCCTTTGCCGTGCCGGATGCGGGTGCAAGCAATGGGCCCCTGAAATGGGCCAAGTACCAATTCTTCGCCCTTCACGAGGTAGAAGCCTACCCAGAAAAACCCGAACGCCTGCCGCAGGGCGGCCGCCGTGTTGGCTAGGTTGGCGGTGAGGTCAGGCTCCCCGGTGGTCAGGGCTTCGATTTGCGGGAGCAGCTGGCGGTATTGCTCGGCTTTGGTGAGCGTGGTGTCAAGGGTGAGTTCTTCGGCCATGATGGGTGAGTGGGTTGGGGTGGTGAGGTAGGAGGAGACGAGACAAACAGGAAATAAGTTGAAAGCAAAACCCAACGTGGGCACTAACGGTTCGGCTGCTCCCGGTCGTTTACATACACAAACAGCTCGTCGTCGCCGAGGCGGGTGTGCTGGCGCAGGCCGCAGAGGCCGGGACTGGGGGCCGCCACGCCGCCGCCTAGCCGGCGGGGGCTGCGCAGAATCCGGATTTCGTCCCAGAGGCCGTCTTTCAGCAGCGAGTTAAGCACTGTGGGCCCGCCTTCCACCAGCACCGACTGCACGTTGCGCTGGTAGAGGTTGTGGAAAATCTGCGGAAACAGGTCTTCGGCTTCCGAGAGCCGCACAAAGCCCAGGTTGTCTTTGGTGGCCCGCTCGCGGTAAGTGAAGACCACCGTGGGCTGGCGACCATCGAACAGGTGATGGGTGGGCGGCAAGCTCAAATTTTTATCGATGACCAGCCGGATGGGGTCGGGACCGGGCCACTCGCGCACGTTCAGGTGGGGGTTGTCGTGTAGGGCCGTGCGCGTCCCGATCAGGATGCCGTGCTCCTCGCTGCGCCAGCGGTGCACCGCCACGCGGGCCAGCTCGCCGCTGATGGCTACCGGCTGAAAGTAGGGCCCGGCTAGGTAGCCGTCGGCGGTTTCGGCCCATTTTAGCACCACGTAGGGGCGTTTCTTTTCCTGAAACGTGAAAAAGCGCCGGTTCAGCCAGCGGCCCTCGGCTTCCAGCACCCCGGTTTCTACTTGGATGCCGGCCGCCCGCAGCTTCTCCAGGCCGCGCCCGGCCACCAGCGGGTTGGGGTCGAGGTTGCAGACCACCACTTCCGGGATGCCGTGCGCAATCAGCAAATCGGCGCAGGGCGGGGTTTTGCCGTGGTGGGCACAGGGTTCCAGCGTCACGTAGGCACGGCTTTGGCGCAGCAGCGTCGGATCCGAAACGGCCGCCACGGCATTCACCTCGGCGTGGGGGCCGCCGTACTGCCGGTGCCAGCCTTCCCCGATAATGCGGCCCTCGTGGGTGATAACGCAGCCCACCAGCGGATTGGGCCGGGCGTAGCCGGTGCCGAGGCCAGCCAGGTCTAGGGCGCGGCGCATCATCAGTAGGTCGAAGTCGGGGGAAGCAGGCATGGGCGGGGCGGTGGGGTTGCGGAAAAGCGAAAGTAGCGCGAAGCAGCCGGTTGGCGGCGCGCCGGCCGGGTATAGAATTCCGTCCGGCCGGCTTCGGCCCTGTTCGGCAGCACTCTAAAGCCCGGTGTGGCGTCCGGCATGGGCGGCGGCCGGCCGGTGCGGGCGCTGGGTCGTACTTTTGGGCCATGCCCACGCTCCGCCAGCTCACCCACGACTTTTCTTCTGCCCTGGAAACCATCTACCCGGCTTCGGAAGCGGCCAGCATTGCGGGGCAGGTGCTGGAGCACCTGCTGCAGCTCACGCCCCTGCAGCGCCGTATGCAAGCCGATGCGCCCGTGGCGCCCGACGTGGCCGCGCAACTCCCGGCGCTGCAGGCGCGGCTGCTCCGCCACGAGCCCATGCAGTATGTGCTGGGCGTGGCCCACTTTGCCGGGCTGGAGCTGGAAGTGACGCCCGCCACGCTCATTCCGCGCCCCGAAACCGAGGAGCTGGTGCAGCTGATTGTGGAGGAGCAACGCCACCGTCCGGCGCTGTCGGTGCTGGATATGGGCACGGGCAGCGGCTGTATTCCGCTGGCGCTGTGCCAGGCGCTGGAGCCCACCCGCACCGTGGCCGTCGACATATCGGGCGAAGCCTTGGCCGTGGCGCGCCGCAACGCCAGCCGGTATGGCTGCGAAATCGACTTTCAGCAGCTTGATATCCTGACGCAAATTCCCACAATCGAGCCCCACAGCCTGGATGTGCTGGTGAGCAACCCGCCTTACGTGCTGGAAAACGAGCGGCCCCTGATGCGCCCCAACGTGCTCGACTACGAGCCCGCCACCGCCCTGTTCGTGCCCGACCACGATCCGCTGCTGTTTTACCGCCGCATTGCCGGGCTGGGCACCACGCTGCTGCGGCCGGGGGGCGCGCTCTACTTTGAAATCAACGAGCATTACGCCGCCCAGACGCTGGCCCTGCTCACCGGCCTCGGCTATACGCAGGCCGCCGCCCGGGCCGACATCTTCGGCAAGCAGCGCTTGGTGCGGGCCAGCTGGGAGTAAGCCGCGCCAGGCCCGACACGCTGCCGGTGGCTGAACTGGCTGCTTGTGCCTGGCAGCCCCGGGCATGGCTCAGGCCAAGGCTTATGCTACATGGGCATAAAGCCTTACCTTTGCCCGCTGAACCAGTTGCCCTCTATGACTGACGCCCCTGCCTACTTCGCGCACCCTACTGCCGTCCTCGACGAGGGCAGCCGTATCGGGGCCGGCAGCCGGATCTGGCACTTCTGCCACGTAAGCGCGGGCGCGGTGCTGGGCGAAGGCTGTAGTCTGGGCCAGAACGTGTTTGTGGCCGACGGCGTGATACTGGGCCGCAACGTGAAGGTGCAGAACAACGTGAGCCTCTACACCGGCGTCGAGTGCCACGATGATGTGTTCATTGGCCCTTCGGCTGTGTTTACCAACG
The DNA here is from genome assembly GCF_027625995.1 of Hymenobacter yonginensis. Taxonomy (NCBI): domain Bacteria; kingdom Pseudomonadati; phylum Bacteroidota; class Cytophagia; order Cytophagales; family Hymenobacteraceae; genus Hymenobacter; species Hymenobacter yonginensis. Next base: position 4,160,695 of record NZ_CP115396.1, read on the forward strand.
TGCTTAATCCGCGGGCGGCCGTGGTGCGCCGCCACGAGTACCAGCCCACCGTGCTGGAGCAGGGCGTCAGCATCGGGGCCAATGCCACCGTAGTGTGCGGCGTCAGGCTGGGAAAATATGCGTTTGTGGGCGCCGGCTCAGTGGTCACGCGCAGCTTGCCGGCCTACGCGCTGGCCTACGGCAATCCGGCCCGCCAACGCGGCTGGATGAGCGAGAAGGGCCATTCGCTGGTGTTTGACGCCGCCGGCCGGGCCTCCTGCCCGGGCAGCGGGGCTGAGTATCTCCTAACCGAAGGGCAGGTTTCTCGTATTAGCCCCGATTCCTGACGCCACTGGCTTTTCGCCGGAACTCCGCTTTCAACTCTTCGAAATTCAAGACTTTACGTCCCTAAGATTCCAATCGTGTACGAGCAACTACTTCGCAAAGAGGCCAAGCTGGCCGTTATCGGCCTCGGCTACGTCGGCTTGCCCATCGCCCTCGAATTCGCCCGCAAAATTCAGGTTATCGGGTTCGACATCAACGCCAAGCGCGTGGACATGATGCGCAACCACGTAGACCCCAGCGGCGAGCTGGAAGCCAAGGATTTCGAAGGCTGCGACATCACGTTTACCGATTCGCTGGACGTGCTGCGCGAAGCCACGTTCTACATCGTGGCCGTGCCTACGCCCATCGACGAGCACGCCCAGCCCGACCTCAAGCCCCTGTTAGGCGCTTCGTCGTCGGTGGGCAAGGTGCTCAAGAAGGGTGATTACGTGGTATTCGAAAGTACCGTGTACCCCGGCTGCACCGAGGACGACTGCATTCCGGTGATGGAAAAGCACTCGGGCCTGAGTTTCGCCAACGGCGACTTCAAGGTAGGCTACTCGCCCGAGCGCATCAACCCCGGCGACAAAGAGCACACGCTCAGCAGCATTATCAAGGTAGTAGCCGGCTGCGACGCGGAGTCTCTGGACGTTATTGCCAAGACCTACGAGTTGGTGGTGAAGGCCGGTGTGCACCGCGCCAGCAGCATCAAGGTAGCCGAGGCCGCCAAGATCATCGAAAACACCCAGCGCGACGTGAATATTGCCCTGATGAACGAGCTGTCGATGATTTTCGACCGCATGAACATCAACACCTACGAGGTACTGGAAGCCGCCGGCACCAAGTGGAACTTCCTCAAGTTCTCGCCCGGTCTGGTGGGCGGCCACTGCATCGGTGTGGACCCGTACTACCTCACCTACAAGGCCAAGGAGCTGGGCTACGACGCCAAGGTGATTCTGAGCGGCCGTACTACCAACGATAACATGGGCGCCTACATCGCACGGAAAACCGTGCAGATGATGATCAAGAAAGGCAAAGACGTGGCCAAAAGCCGCGTGCTGGTGATGGGCGCGACCTTCAAGGAAAACGTGGAAGACATCCGCAACTCCAAGGTGGCCGACGTGATTCAGGAGCTGAAGAACTTCTCGGTGAACGTGGACATCGTGGACCCGCACGCCGACAGCGACGAGCTGCACCACGAGTACGGCTTCCGCCTGACGCCCGCCGCCGAAGTCCGCACCGACTACGACGCCGTCATCGTGGCCGTCAGCCACCAGCCCTACACCCAGCACGACGAAGCCTACTTCCAGTCTATCACTAGCGACAATGCGGTGCTGGTAGATCTGAAAGGCCTGTTCCGTGGCAAGGTGCAGGATATGCAGTATTGGAGCCTCTAAATCGAGTAACTGAGTAACTGAGTAACTGAGTAGGCCGTCTGGTACGCTTGGTTTGTACTCAGCTACTCAAATACTCAGCTACTCAACTATAGATGGAACGCACGAAAATACTGGTAACGGGAGGCGCGGGCTACATTGGCTCGCACGCGGTGGTGGAGCTGTACGAGGCCGGTTTTCAGCCGATTATCATCGACAACTTCAGCAACTCGCGGGAGTCGGCGCTGCGCGGCGTGGAAGAAATTCTGGGCGTGAAAGTGCCGCTGCACCGCATCGACTGCAACGACGCCGAGGCGTTGCGGGCAGTGTTTGCCGAGGAAGGCAGCCTGCGCGGCGTGATTCACTTCGCGGCCTACAAAGCCGTGGGTGAGTCGATGCAGAAGCCGCTAGAATACTACCAGAACAACGTGGGCTCCCTGCTGACGCTGCTGCAGGTGATGCGCGAGTTTGGCGTGGAGGCCCTAGTGTTCTCGTCCTCGTGCACCGTGTACGGCGTACCCGACGCGCTGCCCGTAACCGAGCAGACGCCGACCAAAAAGGCCAGCTCGCCCTACGGCGCTACCAAGCAGATGTGCGAAGACATCCTGCGCGATGTAGCCGCCGCGCCCGACAACACGCTGCGCACCATTCTGCTGCGTTACTTCAACCCGATTGGGGCTCACGCCTCGGCCAAAATCGGGGAGCTGCCGCTGGGCGTGCCCCAGAACCTGATTCCGTACGTGACCCAGACGGCCGCCGGCATCCGCGAGCAACTGACCGTTAACGGCGACACCTACGACACGCCCGACGGCACCAATATCCGCGACTACGTACACGTGGTGGATCTGGCCAAGGCCCACGTGGTAGCCGTGCAGCGCCTGCTGGACAAAACCGGCGAAACGGTGGAAACATTCAATGTGGGTACCGGCCGCGGCAACTCGGTGCTGGAAGTGGTACAGGCCTTTGAGCGCGCCACCGGGCAGAAGCTCAACTACAAAGTCGGCCCGGCCCGCCCCGGCGACGTGCCGGCCATCTACGCCGACGTCACCCGCTCGGTGGAAACCCTAGGCTTCCAGACATCTGCCTCTCTGGAGGAAGCCCTGGCCAGCTCCTGGAAGTGGCAGCAGGCCTTGGGTAAGTAAACGAGAAAAAAGAACGTCATGCTGAACGGAGCGAAGCATCCCGCGTGCTGACTCAGAATTAGTAACTCAACATCAGCACGCGAGACGCTTCGGCACCGCCTCTGCATGACGTTCTAAATACAAACGAAATCAATATGAAAATCATCATCACCGGCGGGGCCGGCTTCATTGGGTCGCACGTGGTGCGCCTGTTCGTGACCAAGTATCCGGAGTATCAGATTCTGAACCTGGATGCGCTGACCTACGCCGGCAACCTGGAAAACCTGCGCGACATTGAAAACGCGCCCAACTACCGTCTGGTGAAAGGTGACATCACCGATCAGGCCTTTGTGGACAACCTGTTTGCCATCGAGCAGCCCGACGCCGTGATTCACCTGGCTGCCGAAAGTCACGTGGACCGCAGCATCACCGACCCACTGGCCTTCGTGAAGACCAACGTGCTGGGCACGGTGCACCTTCTGAACGCCGCCAAAAACCTGTGGAAGCCCCTCAACTACGAGGGCAAGGTGTTCTACCACGTAAGCACCGATGAGGTGTATGGTTCCCTGGACTTCGGCCCCGAAATGTTCACGGAGGAAACCAGCTACGACCCCCGCTCGCCCTACTCGGCCTCCAAGGCGTCGTCGGACCACTTTGTGCGGGCCTGGCACCACACCTACCACATGCCGGTGAAGCTGAGTAACTGCTCCAACAACTACGGCCCCAACCACTTCCCCGAGAAGCTGATTCCGCTGGCTATCCACCGCATTCAGCACGGCGAGGCCATTCCGGTGTACGGCAAGGGCGAAAACGTGCGCGACTGGCTGTTCGTGAAAGACCACGCCACCGCCATCGACGCTGTGTTCCACAAGGGCACTGTGGGCGAAACCTACAACATCGGCGGCGTGAACGAGTGGGCCAATCTGGAGCTGATTCACTTACTCTGCGACACGCTGGACGAGAAAACCGGCAAAGAGAAAGGCACCTCCCGCAAGCTCATCAAGTTCGTGACGGACCGCGCCGGCCACGACCTGCGCTACGCCATCGACTCCAGCAAAATCATGAACGAGCTGGGCTGGAAGCCCTCCGTGACGTTCGAGCAGGGCCTGAGCCAGACAGTGGATTGGTACCTGGAAAACCAGGAGTGGCTGAACAACGTCACCAGCGGCCAGTATCAGGAGTACTACCAGAAGCAGTATAACCGCTAGGTCAAAAAGAACGTCATGCTGAGCTTGCCGAAGCATCTCTACTGCTGACGTTTGAGTAGTATTCAAGCGAAGCGGTAGAGATGCTTCGACAAGCTCAGCATGACGTGCTGATTATCCCCAAGAAATGTATAATACTCCTTTTCACGACCAGCCGCTCGATAACCTGAGCTTCCTCGTTACCGGCGGGGCCGGCTTCATCGGCTCGAACCTGGTGGAATACCTGCTCAAGTACGGCGCCAAAGAGGTGCGCGTGCTGGACAACTTCTCCAACGGCTTCCGCAAGAACGTGGCGCTGTTTGAAGGCAATCCGGCTTTGCGCGTCATCGAAGGCGACATCCGCGACCGGCAGACCTGCATTGATGCCTGCAAGGGTATTGATGTGGTGCTGCACCAGGCGGCCCTGGGCTCCGTGCCGCGCTCCATCAACGACCCCATCACGAGCAACGACGTGAACGTGGGCGGCTTCGTGAACATGCTGGTAGGAGCCAAGGAAGCGGGCGTGAAGCGCTTCGTGTACGCGGCCTCCAGCTCCACCTACGGCGACCATAAGGCCCTGCCCAAAGTGGAGGACCGCATCGGTAAGCCCCTCTCGCCCTACGCCGTGACCAAGTACGCCAACGAGCTGTACGCCGACGTGTTTGGCAAGACCTACGGCATGGAAATCATCGGGCTGCGCTACTTCAACATCTTCGGCCCGCGCCAAGACCCCAACGGGGCCTACGCCGCCGTGATTCCGCTGTTTATTGATGCCGTGCTGGAAGGCCGCCCGCCCCGCATGAATGGCGACGGAGGCCAGACCCGCGACTTCACCTTCGTGGAAAACTGCGTGCAGGCCAATATCAAGGCGGCGCTGGTGCAGAACCCCGAGGCCGTGAACCAAGTGTACAACGTGGCCGTGGCCGACCGCACTTCGCTCAACGACCTGTTCAACATCCTGAAGGCCGAAGCCGGCTCCGACATCACGCCCGAGTACGGCCCCGACCGCGCCGGCGACATCCGCGACTCCCTGGCCGACATCAGCAAGGCCAACAACCTGCTCGGCTACCAGCCCCATATCCGCATCCAGGAAGGCCTGCAAAAAACGCTGGAGTGGTTTAAAACCAACCAGGAGTTTATTGCCGAGCGGAATTAGTCCGTTTGTCATGCTTGATCTGGCGTCCGCTTGCCGAAGCGGTAGAGACGCTTCGGCAAGCGGACGCCAGATCAAGCATGACGTTCTTTTATCCAAGTTCCTAAGTTCATAAGACCCTGCATATGAAAGGCATCATCCTCGCCGGCGGCTCCGGCACCCGGTTGCATCCCCTTACCCTGGCCGTATCCAAGCAGATGATGCCGGTGTACGACAAGCCGATGGTGTACTACCCGCTGTCCATCCTAATGATGGCCGGCATCCGGGAAATCCTCATCATCACCACGCCCCACGACCAGGAGCAGTTCAAGAAGCTGCTTGGCGACGGCTCCAAGCTGGGCTGCCGCTTCGAGTACGTGGTGCAGGAAGTACCCAACGGCTTAGCTCAGGCTTTTGTGCTGGGCGCTGACTTCATCGGCACCGATAAAGTGGCCCTGGTGCTCGGCGACAACATCTTCCACGGTGAAGGCATGGAGGAACTGCTCAAGAGCAACAACGACCCCGACGGCGGCGTGGTGTACGCTTACCACGTGCACGACCCCGAGCGCTACGGCGTGGTGGAGTTCGATGCCAACAACAAGGCCCTCAGCATTGAGGAGAAGCCCGCCAAGCCCAAAAGCAACTACGCCGTACCCGGCCTGTACTTCTACGACAACGACGTAGTGCAGATTGCCCGCGACCTGAAGCCCAGCCCCCGCGGCGAGTACGAAATCACCGACGTGAACCAGGAGTACCTGCGCCGCGGCAAGCTGAAAGTGGGCATCCTAGGCCGCGGCACCGCCTGGCTCGATACGGGTACCTTCGAAAGCCTGATGCAGGCCGGCGAGTTTGTGCGCGTACTAGAGCAGCGCCAGGGCCTGAAGGTGGGCTCGATTGAGGAAGTGGCCTACCGCCAGGGCTTCATCGACGCCGATCAGCTGCGCAAAATCGCCGAGCCCCTGCGCAAGAGCGGCTACGGCGACTACCTCATGCGCCTGCCCGAGCAGCTGATGCTGAAAGGCTAGAAGGCATAATTCAAGAGACGTCATTCCGGGCAGAGCGCGGTGTTTCGCTGGGGTAGTAGATAATTTCGCTACTCCGGCGCAATTCCGCGCTCTGTCCGGAATGACGTTTTTTATGCTGTTCTGCTTTACGGGACAGTATGTAAGCAACGGGCTAAATTTCTGGCGGAAACATATTCCTTGGATATGCCAGACGGACACGGGACGACAGTGGCGGGCTGATTTCCGGCATTCGCCCGATTTTTCCGGCACTGACGCGAAAAGGCAGGTGGGCGCGGCCACTGCGATGCAGTTTTGGGCTGTCAATCACCTCAAAACGATTCCTAACCATGACCACCCAGCAACTTGCCCGCGACGTAAAATTCCTGAAAGCCTACGCCCTAGCTGCCACGCTTATTCCAGTGGCGGGGTTACTTTTCGCCTTCAATAAGCCCGATAAGCCCGTACGCTTCGGCGAAATAACGGTGGAGCGCCTGAATCTGGTGGAGCGCGACGGCACCGTGAAGATGATTATGAGCAACCAGGAGCGGTTTCCGCAGGGCGTTACCATCGATGGCAAACACCTCGACTACAAGCGTCCTCACCCCGGCATGCTGTTCTACAATGCCAAGGGCGAAGAATGCGGCGGCCTGATTTTCGGCGGGCAGAAAGGCCCGGATGGCAAAGTGTCGGCTGGCGGCCACTTCTCGCTCGACCGGTTTGGGCAGGACCAAGTTATTGCTCTCAACTACCAGGAGCAGGGCGGCTTCTATAAGGCAGGCCTCACGTTCAACGACGCGCCCGACGAGTCCATAACGGCCCTGGAAGAGAAATACAAAGCCGCCACGCCCGAGCAAAAGCAACAGGCACAGAAAGACGGCAAGCTGGGCCTGCAGACCCGCATGTTCGTGGGCACTACTGCCGGCCGCTCCTCAGCCATGATCATGGCCGACCAGCGTGGCGAAACCCGGGTGATGCTGGTGGCCAATACCGAGCAGTCGACGCTGGACTTCAAGGACAGCCAGGGCCGCACCCGCCTGACCATCGGCGTGGACAAGAACAACCAGCCAGTGCTGCTCTTCCTGGACGAGAACGGGCAGGCCAGCAAGCAGGCCGCCAAGTAGGCTGGTTAGCTTGTACGGCGTCTTCTATCTTGCGGCCCACAATGCGCAAACCGCCCTGGTTTTATCTGTTCGTCTTCGGCTTGGCCGTGCTGCTGGCCGTCTACACCCGCCTGACAATGGCCGTGCGGTGGGAGGATTTCTACCTGTTCCCTGACGCGCCGTTCTGGTTGTTTCTGGAGGCCTTGCTGGTGGTGTTCCTGCTCGACCGGCTGCACCTGCGGGCTACCGGCCGAGGGCGGGCCAGCGAGCGGGCGGGCTACTACTTCGGGCTGCTATGGCGCGGGGCATTGCCCTTCGTGGGGCTGCTGCAGCTGTTGCAAGGGGCGCTGATGCTGGGCCACGTCGGCCAGGGCGACTACGGCAGCTGGTACGAGCTGGTGCGCTGGCTGGCGTCCACGCTGTTTTTGTACTTGCTGGTAGGCGGCGTATACCTGCCATTTCTCTACCAGCAGCACGCCGGCCAGGTCCGGCTGGCCCTCGAGCAGGCCGAAAAAGCCGCCACCCAGGCCCGACTCCGGGCCCTACAGCAGCACGTGGATCCGCACTTTCTGTTCAACAACCTCAACATTCTTGCTTCACTCATCGAGCCCGATAATGGTGCCGCGCTCGACTACGTGAGCCACCTTGCCAATCTGTACCGCTATCTGGTGCGTGCCGGGCAGCGCGACGTGGTGCCGGTGGCCGAGGAGCTGGCCTTTGCCCACGACTACCAGTTTCTGCTGCAGCGGCGCTTCGGGTCGGCCTACCAGTTTGCCGAGGACGTGCAGCTGCCCGCTGCCGGCCAGACCGAGCGGCTCCTGCCGCCGGGTGTGCTCCAGGAACTGCTCACCAACGCCGTGAAGCACAACCTGGCCAGCCGGCAACAGCCCCTGCTTATTCGCCTCACGCTCACGCCCGAAGCCCTACGCCTGGAGCACCCCCGCCGGTTGCGCCCGGTGCCGCCGGCGGGCACCGGCAGCGGCCTGCCGGGCCTGCGTGCCCGCCTGGCCCTGCTCACGGACTTGCCCTTAGTGGTCGAAGAAACACCCGAAACATTTGCTGTTACCGTGCCGCTGCTGGCGGCCTTACCCACCCTACCTGTTGCTCATGCGCCTGCTCCTGCTGGAAGATGAAGAACCGGCGCTGGACCAGCTGCGCCGGATGGTATTGCAGTTTTACCCCGCCGCCACAGTGGTGGCCGAGTGTCAGCAAGTGAGCGAAGCCGCCGCGTTTCTGCGCACGCACCCGGCCCCCGACCTCATCCTGTCCGACATTGAGCTGCTTGATGGCAACGTGTTTCAACTGTTCAGCCTGGTGACGGTGAGCAGCCCCGTGGTATTCGTGACGGCCTACGACACGTTCCTGACCCAGGCCTTCGAGCAAAACGGTATCGGCTACGTGCTCAAGCCTCTGCGCTATGAGGCCCTGGCGGCGGCGCTGCAAAAGTTTGAGCGCCTGCGTCACGCACTCCAGGCCGATGCCCTGCGCCACCTGGCCGCGCTGGTAGCGCCTGCCCCACGCTATAAGGAGCGGCTCGTGAGCAAGGCCCGCACAGGCCTCTACCTGCTCGAGGTGGCCGACCTGGCGTACTTCCAGCTGCGCCATGGTGTCACGCATGCTGTAGACCACCAGGGGCGCAGCTTTGTGCTAAGCGAGACGCTGAGCCAGCTGGAAGCCGTGCTCGACCCGGCCGCGTTTTTCCGCCTCAACCGTAGCGAAATGGTGCATCTGCGGGCCGTGGAGCGCCTGGAGCCCTATTTCAACGATACACTGGTAGTGCATCTGAAAGGCCAGGCCACTACCCTGACCAGTAGCACTCACCGCACCCCGGAGTTGCGCCGGTGGCTGCTTGGCAGCCAATGATTGCCGGAAACAACAAGGAAGTTTAAAACACCGCCCCGGCCAGCAGCCCCGCCAGCACAATCATATAGGACGGAATCTTCTCCCAGAGCAGCACGAAAAACGTGACGCCGATGAGGGTGAGGTTGATGGGCGTGTCGGGCAGCGGGTGGTAGAGCAGGAACACGGCGGCGCACACCAGCCCGGCTGATACGGCATTCACGCCTTCCAGCGACGCTTTCACGACGCGATATTGCTTGAGCTGGTCCCAGAAGCGGATCAAAAAGAAGATGAGCAGCGTGCCGGGCATGAAGATGCCGGCCGCCGCCACCAGCGCCCCCACCACCTGCCCGCCAATGCCGTAGTCGCGCATGGCCAGGGCCCCGATATAGGAGGCAAAGGCGAAGTTGGGGCCCGGAAGCGCCTGCGTGAGGCCGTAGCCCGACAGAAACTCCGGCGCCGACAGATACTGCTTGAACTCCACAAACTCGGCGAACAGCAGCGGCGCCAGCACCTGCCCGCCCCCGAATACGAGGCTGCCGTTGCGGTAGAAGTTCTCGAACAGCAGCACCGGCAGTTCGCGGGTGTAATGGCCCAGCACGGCCGCCCCGATAAACACACCGCCCCACAAAATGAAGTTGGCCCACTCGATGCGCAGCGGCTGCTTATCCAGGATGGGGGCGTGCTTGCGGTAGCGGAAGGTGGTGACCAGGCCGCCGCCCAGCAGCAGCAGCGGCAGCACCTGCGGCAGCTGGAAGCGGTAGGCCAGCATGGCCGCCCCCACCATCAGCGCCACCGATGTTTTGGTATGGATGACTTTCTCGGAAATCTTATAGGCCGAGTACGCCACAAAGCCTACCGCAATGGGCTGCACGAAGCGCACTAGCTGCGTCACCTGCTCTTTGTCGAGGTAGCTCATGGCCACGCCGGCGGCCGTCATGATGCTCACGGCGGGCAGCATCCAAACCAGCAGCGTGAGGTAGGCCAGGTTGGGCCCGCCCAGCCGAAACCCGATGGCCGTGATGGTCTGGGTGGACGTGGGGCCGGGCAGCAGTTGGCACAGCGCCATAATTTCCAGCAGCTCGGCCGAGGTGAGGTAGCGCCGCTTGTCCACGAGCAGGCGCAGCATCATGGCGGTGTGGGCCTGCGGGCCGCCAAAGGCCGTGACGGCCAGGGCGGCCACGTCTTTCAGGAAGATAATGCCCCGAACCCGACGCGTCCGGGCACCCCGGCGGCGGGGCGGCGGAGCCAGCTGCACGTCATCGGGGGGCGGAAGGGGCGGAGTGGAAAGCACACACCTAAGGTAGCAGAAGCTTTAGTTTGTGCCGGCAGACACCAAGCGAAATATGCGGCAGGCCCTAAAACAGAACGTCACGCAGAGCGGAGCGAAACATCTCCCTAGCGTGGTAAATGACTCTACCACACTAGCGAGATGCTTCGGCTCCGCCTCTGCATGACGTTCTAGCAGACGGGAAACCGGCTTACTTCTTCTTCAGGCCCAGCTCAATCAGGCGCTCGTTCAGGAACTCGCCGGCCGTGATGTCAGCTTCCTTCTTAGGGTTTTCGGGCGTTACGCAGCTTTCCAGCGCGGCCAGGCTCATTTCCGAGCGTGGGTGCATGAAAAACGGCACCGAGAAGCGCGAGGAGTTCATTTTCTCGCGGGCAGGGTTCACCACGCGGTGAATGGTGCTCTTGAGTACGCCGTTGGTGAGGCGCTGCAGCATGTCGCCTACGTTCACCACAATCTGGTCGGGCAGGGCCGTAATCGGAATCCACTTGCCGTCGCGGCGCTTCACCTGCAGGCCATCGGCCGAGGCGCCCATGAGCAGCGTAATCAGGTTGATGTCGCCGTGCTCAGCAGCCCGAACGGCATCGGCCGGAACGGCGTCCGGATCTTCGATGGGGAAGTAGTGGATGGGGCGCAGGATGGAGTTGCCGTTGCGCACTTTGTCGTCGAAGTAGGTTTCGGGCAGCTCCAAGTACAGTGCAATGGCGCGCAGTACGTCCTTGCCGGCTGCTTCCAGGGTGCGGTAGGTGGTGAAGGTGCTCTTCTGGAAGCTGGGTACTTCCGACGGCCAGATGTTGGCGGGGTACTCCTTGCCGATGGGGTCGGTGTCATCTTCCACTTCCTGGCCCACGTGGTAGAACTCTTTCAGGTCGCCGGTGTTGCGGCCTTTGGCGTGCTCCTTGCCTTTGCTGATGTAGCCGCGCTGGCCAGCCAGCTCCGGGTTTTCGTAGCGCTGCTTGGTTTCGTCGGGCAGCGAGAAGAAGTTTTTAACGTCGTCGTACAGCGCCGTGGTCTGTTCGTCGGAGAGGCCGTGGTTCTTGAGGGCCACGAAGCCGATGCTCTGGTAGGCTTCGCCGAGCTGCTGTACGAAGCGGGCCTTGCGCTCCGGGTCGCCGGAACGGAAGTCGGCCAGGTCGAGGGAGGGAATTTCTTCCAGCAGTTTTTCTTCCATCTTAGAAAATCACTATACTTTTGGACAATGAATGCGTACCGCGCAAGGTACTCAAAAACCCAACGTTTTACCGGCGCCGGATGTTTCCGGAGGCTTCGCTCATTCCCACTTTCACACCTGTTTTCAGCGTAGTATGAACTTCTCTCCCCTGATGCTTGGCGCGGTTGTGCTGCTGGGCCTGGCTGCCTGCGACACCGCCAAGCAGGCCACGGAATCCTCGGCCTCCACCACCGATACCGCCGCCGCCACCATGGCCAACACGGCCGCTACGCTGGAAAAGAACGGCATCCGGCTTACGCCCTTCACCAACTCGCCCCGCTTCCCGGAGGCGCAGCTGGCGCTGAAGTCGCCACCGGCCGGCTCGGTGGTGCCCAGCGGCACCGTGGCCTTCGACTACGACTTGAGCAACTTTCAGCTCACTAAGATGACCGGTGGCGCGCACGCCGGCCACCTGGCCAACTCGCAGAAAGGCCAGCACATCCACAACATCGTAGACAACCAGCCCTACTCGGCCCACTACGAAACCGAATTCACCAAGCCCGTAGCCGACGGCCAGCACGTGGTGCTGTCGTTTCTGTCGCGCTCCTACCACGAAAGCCTCAAGCACCGCAGCGCCTACGATCTGCGCGTGATTACCGTCGGCAAGGCCGCCCCCGGCACGCCCGCCTTCGACCTGAAAGCGCCGCACCTGTTCTACAGCCGCCCCAAAGACGTGTATACCGGCGCCGATAAGGAGAAGGTGATGCTGGATTTCTACCTCGTGAACACCACGCTGGAGCCCGGCGGCACGCAGGTGCGCGCCACTATCAACGGCGCCGAGTTCATGCTGGACCAGTGGGCGCCCTACATGATGGAAGGCCTGCCGATGGGCGAAAACACCGTGAAGCTGGAGCTGGTTGACGCCAGCGGCAACCTCATCCCCGGCCCCTACAATTCCGTCACCCGCACGTTCTCGCTGCAGCCGTAGCAATAGGGAGTAGGGAGTAGGGCCTGGGGCTTAGGACCCAGAGGTTCGTCATCGGTTACTGAATGGCGAATTTCTGCTTCATAAGCTCCAGGCCTTATTTCTATGTCCTAATCCCTACGCCCTAAAACTGCCGCACGCGCCAAGCCATGGCCACCTCAAAATAGGGGTAGAGGTTGTGGGTGGCGCGGTCTAGGTCGTCGGGGGTGTAGCTGGGGCCTACGAAGGGGCCGGTACCGAGGCGGTAGCGGTAGAGCGTGCGCAGCTCCTGCAGCCATAGGCTGGCCGAGAGAGCCAGAGCGCCGGCCCGCCGCTCATAGGCCACGTCGGGGCCCTGCTGGCGGGTGAGGGCGCGCAGGTAGATGAGCGAGGAGCCGCCCGCGTTCTGCACCAGCGCGGCGCGAGCGTGGGTGCGCTGCTCCAGAAACCGGTAGCCGAGGCGCAGGCTGCTGGAACTGGCTACCGGCCGGCGGCGACCGGTCCAGCCGTAGCGGAGGCCGCCGCGCAGGTCGTGGGTGATGGTGGTGTCGAGGGGACTTTCCTTGAAGGCGGGCCAGCGCAGCAGCCCCACGCGGTTTTCGCGACGGGCGTAGTCCAGCACCGTGAGCAGGCGGGGCGTGAGCTGGTACGTGAGGTTCTGCTGCTGCTCCAGCACCCGGCTGGCACGGTTGCGCAGCTGCTCGCTGGCCCGGTCGCGCACCTGGTAGCTCACCCACAAGTGGTAGGTGCTCCGAATGCTGAAGCGCCCCGGCGCCCACGTAAAGCCCGGCTCCCAGTGCAGCAGCCGGTCGGTGTAGTTTTCGGCACTAAGGGCGGCCCGGATAAACACAAACTGCCGGTACTCGCCGGCCACTGCCAGGCTGGTGCGGAAGTTGCCGCGCCAGCGGCCGGTCCAGGTGAGGCGCAGCTGGTGCTGGGCCTCGTCGCGGTCCTGCTGGTTGTCTTTGCTGGGGGCGGCTACGCGCAGCAGCTGGGCCGCGCCGGTCAGGGAAAGCGCGTGGCGCGGCAGCGGCAGCCAGGTCAGCTCCCCCTGCCACTGGGTGGTTTGCTCGGTGATGTCCTTGATTCGCTCCCGGGCCAACGCCAACTCGTATTGGGCTGGCGCGAGGTTGCGGGTGTTGCGGAGGTTGTAGGCACGGTTGCGCTGCCGGTAGTTGAAGTTCAGTACGGCCTGCACCTTGCGCGAGCCCAGGCGCAGCTCCTGGCGAGTGTCCAGCTCGCGCTGGCGGTAGCCTAGGTTCTGCAGCGTGTCGGCTTCGGGCCCCAGGCGGCGGTAGGCAAAGGCCCGGCTGGGCAGCGCTACGGCATTCACCGACCGAAACGACACCTTATCCGACAGGCGGTAGGCCCAGGTCAGCTCGCCGGCCAGCGTGTCGCTCTGGATGCGCTGCACGTTGCCGGGCACGTAGTCTTCGGCGCGGTGGGCGCGGTAGGCACCGCGCAGCGTGCCGCTGGAATACTGGTCGAAGGTGTGCTCGTAGTAGCCCTCGGCCAGCAGCCGCTGCCACACGCGCGGCCCCAGCTGGGCGCGGGTGCCCAGCACGCGCAACGCCAGCGGCGGTGCAGCCGCCCCGCGCAGAAACGCCAGCGTCGAGAAGTCGAAGCCGTAGGCCGGGCCGGTGTCCTGGCGGCCGTTGCGCACATCCTGCACCACGCCGCCAAACCCAATCAGCCGTAGCACCGACAGCGAGTCGGTGGCCTGGGAGGGCAGCAGGCGGGGCAAGGCCTGCTCGTAGCCGAGGCGGGCCAGCCAGAGGCCGGTGCGGGTGGCGTTGGCGCGGCTTTGCTCGTAGCGCACAAACTGGCCCGCGCGCCAGCCCCGCCGGCCCAGATCCACGGTGTGCAGGGCGTCGGCGGCGTAGTCTTCGCGCACGAACGGCGGCTGGCCGCGCGAGTCGTAAATCCACTCGCTCAGGAGGCGGTAGCGCAGCTGCTGGCGGCGGCCCAGGTGCAGCGTGCCCAGCGCGGCCGTGCGCTGCGCGTAGGTGCTCACGCCCACGCGCCGGGCTTGTGTGGTGAGCAGCAGCAGCGAGTCGGGGGCGGGGGCAACGGTGCGGGCCAGCAGCGGCAGCGTGCCGGCGTCTACCAACGACTGCGCCAAGCCCGGCAGAGAGGCGAAAAGGAAGCTGAAAATGAGCAGGATTCGCCCCGAAAACCACGGCCGTTTTTCGGCTGTCCGGCAGGCGGTTAGCGGCCCTGCTCCGGCGCCCACGGAATTTGCAACGGAACAGAGAAACTCCATGAGGAAAGCAGCGCAGCGCCAGACGACAAGCAAGTTACTTCATCGGTTGGCGCGCCGCAACCGGCGCTGATTTTTGCGCTTTCATCAAAATTTAACGGGGCTAGGCAGCCTATGTGCGTACCTTTGAGGTTCATGCATCGGGTAGCCGCAACTTCGGAGCCCTACCTCACGTCTCCAATGGCTGGGAAGCTACTGCTTCCGGCTTGCGCGGGGGCACAAGCTCTATTTTTGCCAATCAGCTTATGAGTGTTCAGAAATTTCTACTGTCGGTAGGGTTGGTAGTGGGAGGGTTCGTGAGCGTACAGGCACAGCACGCCGTGTGGGCGGCGAAAGTCGCGGCGGTATCGTCGCAGAAAGCGGAGGGCAAAGAAGCCTTTTCGCCGGAAAAAGTATTGGGTGAGCCCAACGCCCAGCCGCTGGGCCAGGTCAGCAACGAAGCCTGGATTCCGCGCAAGGAAAGCAACGACGAGTTTATTGAGGTGCGGTTTGGCAAGTCTTTGATTGCCAAGCAGGTGACGGTGGTGGAGAACTTCAACCCCGGCTCGGTGGTCAAGATCGAGCTGATTGATACCCGCGGCGGCAAGCACCAGGTGTATGCCAACGACAGCCCGGGCCCGATTCCGGAGCAGTTTCGCTCGCTGCAGGTGACGTTTTCGCCGGGCACCTACCGCACCATCGGCGTGCTCGTGACCATGAACACCAAGGCCGTGAACGGCGTCAACCAGATCGACGCCATCGGCATTGCCGACGTGGCCGAGACGATGGTGAAGAAGGAGTTCAAGGGCGAGTCGGAAGGCGTGAAGATTGACTCGGCCATGGTGAACCTGGGCCCGAACGTCAACTCCAAGTATGTGGACACGCACCCGGTTATTTCGCCCGACGGCCGGACGCTATTCTTTGCCCGTCAGGAAAGCCCCCAGAATGCGGGCGGCGCCAACGACGTGCAGGACGTGTGGTACAGCACCCTCGGCAACGCCAAGAGCAAGGCCTGGAACCCGGCCAAAAATATCGGCGGCCCCATCAACACGCCCGGCCCCAACGGCCTAGCCTCGGTGTCGTCGGACGGTAATACGGCAGTGCTCATCAACGTCTACAACGAAGACGGCACGCTCGACCCTAAGGGAGTGAGCATGAGCAAGCGCACCAAAACCGGCTGGAGCCGCCCCGAGAAGATCAACATCGAGGATTTCTATAACGACGACGAGGAAAACGTCGACTACTTCCTGGGCACCTCGGGCAAGGTGCTGCTGATGGCCGTAGAGCGCAAAGACGGGCAAGGTCAGCAGGACATCTTTGTGAGCTTCCGCAATGCCGATGGCAAGTCGTGGAGCAAGCCGCGCAACCTTGGGCCCAGCATCAACACTAAAAAGCCGGAGTTTGCGCCCTTCCTGGCTTCTGATGGCAAGACGCTGTACTTCGCCTCGGAAGGCCACGGTGGCTACGGCAAGAGCGACGTCTTTTACAGCAAGCGCCTCGACGACAGCTGGACCAACTGGACCAAGCCCCGCAACCTGGGCCCCAACGTCAACTCGCCCGATTTCGACGCATACTACGTGGTATCGGCGGCCGGCGAGGATGCCTACCTGGTGTCGACGCGCAACGGCACTGGCAACTCCAAAGACATCTTCCGCATCGGCCTCACGCCCCAGTTCAAGCCCGAAGTGGTAACGCTGGTGCGCGGCCGGGTCTTGGACGCGGCTACCAAGAAGCCGGTACCGGCCACCATCAAGTACGAAAACCTGCTGACGGGCGAGGAAATCGGGGTAGCCGAAACCAACCCCGTGGACGGCTCCTATACCATCGTGCTGCCCTCGGGCATTCAGTACGGCTACCGCGCCGAGGCCCCCAACTACCTGGCTGAAGCCGACAACCTCGACGTGACGGACCGCCAGAAGTATTCCGAAGTCACGCAGGATTTGTACCTCGTGCCCTTCGCCGTGGGCCAGACCATCAAGCTGAACAACATTTTCTTCGCCCAGAGTAAATACTACCTGCGCGAAAACTCCTATCCCGAGCTGCTGCGCCTGGTGCGCACGCTCAAGGAGTACCCGAACGTGGAAATCAAGCTGGAAGGCCACACCGACAACCAGGGCGACCCGGCCCTGAATCTGAAGCTCAGCCAGGACCGCGTGAACGAGGTAAAGAAGTTCCTGGTGCAGAAAGGTATCAAGAGCACCCGCATTGCCACCGAAGGCTACGGCGACACCAAGCCCGTTGCCAGCAACGACCAGGAAGAAACCCGCAAGCTCAACCGCCGCGTGGAGTTCCGGATTACCAAGAAGTAGCCTCACCCCCCGGCCCCGCAAATGCTTGATGCGCATTATCCCGTGGAGAGGGGGAGCCAGCCGACTGCAACGCTGCATCTTCTGCTGGCGCCTCAGATGCTACTACCACTAAACGCAAAGCGCCCCTACTTTCCGGTAGGGGCGCTTTGCGCTTTTATGCGTTTCATTAAATCGGTAAGCCGTTGCGGAGGCGCCAGCCAACGTGGCGGCGTAGGAGTCGCCTGGCTTCCCCTCTTCACGGAAGAGGGGGCCGGGGGGTGAGGCCCTACGACAGACGCCCTTCGTCGCGGCCGGGCTTGCTGCTGCTGCTCTGACCGCCGGGGTTGGCGATGGAGTCGCGCATGTCGGTGTCGGCCTGCACGTTGCGCATTTTGTAGTAGTCCATCACTCCCAGGTTGCCGGAGCGGAAGGCTTCGGCAATGGCCTTCGGGATTTCGGCTTCGGCTTCCACCACGCGGGCTTTGGCTTCTTGGGTTTTAGCGCGGTTTTCCTGCTCTACGGCCACGGCCATGGCGCGGCGCTCCTCGGCCTTGGCTTCGGCTACCTTGAGGTCGGCGGTGGCTTGGTCGATCTGGAGCTTGGCGCCGATGTTCTCGCCGATGTCGATGTCGGCAATGTCGATGCTCAGGATTTCGAAGGCGGTGCCGGCATCGAGGCCTTTGCTGAGCACGAGCTTGGAAATCTTGTCGGGGTTTTCGAGCACTTCCTTGTGCGACTTCGACGAACCGATGCTGGTCACGATGCCCTCGCCGACGCGGGCCAAGATGGTTTCCTCGCCAGCACCGCCCACCAGCTGCGTGATGTTGGCGCGCACCGTAATCCGGGCCTTGGCAATCAGCTGGATGCCATCCTGGGCCACGGCGGCCACGTTGGGCGTGTTGATGACTTTGGGGTTTACGCTGGTCGTCACGGCCTCGAACACGTCGCGCCCGGCCAAGTCGATGGCGGTGGCCTGCTTAAAGGTGAGCGGGATGTTGGCCTTGTCGGCCGAAATCAGGGCCTTGATGACGCTGGGAATGTTGCCGCCGGCCAGGTAGTGGGTTTCCAGGTCGTTGGCGGTCAGCTCCAGGCCGGCTTTGGTGCTCGTAATCATGGAGTTGACGATGAGGGACGGCGGCACCTTGCGCACCCGCATAAACGCCAGTTGGAACAGGCTCACCTTCACCCCCGAAAACAGCGCCGTAATCCAGAGGCTGATGGGGAAGAAGTACAGGAACACCAGCAGCACAACGGCCCCGACGATAATCGGAAGGAAGGGAGGATTCATAGGGGCGAAATGTAGCACAGGCTTTAGCCTGTGCCGTGAAAGAAAAAGACCTAGCCAGCAGCTGTGGCAGCGTTGGAGGAGCTGGCCGGCGGCACAAGCTAAAGCTTATGCTACACTTTCCACCACAATGCGGTTTTGCTCGATACGGAGCACGCGCACCTCGGTGCCGGCCGCCACAAACTCACCGCGGGTGGTTACCTCACGGCGGTTTTCGGCGAAGAGCACGGTGCCGGCTGGGCGCAGAGCCGAGAGCGTGCGGCCGGTGGTGCCGGGCTGCACGTCGGGCAGGCGGGCGTCGCGTACGTGGCCGCTGTTCACGTCGTTGAGGGCCACGCGGGCCAGATTTTTGGGCCGCAGCCCCACGTACACCAGCAGCCCCGCCACCACCACCGACGAGGCCAGCAGCACGTGCCCGGTGCCGGAGCCCAGGTCGCGGTAGGCAAACCAGACGCCGGCCGCCAGCAGCGCGAAGCCCAGCAGCCCCACCACCGTCGTGCCCGGAATAAAGATGACTTCGGCCGCCAGAAACACCAGGCCAAAAAGCAAAAGCAGCGCAACGGTAAGCCAGTCCATAGCAGGGAAGGAGTTAGGTTAGGAAAAGATAAGCACAGGATCACGGATTTTTTCGGATTAGACGGATTTCACGGATTTTGTGGACGGTGCTGTGTTGCTTTCTTCAGTCGAAAACCAACGGAAATCAGCTGGAACCTACCGGAAACCAGTTAGAACCGGCCGGAAATCAGCTGAAACCCAACAAAAAGAGGCTTGCTGATGGGCAAGCCTCTTTTGCTTTAATAGAACGTCAACCGTTCACAAAATCCGTGAAATCCGTCTAATCCGAAAAAATCCGTGATTTAGTAGGCCCGGGCGAAGTACACGCGGCGCTTGCTGGGCTTGCCGGTCAGGATGCAGGTGCCGTCCTCGTCGGGTTCGGCGAGGGCCATGCACCGGATGGTGGCTTTGGTTTCCTCTTTGATGCGCTCCTCGGTTTCGGAGGTGCCGTCCCAGTGGGCCACCACGAAGCCGCCTTCGCCTTCCAGCGCCTGCTTGAACTCTTCGTAGGTATCCACGCGGTGCGTGTGGGTTTCGCGGAACTGGTGCGCTTTGCGGTAGATGCTGGTCTGGATGTCGTCGAGCAGCGCGGCTACGCTGTTCACGATGTCGGCCAGGGGCAGGTTCATCTTCTCCTTGGTGTCGCGGCGGGCTACTTCTACGGTGCCGGCGTCGAGGTCGCGCATGCCCACGGCCAGGCGTACGGGCACGCCCTTCAGCTCCCACTCGGCAAACTTGTAGCCGGGGCGCTCGGTGTCGCGGTCGTCTACTTTCACCGAAATACCGCGCTCAATCAGCCCCATCTGCATCGGGCGGATGCGCTCCAGCAGCTCGTCGAGCTGGCCGGACTTGTAGATGGGCACGATGACCACCTGAATGGGGGCCAGCTTGGGCGGCAGCACCAGGCCTTCGTCATCGGAGTGGGCCATCACGAGTGCGCCCATCAGGCGGGTGCTCACGCCCCAGCTGGTGCCCCATACGTACTCCAGGCCGCCTTCCTTGCTTTGGAACTGCACGTCAAACGCCTTGGCGAAGTTCTGGCCCAGGAAATGAGAGGTGCCGGCCTGCAGCGCCTTGCCGTCCTGCATCAGCCCTTCGATGCAATAGGTGTCCTCGGCGCCGGCAAACCGCTCGTTTTCGGTTTTCACGCCCTTCACTACGGGCAGCGCCATCCATTCCTCGGCAAACTGGGCGTACACCTCCAGCATCTGGCGGGTTTCGGCTAAGGCTTCCTCGGCGGTGGCGTGGGCGGTGTGGCCCTCCTGCCACAGAAACTCGGCGGTGCGCAGAAACAGGCGGGTGCGCATCTCCCAACGTACCACGTTGGCCCACTGGTTGATGAGCAGCGGCAGGTCGCGGTAGCTTTGGATCCAGCCTTTGTAGGTGCTCCAGATGATGGCCTCCGAGGTGGGGCGCACCACCAGCTCCTCTTCCAGCTTGGCGTTGGGGTCGACGCGGAGCTTGCCGGGATTGTCGGGGTCGGTCTGCAGGCGGTAGTGCGTTACCACCGCGCATTCCTTGGCAAAACCCTCGGCGTTTTTTTCTTCCGCCTCGAACAGACTTTTGGGGACAAACAGCGGGAAATAAGCGTTTTGATGGCCCGTACGCTTGAACATATCGTCGAGCGTACGCTGCATTTTCTCCCAGATGGCGTAACCGTATGGCTTAATCACCATGCAGCCTCGTACAGCAGAGTTCTCAGCCAGACCTGCGCGCTTCACCAACTCATTGTACCACAGGGAATAATCCTCGCTCCGCTTGGGCAAACTTTTGCTCATGTTTCAGGTATCTTTGGTAAGTTGAAAAAGTTCCCGTTTTGGCCCAAGATTTGTGCTAGACATTTCGGCACCGTTTCGTCGCCAAATTACGTTATTAAACCGGAGCCTGTCGTCTCGGTCTGCAACTGGTGTAGGCAAGTCTTCGGTGTTTGAGTAGATACTTTCTTTCGCCCGCCTCCTTTTTTGTTAGCCGTCATGAAAAAAATCCTTTCTACCCTGCTGCCTGCCTTCTCCCTGCTCACGCTGGGAGGCTGCGCAAGCACCGCCGGGCTTTCCACTACGGAAAGCGACGGCGTCTATTATTCTTCCTCTGACCGCACCACGCAAAGCGCGGCGGCGGTAGCGGCGGCCACGCCCGCCACCCGCGACGAGCTCACGAATCCTGATTACACGGAGCAAGGCAGTTCGGCTGCCAC
Source organism: Hymenobacter yonginensis (assembly GCF_027625995.1). NCBI lineage: Bacteria > Pseudomonadati > Bacteroidota > Cytophagia > Cytophagales > Hymenobacteraceae > Hymenobacter > Hymenobacter yonginensis. The sequence continues at coordinate 4,181,714 of NZ_CP115396.1, forward strand.
CGACGAATCTACCGAATACTACGACGACGACTTTGCGTATTCTTCGCGCATCCGGCGTTTTCACCAGCCGTACTACAGCAGCTTCGGCTACGGTTACAACGACTTTATTTTCTCCGACCCATTCTGGTATGGTGGCCCCGGTTATTACTCGGCTTGGGGGCCCAGCTATGGCTATGGTGGCTACGACCCTTTCTGGGGCTACGGTAGTGGAGTAAACATTTATGTAGGCTTTGGCAGCCCATGGGGCTGGGGCCGGCCCTGGGGCTGGAACCGCTGGGGTGGCTACGGCCGCGGTTATTATGACGGTTTCTATAACGGCTATTATGGCGCCGGCTACGGTGGATACTACAACGGCGGTGGCTATTACAACGGTGGCGGCTTCGGCGGCTACTCCGGTGGCGGCCGCTCAGTGAACCAGCGCTACGGGCCGCGCAGCAGCCGCAGCGCCGAAGCCGTTACGTCGGGCCGCACGGGCTCCGGCACCGGTGTCGGTGGTATGGGTACGAGCACCGGCGGAGGCCGGGGCCGCGTCACGGAAGGTGGCCTGGTGGCTCCGGGCGGCAACACGTCCGGCAACGTGGTGGGAAGCACCCCCGCTACCATGCCCGGCCGCCGCAACGTGCGCATGACGGATGCCGCTACCACTGGTACGCCCGGCGTCCGGGGCACCCGCAACCCTGATCTTGGTACCGATGGGGCCGCTGGCCAGACGGCTCCTGACCGCAACAATGGCATCACGCGTAGCCCGGCGCTGCAGGATGCTGCCACTGAACGGCCTACCCGCAGCTACGAAGGTCGCCGCTGGCGCGTAGGGCAGGATGGGGCCGGCAGCACGCCGCAGCCTTCCACTGACTACTCGCAGTCGCGCGGCCGGAGCCGCAGCATCTACAGCCAAAGCCCGTCGCAGCAGAGCAGCGGTGGCGAGACGATGGAGCAGCCAACGCGCCGGTCTTCGCCGCAACGCACTTATGAGGCCCCGCAGCGTAGCGCCCAACGCTCCTACGAAGCACCTCAGCGCAGCTACGAGGCGCCCAGCCGCGCTTCTGAGTCGCGCAGCTACTCGGCTCCTTCCGGTGGCGGCGGGGGCAACAGTGGCGGTGGTGGCGGCGGCGGCCGTGGCCGGGTACAATAACCGGCGCAACTCTGACCTATACTATGTGACGGGCCGCGTGGCGGCCGCCTTCCTTTCCTTCCAATGAAAAACCTGAAATACTGGCTTGCCGTGGCCTTTGCGGGCCAGGCTAGCTACGGCTTTGCCCAACAGGTAGCCCAGGGCTACCAAGTAGATGCCCTGCGCTTCTCGCAGACCCAGCCCAGCGGCACGGCCCGCACCCTCGGCATTGGCGGCGCCAACGTGGCCGTAGGCGCCGACCTGAGCAGCCTCGTCACGAACCCGGCCGGGCTGGGGCTCTACCAGCGCTCCGAGTTCAGCTTCACGCCGGGTTTGGGCCTGAGCAACGCCGATGCCACGGGCTTCGGCGCCACCACCTCCGACTCGCGCAACAGCCTGCACGTGGCCAGCCTGGGCGCCGCCTTTGTGCGGCGCCGGCCCGATGCCGACAACAATGCGTGGCGCGGCGGCACGCTGGCCATCGGCTTCAACCGCACCAACGACTACAACCAGCGTTTCCGCTACCGCGGCCAGCCCGACCCCAGCCAGGACATCCTGCAGCGCTTCAACGACCCGGAAATCAGCGTGGCCAACGCCGAACAGCAGTTCAACAGCGGGTATAGAACCTTGGATGGTCTGGCGTATGGTGCGTTGCTGACGGACTACTACTACACCAATGGCCAGCCCCGCGACAGTGTTCTAGGCTTGTCTCGGCCATTTGAGGATACGGGCCGGCTCACGCAGGACGAAGTCGTGCTGACCACCGGCTCTCAGACGCAGTTCGACATCGGCTACGGCGCCAGCTACCGCGACCGGCTGTACGTGGGCGGCGCCATCGGCATCGTGAGCACCCGCTACAACTCCACCAGCACGCTCACGGCTTCGGAAGCAGAGCCAAACGGTAACACGGCCTTCAACAGCCTCACGTACCGCGAGATTGTGGAAACCCGCGGCAGCGGCATCAATGCCCGCATCGGGGCCATCTACCGCTTCAACGACGCCGTGCGCTTCGGCGCTTCCATCCAGACGCCCACGCTGACGACGCTGTCGGAAACCTACAGCTCGTCGCTGAGCGCCAACTTCGACCGGCCGGTGCGGGTGGGCAACCAGAGCTACACCAGCCGCGAGGTGAGCACCGGCACCACGCCGTTTGATTACCTGCTGACGTCGCCGTTTCGGGCTTCGGGCGGGGTGACGGCCGTGATTGGCAAGTATGGCTTCATAAGCGGCGACGTGGAGTACGTCAACTACAGCCAGGCCCGCCTCAACACGGCCGAAAACCAAGTCGACAACGACTTCGGGCCCGACAACACGGCCATTAAGGGCTTGTACCAGTCGGCCGTGAACGTGCGGGTGGGCGGCGAGCTGCGCCTGGACGTGTTCCGTCTGCGCGCCGGCTACGCCCGCTACGGCGACGCCTACCGCCAGAGCGACTTCGACCGCACCCAGAACTACTACACGGGCGGCGCTGGCATCCGGCAAAACAACTTCTTCCTGGACGTGGCCGGCGTGTACGGCACCAGCAAGCGGTTCTACAGCCCCTACACCCTGAGCACCAACAACACGCCGGTTGTGAGCGTGGACGCAAGCCGCTTCACGACTACCGTTACGGCCGGATTCCTGTTCTAGGCTGTCATCATTAGCACAACAAAAGCCCCCGTACCAGACAGTGCGGGGGCTTTTTGCGTTTGGCGCCGGCCTATTTCGTGATGCGTACCTGCAGCAGCACGGCCGGGCGAGGAGCCGTGGGGAAATCCTCGATGTAGAGCAGGCCGGTCTTGTTGGTGATGGTGCGGAAGGCTACCACCTGGCCTTTGGTCAGCACGCCGGTGTTGGTGGTGGGGGTGAGGGGCGTGCCGGTGGCGAAGGCGTCCACCAGCTCGGCCTGGCTGTCGGCGGCGGTGAAGCCGGCCTGGTTGAGGGTGGTGCGGCGGAACTCGGTGCGGCGGCGGGTGGTCCAGGCGCGCAGCGTCAGGGCCGGGTCGGCGGGGGCGGCCAGGGCGCGGGCGCCGGCTGCCAGCGGCAGATACACCACGTCGATGGAGTCGCGGTTCTGGGCGGTGCGCGGACCCAGCGCAAACGCGGGCAGCGCCAGCCCCGCCGACAGCGCCAGGTAGCTGCGCGACTTGCGCGTGAGCGGGGCCTGCAGTCGCATCGTGTAGCGGTGATAGGTTAGCAGCGAGTCGGGGTTGCGGAGCGTGAGCACGTAGCTGCGCTGGTTGGACGCGCCTTCGGTGTCTTCTACCTGAAAATTCCAGGTTTCCTGGCCCGAGGTGCTGCGCGTGCCGGCTGTGTACTGAAACACTTGGGCCCGCTTGCCCGCCGGCAGCAGCGAGTCGAGGAACACCAGCGGATCATCTTCGGTGGGTACCTGGTCGGGGTTGTAGGGAGAGGGGTAGATGTAGGGGTTGCGGTTGCGGAAGTATTCGACGGTGATGCGCAGGCGGGTGAGGGCAGGGCCGTTCACGGTGTCGCGAGCTTCGGCAAACACGCGGGTTGAGAACGTGTCGGCGGGCACGGCGCTGGTGCGGCTGGCGCTCAGCAGCGCTGGCGTGGTGCTGCCCACCAGGTCGATGCGCGGGCCGGGGTTGGGCTCGGGGTTGCAGGCGGCCAGCAGCAGCAGGGGCGAGGCGAGAAGCGGAAACAGACGATAACGCATAGGTTCGGTAAAGATCGGGGTTTCGGGCGGATGTGCCAGGTAGCCGGGTTTTGCCGCGTCTTCCGTGCAACCAAGCCCGCGCCATTGGCTACCTTAACGTCCCGATTCCCCCAGACATTTTCCTTCTGCATGAAATTTCGCTCTTTCACGCTGGCCCTGTGGCTGGCTACCGCCGGCCCCGCGCTGGTTCCCGCCCTGCTGCCCACCGCCTCGGCCCAGCAAAAACAGAACATCACCCTCGAAGACATCTGGCAGAAAGGCACGTTTGCCGCCAAGTCGGTGCCCGGCTTCAACTGGATGAACGACGGCCGCTTCTACTCCTCGCTCGATGAGGGCAGCCTCGTGCAGCACGACGTCACCACCGGCCAGCCCGTGCAGACGCTGGTAGCGGCCACCGCCCTGCAGCTGCCCGGCCAACCCCAGCCGCTGCCCGTGGATGGCTACAGCTTCAACGCCGACGAGCAGCAGGTCCTGTTCAGCACCGCCACTGAGCCGATTTACCGCCGCTCCAGCAAGTCCACGTTCTACATCTACAACCGCCAGAGCAAGCAGCTCACGCCCCTGAGCCAGGCGCCCGGCAAGCAGCTCTACGCCACCTTCTCGCCCGACGGCAAGCGCGTGGCCTTCGTGCGCGACAACAACCTGTTCGTGACCGACCTCGCCACCATGCGCGAAACCGCTGTCACGACCGATGGCGCGCTCAACAAGATCATTAACGGCGGCACCGACTGGGTGTACGAGGAAGAGTTCGAGTTTGCGCAGGGTTTCCAATGGTCGCCGGATTCGCGCTACGTGGCTTTCTACACCTTCGATGAAAGCCAGGTGCCCGAGTACAACATGCAGGAGTGGGGCGCGCTCTACCCCAAAGACTACCGCTATAAATACCCCAAAGCCGGCGAGAAAAATTCCATCGTGAGCGTCTCGGCCTACGACGTGGCCGCCGCCAAAACCACCAAGCTGGATGTGGGCCCCGAGCAGAACCAGTACATCCCGCGCATCCTCTGGACCCAAACTGCCGACCTGCTCAGCATCCGGCGCATGAACCGCCTGCAGAACAAGCTCGAAATCCTGCACGCCAACGCCCGCACCGGCCAGAGCCAAGTGGTCCTCACCGACACCGACGCGGCCTACGTGGAAGTCAACGATGATTTGCGCTACCTGCAGGGCGGCAAGGAGTTCCTGTTCAGCAGCGAAAAAGACGGCTACCGCCACCTCTACCTCTACACCATGGGCGGCAAGCTGGTGCGCCAGCTCACCAAAGGCCCCTGGGAAATCACCAGCATCGACGGCTTCGACGAGAAAAAGGGCCTCGTGTACTACACCAGCACCGAAGCCTCGCCGCTGCAACGCCACCTCTACCGCGTGGATCTGAAAGGCAAAGGCAAAACCCGCCTCAGCGAAGCTGGCCGCGGCACCGATGCTGCCAACATGAGTGCCGACACCCGCTACTACCTCAACTACCACTCCGAAGCCGGCGTGCCCGCCGTGGTCAGCCTGCGTAGCGGCCAGGACGGCAAGCTGGTGAAAGTGCTGGAAGACAACGCCAAGCTGCGCGACAAACTCAGCCAGTACAACCTGGCCACGCCCGAGTTCTTTTCCTTCAAAACCAGCGAAGGCGTGGAGCTGAATGGCCAGATGCTGAAGCCCACCAACTTCGACGCCAGCAAGAAATACCCCGTGCTGATGCACGTGTACGGCGGCCCCGGCTCCCAGACCAACGCCGACTCCTGGGGTGGCACCAACTACCTCTGGCACCAGATGCTGACCGAAAACGGCTACATCGTGGTGATTGTGGACGGGCGCGGCACCGGCGCCCGCGGCGCGGCCTTCAAAAAGGTCACCTACGCCAACCTCGGCAAGCTCGAAACTGTGGACCAGGGCGAAGGCGCCAAATACCTGGCCTCGCTACCCTACGTCGATAAGGCCCGCATCGGTATCTGGGGCTGGAGCTTCGGCGGCTACATGACCGCCCTGGCCCTCACCAAAAACGCCGACCTGTTCAAGATGGGCATCTCCGTGGCCCCCGTTACCAACTGGCGCTACTACGACACCGTCTACACCGAGCGGTTCCTGAAAACGCCCCAGGAAAACCCCGCCGGCTACGACGACAACTCGCCCGTGCAGCACGCCGATAAGCTCAAGGGCAAGCTCCTGCTCGTACACGGCACCGGCGACGACAACGTGCACTTCCAGAACTCGGTCGCCTTCACCGACGCCATGATCAAGGCCAACAAAGACTACCAGACCCTCTACTACCCCAACCGCAACCACGGCATCTACGGCGGCACCACCCGCCTGCACCTCTACCGCCAGATGACTGATTTCGTGCTGAAGAATTTGTAGGCAAGCCTGTCATTGCGAGCGAAGCGAAGCAATCCTTCCTCTCAATGCTGAAAACGACCCTAAGCAAGAAGCCCTCCGGCAGTAGGCCAATAACCTACCGTCGGAGGGCTTCTTCTTGCTGAGCCTGTTGACACTGCTGTCACCTTTTCAACGATGAGACGTCAACTATTGCGTCTCTACACCATGTAGAACTCCCAGGCGATACGGTCAGGGTCTTTGAACGCCACATACTGCATCGGCCCCACCGTGTCTTGCTTCACGCCGGTGTTTTCCACGCCTGCCGCTTGCAGGGCGTCCGCTACACGGTGTAGTTCGGTCTCGTCTTCGCAGGCAATGGCAATATGGTCGAGGCCCACGTTGAAGGGCGTAAAGGTGCTGCCGCCGGGATGGGTGGGCTCGGCCTTTTTGAAGCCGATGAATATGGCTCCGACCAGAAAGCCCAGTATTTCGGGAGTTTCAAGCGCGATGGGGAAGCCCAGCAGGTCATGGTAAAACGCCTTGGCGCGGGCGAAGTCGGTGGTACGCAGGGCGACGTGCGCCAAACCCTTGGTTTTTGGTTGGATAGCCATGAAGAAGGGAAAAGAAAGTGTTGGTTGTCTTGAACGGTAAACCAGGGTGAACGGCCCGCCCAACCCAAATCCTACACTTACCACCTGACGCCTCTTTTTCAGCCAGCGCGCCACGTAGTTCCTGCTGAGCCACACATCATCATCCGCTCGACGGAACGCAGCCCCAGATACGTTAACCAGCATCTACCGCTTGCCAGATAGCATCTTCCACTTGCCATTTATCACCTACCAATTGCCAGTTATCATCTACTGCCTACCAGATACTATCTACCGCTTGCCAGTTATCATCTACTGCCTGCCAGTTAGCATCCACTGCCTGCCAGTTAGCATCCACTGCCTGCCAGCACAATTCTTTCGCGGGTAAATACCTATACTTGAGCTAATAATTCCAGCCAATCATCTATTCCGTACACGCAGCCTAGCCTTTTGTTCGTTTGTGCGTAGAAACCTAGCAATGCGAATACCCCGGCTTTCCTCTTTCCTGCTTGGCCTGACGCTGCTGGCCGCCGCGGCCTGCCAGCCCGATCAGCCCGCCACCACCGAGCGGCGCACCCCCGCCCTGGCCGATTCCCTGGCCCTCGATTCCCTGTCCGACCCCGTCGGCACCCTCGATACCACTCCCGTTCGCCGCGACTGGCACCGCTTGGCCCGGCCCACCTCGCGCACGGCCCCGTTGATCGTCTACCGCAGCGTGCGCCGCGCCCCGGCCGGCCTGCTCGGCAGCACCCCGCCCCCTGGCGACGCCACCCTGTTCGACGTGGCCCGCAAAGCCAGCGAGTATTTTCAGATTGATCCTACCCAGGCCGCTGAAGTGCGCGGCCGCGCCGGTACTGTGGTCCGCATCGGCGCTGGTACCTTGGTTGATGCCCAGCAACGCGCCGCCACCGGCCCCGTGTGGGTGGAGCTGAAGGAGTGCCTGACGCCCGCCGAGATGCTGCTCACCAACCTCAGCACCGCCACCACCGACGGCCAGCCCCTCCAGACGGCCGGCATGGTGCTGCTGAAAGCCTCCCAGAACGGCCAGCCCCTGCAAGTCGCCGCCGGCCGCACTGTGCGACTGGAGCTGCCCGCCGCCAACGGCCGCCCGCTGCCCGACATGCGCCTCTACCACGGCCAGGGCACCGCCCCCGTGCGCTGGGAGCTGGCCCCCGAAACCGCCGCCCCCGCGCCCGAAACCGCCGAAACCATCTACACCGACGCCCGCCCCATGCCCGCCTACGGCAGTGGCCCCGCCGACATCAACCGCTTGATCCGGTACCCCCAGCAGGCACTGGCCAGCCGCACGCAGGGCGTGGTGTTTGCCTCGTTTGTGGTGGATGAAGGCGGCAAGGTGCTTAACCCCAAAGTACTCTACGGCCTCGGCCACGGCTGCGACGAAGAGGTGCTGCGCGTGCTCCGCCAGACCTCCGGCCACTGGACGCCCGGCCAGCGCAACGGCGAGTTCGTGAAGGTGAAAATGATGCTGCCCGTACGCTTCTCCTTCAACGAAGGCCAGCTCTCCACCGCCGACAGCACCCCCACCGCCGAGCAGGCCCTGGCCGCCGACCTTCCCGCCGACGAGCCCACTGCCTCAGAACCCGAGCCCACGGACCGCTACGTATTCCACTGCGCCCAGCTGGGCTGGCTGAACGCCGACCGCCCGCAGACCGGCGCCACCACCTCGCTGCAAGCCACTGAGTCCGTCACGTCATCCGCCAATACCCCCGACGGCACCTCGGTACGGCTGGTGCTGCGCGGCGCCACGCCCACCATCCTGGCCGGCGAGGCTGGCGGTGGCAGCTACCAGTTCGACAACGTGCCAGCCGGCCGCCGCGCCGTGCTCATCGGCCTCCGCTATGAAGCCGGCACGCCCTACCTCGCCTGGCAGGAAACCACCACCGGCCAGGAGCCCGACCCGCTGGAGTTTCAGGAAATCACGCTGGACGAACTGGAACGGCGCCTGGAGCGGCTGTAAACCGGTTGTCATTCCGAGCGCAGCGAGGAATCTCGGTGAATTTGTTGCGCTGATTTACTCAGCTTCCTCGCTGCGCTCGGAATGACGGATGACTACAGCTTCACGGTCACGCTTTGCGCCTCCGTGAAGAAGCGCAAAGCCTCCAACCCACCTTCGCGGCCTACGCCGGAGTTCTTCATGCCGCCGAACGGCGTACGCAGGTCGCGGTGCAGCCAGATATTGATCCAGACGATGCCGCTGTGCAGCTGGTGCGCCACGCGGTGCGCCCGATTTAGGTCGCGGGTCCAGATGGTGGCGGCCAGGCCGTAGTCGGTGCCGTTGGCCCAGGTCAGCACTTCTTCTTCGGTATCGAAGGGCGTGAGCGTGACCATGGGGCCGAAGATTTCTTCGCGGTTGACGCGACAGTCGGGCGCAAGCCCCTCAAATACGGTGGGCTGCAGGAAGTAGCCCTCGGCGCAGCGGCCCGGCAACTGCACACGCCGCCCGCCGGCCAGCAGGGTGCCGCCTTCCTCGTGGGCCAGCGCAATGTAGCCCAATACCTTTTGCAGATGTGCCTCGCTCACCAGGGCGCCTTGGCGGCTGGTTTCCAGTTGCGGGTCAGCCACGGTCAGGCCGGCCACGCCCGCCAGAAAATCAACCTTGAACTGCTCGTAGATGCTACGCTCGATGAAGATACGCGAGCCGCACAGGCAGATCTGGCCCTGATTGGCGAAGCTGCTGCGCAGGCTGGTGCGTACGGCCTCGGCCAGGTCGCAGTCGGCGAAGATGATATTGGGGTTTTTGCCGCCCAGCTCCAGCGAGAGTTTCTTGAACATGGGCGCGGCGGTGCGGGCTATCTGTTCGCCGGTTTTGGTGCCGCCCGTGAAGCTGATGCCCTTGATGCCCGGATGTTCGATGATGGGCTGGCCCGCGCCCCGCCCCGTGCCGTGCACGATGTTGAGCACACCCGCCGGCAGCCCGGCTTCCATGCACAGCTCACTCAGCAGAAACGCCGTGTAGGGTGTGATTTCCGAGGGCTTGGCCACCACTGTGCAGCCGGCGGCCAGTGCCGGAGCAATTTTCCAGGTAAACAAATACAGCGGCAGATTCCAGGGCGAAATGCAGCCCACCACGCCCAGCGGGTGCCGCACCGTGTAGTTCAGCGCCACGCCTTCCTGGAAGTGGGTTTCCGATGCAAAGTGCTGCGCCGCCGTCCCGAAGAAGGCGAAGTTGCTGGCGGCGCGCGGGATGTCCACGGTGCGGGCCAGGCTGACGGGCTTGCCGTTGTCCTGGCTTTCGGCCTGGGCCAGACGCTCCAGGTCGCGCTCAATCAGCTCCGAGATGCGCACCAGTAGCCGGCCCCGGTCTTCGGCCGGCAGGCGGCGCCAAGCGGGCAGGGCGGCCTCGGCGGCAGCGGTGGCACGGGCCACGTCTTCGGCATCGGAATCCGGAATGTAGCTGAACACTTGGCCGGTGGCGGGCTCGATGTTGGGCAGGTAGCGGCCGGCGGCGGGCGGCACCAGCTGGCCGTTGAGGTAGTTCTGAAGGTGAAGCATAGCGAAGCGGACGGGACGGCAGGAAACCCCGAAAAGGTACGACTTAGCCGGCAACGGCTACCTTTGCCTGCCCCGGCTGAGGGCCGGCCGGCTCTCTTTTTTCTGCTGAATTCTGCATCTGTATGCCTAACACAAACACTGGTTGGCGGCTGGCGCTGGTAGTGGCTTCCTACTTGGCCGTGTTCGTGGCCTGGACCTGGCCGCTGGCCGCGCACCTGAGCACCACCTTCCCCGCCTTCGCCGACCAGGATGGCTATCTGGAGCTCTGGAATGTGTGGCACTTTCGCGAACAGGTAGCGGCCGGGCACAACCCGTTCTACTCCACCTGGCTGCTCTACCCCGAGGGGGCAGGGCTGTGGCTGCATGCTTATATCCCGATTGTGGGTATGGTCAATGTGCTGATCAACAACGAAATGCTGGCCCTCAACCTCGCGCTGGCCGCCGAATATGCGCTGTCGGGGGCGGGGGCGTGGCTGCTGGCGCGACGCTGGCTGCGGCAGCCGGCGCTGGCGTGGCTGGCGGGGTTATTCTTCGCGTTTTCGCCCTACAAAACCGTGCGGCTGCCTTACCACTACAATCTGGTGCTCACGGCTACGGTGCCGTTTTACCTGCTGGCGTTCCTGAGCGCCTTCCGGTTTGAGCCGGGCCGATTCTGGCCGCAGGTGCGCAGCTGGAAAGCCGTGGCGGCCTGCTTCGGGCTGGGCATCATCACGCTCTTCAGCGACTATTACGTGCTGTTTGCGCTGCTCTACTTCTCGCTGGCCTACGCCGCCTGGTACTGGCTGAAGTTGGGCAGCATCAACTGGCGTCACCGCCGCCCTTGGCTGATTCTGGCTGGTGTGCTGGTCGTGAGCCACCTCGTCATCCGGCTCATGCGCCTGCGCGACGTGCCCGACAACGCCGGCTTCTGGTGGGGTGGCGACCTGGCCGGCTTCTTCCTGCCAGCCGACAACAGCCGCTGGCTGAACTTCGACTGGGCTCAGCAGATCTACCACAATCCAAAGATCTTCAACATGCCGGGCTCCGTGGAAAACGTCATGTTCTTGGGCTACGCGGTGCCGTTGGTGTGCGCGCTGGCAGCGCTGTGGCCGCGGCGGCTAGCCTCCGTACGCAACCTCGACCACCAGGGCCGGCCGCTGGCGTGGGTGCTGCTGTTTTTTGTGCTGCTCACGCTGCCGGCGTTGCGGGTGCTGGGCCACATCAAGCTCAATCTGCCCAACGGCCTGCTGCACTTCATCCCGTTCTTCAATAATATCCGCTGCCCCACGCGCTGGGTGTTGATGGTGACGCTATTGCTGCCCATCGTAGGGTTTGGGGCCCTGGAAGCCGCCTGGGATGCTTCGCACCGACCAGTGCTACGCGCGCTGCTAAGCGGCGTGCTGGTGCTGGTGGTGCTGGTAGAATTCTGGCCCGTGCCACCGCCGCTGGACTCGTCCCGGAAGATGCCAGCGGCCTACCGGGCGGTGGCGGCGCTGCCGGGTGAGGCGTTGTTCACGGTGCCGTTTGGGTTGGTGGATGGCTACCGCCAGCTGGGCAAAGTGGAGCTGCGCAGCTTCCTGCACCAGCCCTACTACCGCAAGAAGATACCCTCCGCCTACATTTCCCGCGTCGGGGCCGAGCAGTTTGCCCGCTTTGAGGCCGATACCGTGGTGCACGCCCTATTGGCGCTGCAGCGCGCCCCCGCCGATACCACGTTCACCGCGCCTTCCGCCACGGCGGCGGCCCGGTTCCGGCAGCACTACCAGCCCGCCGCCGTGCTCGTCAGCCCCACTTGGCGCGACGGCCCGGCCCACCGCTACCTGCGCGCCGTATTCCCGGACTTCGCCGAGCAGCGCTTCCCTGACGGCTACGTGGTGCTGGCGCCGCGAAAGAAGGAGAAGTAGAGCGTCATGCTACCGCAACTGCTTGTCAGTCTGCGGGGCGTGCGTGATATTGGTATCGGAGATGATGTAGAGCGGGCGCTGGCGCACGTTAGCTGAGAGTCGCGCAATGTACTCGCCGATGATGCCCACGGCAATGAGCTGCACGCCCCCCAGAAACAGGATGCTCACCATCAGCGAGGCCCAGCCTGGCTGGTAGTCGCCGCTCACGAAGCGCGCATACAGCGTATAGAGCATCACCACAAAGGCCACCCCCGACACGATAAACCCACCGATGGTAGCAGCTTTGAGTGGCGCGTCGGAGAAGCCGGTGATGCCGTCCAGGGCCAGCCGGATCATCTTGCGGTAGGTGTAGCCGGTTTCGCCACCGGCCCGTTCGGCCCGATCGTATTCGATGTAGGTCTGGCGGTAGCCGATCCAGGAAATCTGGCCCCGGATGAACTTGTTCTGCTCCGGCATCTGCTTGAGGGCATCCACCACCTTGCGCGAGATGATGCGGAAGTCGCCGGTGTCTACCGGAATGGAAATGTTGGTGATGCTGGCCAGAAGCCGGTAAAAAAGCTTGGCGGTGAGCTTCTTGGCGGCACTTTCGCCTTGCCGGGAACGGCGCTTGGCGTACACCACCTCGTAGCCTTCGTGCAGCTTATGGTAGAGCGGCACAATCAGCTCGGGCGGGTCCTGCAGGTCGGCGTCGATAATGACTACGGCCTCGCCCACGGCTAGGTCCAAGCCGGCCGTCACGGCAATCTGGTGCCCGAAGTTGCGGCTGAAATCAATGAAGCGCACCCGCTCGTCGCGCAAGGCCAGCGTCTGCACCAACTGCAGGGACTTGTCGCGCGAGCCGTCGTTGATAAAGATGAACTCGTAGTGCAGCCCCATTGGATCCAGCACCCCGCGCAGCCGGTCGTAGAGCGTCGGGATGTTGCTTTCTTCGTTGTAGATGGGGATGATGACGGACAGATCCACGGGGAGCAGGGCTGGGGAGGGAAAGAAATCAGGCGCGGGGCGCTAGGGCTTGCGGGCAATGGCAAATACGCTAACCCCCACCGGCAGCGGCAGGTGCTGCAGCACCTTGTTTTCGGTTTTGAGCAGCTGGCTGAGCAATCCATTCAGCAAGGGGGGCAACTGTTTCAGGTCGCCGGTATAAGGGATATCAGAGCGGGACCGGACCAGCAGGCGCTGCAGCAGCCGCACGGCCGTAGTCGGGAAAAACAGGGTGGAGTTCCAGTACGACGTGCGCTCCAACTGCAGGCCGGCCTGCTGCAGCACGCGGCGCAGGTGGGCGCCGGTATAGCGCCGATAGTGGTGGTTCACCTCGTCGTGGCGGGTCCAGAGCATCTGAAAAGCCGGCACAAACACAATCATGCGGCCGCCGGGCCGCAGCACCCGGTGCCATTCGCGCACGGCTCGAGCTTCATCCTCGATGTGCTCCAGCACGTCGGAGGCAATCAGTAGATCGAAGGAAGCATCCGCAAAGTCCAGCCGCGCCCCATCCATCACCGATACGTTGGCAACACCGCGCTGCCGCGCCAGGGAAATAGCTTTTTCACTTATGTCAATGCCGGTAAGGTGCTGGTAGCCGTCGGATTGGAGAATCTGCTGTAATGGCCCGGCCGAACAGCCGATTTCCAGAATATCGGCCGTAGCAGGAATGCGCAGACCGTTAATCAGCTTACGAACAGCGTCGCGGCGGCCTGTAAACCACCAGTGCTGCTCTTCCAACTGATGATATTTCTGCTCATACGTAAGGTCCATAGAATCGGCAATGAGTGCGAAAGTATAAAGGTACAGGCTTGGCGCTGGCACAGGCTACAACTGCGGCAAAGTTAGTAATCTTGCCCCCTCGCCAGTATAAGCTTACCAACCATGGCATCCCATAACGCTCATTCTTCTTCCGCCCAGAAACAGACCGTACTGGTGCTGGCGGCCTTCGCTGCGGAACTCCTGTTGTTTTTCTACAGCCGCAATGCCTTCGGGCCGCTCCTGAGTCCGATCCTGTACATGGGAGCCTCCGTGCTGTTTGTTGGAGCTGCTTGGCGGGCTCTGCGCGGGCAGCCATACCTGCTGCCCACAAGCAAAAGCGGGTACGGGCGCCCTCAATGGGCCTATGTGGCCGCAATGGCAATGCTGGCGGTAGCGCTCTACCCGCGAATACAAGAAATCATAGCGCAATATCCGGTAGACGTGAAAATGTCGGATGTGCTACCTTCTCTTGAAGTGTATCTGCGGCGCCTGCAGAATGGTGAGCCAGTGTATGCGCTCATCACCGAGTTCGGGTATGATTTGTCGCCAACATATCTGCCGATGATGTGGCTGCCGTATCTGCTGCCCGATGCGCTGAACATAGATTATCGGTGGCTGGGATTGTGGGTGCTTGGTCTTGGCGCACTGCTCTACGCTTACCGGCTGGCTGCTACCAGGCCTTCGTTTTACGGTGGCATTACCAAGCTGCTGCTGCCATTGCTGCTGTTCTGGCCGCTGCTGGGGCACGACACGCACATTCTGGGTTTGTCCATCGAAACCATGATTGTCGGCTACTACTTCATTTTGGTTGCCGGAGTCCTGAGCCAGTCCACTCTGCTGCGGGCAATAGGGCTGGTGCTGTGCCTGCTTTCCCGGTTTTCCCTGCTGTTCTGGGTTCCGTTTTATCTGTGGCTCATCTATCGGCACGAAGGACCAAAACGGGCTATCTGGCTGACAGCGCTGGTTGCGGTAGGTATCCTGGGTATTTACGTGCTGCCTTTTCTATCAGCAGACTGGTCGGCGTTTATGAAGGGGCAAGGCGCCTACACCACGGCGGCGGTTGCGGAGTGGCAGAATAATCTGAACGCGGAAGGAAATCCGGCGCAGCTGTTCCGCGGAGTGGGGCTGGCTAGCTTGTTTTATACGTATGCCCCCGGCGACTTCGCCACGCGCATCAACCTGCTTCGGCTGGTGCACATGGTGGTGTCCGTTGGCTCGGTGGCGGCAGTGGCAGTGTGGTACTGGGTGAGCCGTGCCCGGCCCACGCTCGACTACCGGCACCTGGCGTTGCTGGCCCTGAAGCTGAACCTCACCTTTTTCTACGCCTTCATCCAGGTTCCCTATGATAACCTGTTGCTGCTGGTTCCTTTCCTGTCGGTTTGGATCATTATGTGCTTGAAAGAGCCTGATCCTGCTCCGGTGCAATCCTCGTAATGCCTGCTGGCGAACTGCGTATTTTCCGCTAGTTTTGGCTGTACAATTACTTTTTGCCCCTTCTTTATGAAAAAACTGCTGTACGCACTTTTGGCAGTAAGCATGGCCTCCTGCGGCGATAAGACGGCGGAACGGCCGGCCAATCAGCTTGCCGGCAACGACTTCGAATCGGTTGATGGCTGGATGGGCGACAATACGCCGAACTCCTTAACCAAAGAAAAAGCACATTCGGGACAGTACGCGCTGAAAGTAGGCCCGGCCGTTGAGTATAGCATGGGCTATAACAACCTGCTGGGTAAGCTCAGCGCCAGCAAGCTGCGCAAGATAAAGGTGCAGGCATGGGTGAATCTGCCCAATGGCAAAACCGAAGCCGTGCTGGTGACGCAGATAACGGACCCAGCCAATCCGGCCGCAAAGCCGATTATCTGGGAGGCCGTAAAGCTGACCGATCAGGTGAAGTCGTTCAACAAGTGGGTGGAAGTGGAGAAGGAGATTACCCTGCCTGACAACATCACCTACGCCAATAAAATCAGCGTGTATCTGTGGCGTACCGGCGCCGCTGAGCCCGCGTACCTTGATGACCTGATTATCAGCAAAAGCGAGTAACAGTCATTGCGTGCCGAAGCAACGCGGCTCTTTGGGGTTGGTATTTGAGCCATTCCCAAAGAGCCGTTTTGCTGTCATAGACGCTCGTTTTGTCTAGCCTGAAAGCCTGTCGGTTACGCCTTGAGCCCAGGCCAACCTGTATATCCCTAGTATGCTGCCGCAGCTTACACTGCTGGTAGCCTGCGGTTCTTTGCGCTTATGAAGTCACTTGCCTCCTATCTGCTGATTGTGGCGCTGGCACTGCTAACTGTGTTTCAGGCCCGTAAATGGGATGCCCACGACGTGCTGATCTGGGACATGGCCGGTTACTATCAGTACCTGTCCAGCCATTTTATTTACGATGACGTGGGCGACGGCACCTATACGGCCGCCGTGCGTGCCCAATACCGCCCCGACCTCGACAGCCGCTACGGCCTGGTGCCCGCACCCAACGGCCGGCAGGTGATGAAGTATTCGTTGGGTATGTCGCTGTTTTACGCGCCCGCGTTTTTTCTGGCGCACGGTATTGCCACCGCATCGGGGGCGGTGAATGATGGTTATTCTCCGCTTTACCAAAAGTCCCTGGTCTTGGTCTGCCTCAGTTACGCTATGCTGGGCTTGTGGCTGTTGCGAATTGTGCTGCGCCGGTTTTTCGACGATACCACCGTGGCGCTGACCGTCCTGGCTGTGGGGCTGGCGACCAATTTTTTCTGCTACGCCACTTATGAGTCACCGATGTCGCACGGCATCCTGTTTCTGCTCAATGCCACGCTACTGCTGCTCACGATCAGGTGGTTGGCCGCGTTTCGCTGGCGTGATGCCGCGTGGCTGGGTGTGGTGCTGGGCCTGCTTGGGCTGGTGCGCGTAACGGAACTCTGGATGGTGCTGGTGCCGGCGCTTTGGGGACTCACCTCGTGGATGGCAGTACGGGAGCGGGCCCGGCAACTCTGGCAGCATCGCGCCCAGATTGCACTGGTAGCCGGCGTAGCCGGGGCACTGCTGCTACTGCAGCCCTGGTTCTGGCACAGCGTAGGCGGTGCCTGGTTTATCGACTCTTACCCCAACGAAAAGTTCGATTTCCGCCACCCACATCTATTAGATGGCCTTTTCAATCCGCGCAAAGGCTGGCTGATTTACACCCCGATTATGGGGCTGGCCTTGCTCGGGATAGGGGTGCTGCGGCGGCAGGTGCGGGCCGCGCTGCCAGTGCTGCTGCTGCTGCTGCCGCTGGTACTCTACGTCACATGGTCGTGGTGGGACTGGGGGTATGGCGGGAGCTTCAGCCAGCGCCCGCTGATTAGTCTGTATCCGCTGCTGGCGTTGCCGCTAGCCAGCGTATTCGACCGCTGCCGCCGCTCTTACGTCTCGCTTTATGGCGTTGCTTTCGTGTTGCTGCTGTGCATTGTGCTCAATCTCACCCAAACCTGGCAGTACTACCGCGGCATTCTCCACTGCTGCGATACCACCTGGGCAATGTATAAGGACCACTTTTTCTGGCTGGAGTGGCCCCCGGCGAAGTAACCAAATCAGCAATCAAGGCTCTGTTGGCATGCGGCTCCGAATTGCCCGGCGGCGTGCGTCGGCGGCTGTAAGCGTACGGCTCCGCTGTTTGTTGCGCCTACCCGAACAGGCCGTACTTCACGATGCAGTAAATGGCCCGGAACCCGTCGCGCCAACCGATTTTCTTGCCCTCGGCATAGGTGCGGCCGTAGTAGCTGATGCCCACCTCGTAGATGCGCACGTCCTTCACCCGCGACACCTTGGCGGTTACCTCGGGCTCGAAGCCGAAGCGGTTTTCTTCCAACTTCAGGCTCTGAATGATGTCGCGGCGGAACAGCTTGTAACACGTTTCCATGTCGGTCAGGTTCAGGTCCGTGAACATGTTCGAGAGGAAGGTGAGCATCTTGTTGCCGATGCTGTGCCAGAAGAACAGGATGCGGTGCGGCTTGCCTCCCATAAAGCGCGAACCGAATACCACGTCGGCAAAACCCTTCAGAATGGGCTTGAGCAGCACGTTATACTCCTCGGGGTCGTACTCCAGGTCGGCGTCCTGAATGATGACGTAGTCGCCAGTAGCCTCGCGGATGCCGGTGTGCAGGGCCGCGCCTTTGCCCTTGTTGACGGGGTGCTGCAGCAGCCGCAAACCCATTTCGGGGTACTGGGCAGCATACGCCTCAATGGCCTGCACCGAGTTGTCAGTAGAGCAGTCGTTTACCAGGATAATTTCCTTCTTGATGTCGTTGACCAGCTTCAGCTCCCGCAGCAGGTCCAGAATCTGGTGAATGGTGCGGCCCTCATTATAAACCGGAATGACGATGGAGAGCTTGTCGATGTGTACCAAAGGGCAGGGCGTATGAAGCGGAGAGTAGGCAAAAGTAGGGTAAATGATGTAATAGCGGCATGGGTAAATGGCTGGTCGTTCAACAACAAGGCTGAAACAACCAGCCATTCCCCAGGCAATTTATAGGCTACCGGTGCGGCCGCCATCTACAGGCATATTGGTGCCGTTGATGTAGCCGGCGGCTTCCGAGGCCAGAAACGCCACGGCGGCCGCCACTTCTTCGGCCTGGGCAAAGCGGCTGGCCGGAATCAGCTTCAGCATCCCCGCCTCAATTTCCTCGATGGATTGGCCGGTCTGAGTGCTTTTCTTCTCGATGAGGGAGGTGTGGCGCTGGGTGAGGGTGGCGCCGGGCAGCACGTTGTTGACGGTGATGCCGTGTGGCCCCAGTTCGTTGGCCAGCGTTTTGGCCCAGCTGGCCACCGCCCCCCGGATGGTGTTGCTCACGCCCAGGCCCGGCAGCGGCTGCTTCACGGAGGTGCTGATGATGTTGATGATGCGCCCGTGCCGCCGCGCCTGCATGGCCGGCACCACCGCCTGTGCCAGCAGGTGGTTGCACACCAGGTGCTGCTCAAACGCGGCCCGGAAGTCCTCCACCGGCGCGTCCAGAATTGGCCCGCCCGCCGGGCCACCGGTGTTATTGACGAGGATGTGGAAGCCGTCGGGGTGCTGCTGCAGGTAGGTGTGAACCACCTGGCGCAGCTCGTCGGGCCGGGCGAAATCGGCGACGAGGTAGTGGTGCTGCTGGCCGTGGGGCGTGGGCAGGGCCGCAGATACCTCGCGCAGGCGGTCTTCGTTGCGGGCCAGCAGCACGACGGTGGCGCCGCGGAGAGCCAGCACTTCGGCCACGGCCCGGCCGATGCCCTGCGTGCTGCCGCCCACCAGGGCGCGTTGGGAAAGGAAGTCCATAGAAATAGGGTGCAGAGGTGAAGAGGGGCAAATTACGGGGCGAGCTGCAACGGACAATGCCGCGGGCGGCTTTACCATAGAATCGGCCAAACGCCTACATTCGTACTCCCACCTGTTTTTCGGTCCACCCCTTCACCTACTCTGCCGCTATGCCCGTCGCCCGCCCCTTCAACCTGCAGCACTGGATTGATGAACACCGCCATTTGCTCAAGCCGCCCGTCGGCAACCAGCAGGTGTTCAAAGACAACAAAGACTTCATTGTGATGGTAGTGGGCGGCCCCAACGCCCGCAAAGACTACCACGTGGACGAAGGCGAGGAGCTGTTTCTGCAGATCGAAGGCGACATCGTGGTGAAGATCATCGAAGACGGTAAGCCGGTGGATATCCACATCAAGGCCGGCGACATGTTTCTGCTGCCGCCCGGCGTGCCGCACTCGCCGCGGCGTCCGGCGGGCTCGGTGGGGGTGGTGCTGGAGCGCTACCGCACGGCCGGCGAGCTGGACGGCTTCCAGTGGTACTGCGAAAACTGCGGCCACAAGCTCTACGAGGAGTACGCCGAAATCACGGACATCGTGAGTCAGCTGCCGCCCATCATGAACCGGTTCTGGCTGGATGAGCACAAGCGCACCTGCCAGGTATGCGGCACCGTAATGGCGCCTCCCGCGCCGGTAGTGGCTGCGGAGTAGATGCGGGCTTCTGGTTATCTGCTCTTGCTGACGGGCGCGCTGCTGGCGCTGCTCATGTTCCAAAACCGCCGCTGGAAGCCGTTGGAGGTGTTCGGTACCGACCCCGGCGGCTACTACGTGTACCTGCCCTCGGCCTTTATCTACCACGACTTGGCCCGCGCCGACTCGCTGGAAATCCTGCACCGCACCTACAAGCCCGGCACCGACGTGAACATCGGGCTGGTGCCCGTGCCGGAGCGGGGCGGCTACATCACCAAGTACCCGCTGGGCGTGGCCCTGGCCGATGTGCCGTGGTTTCTGGGCGCGCATCTCTACGCCGGGCTGTCGGCGGGCAAATACGCGCCCGACGGTTTCTCGCGGCCCTACCAGCAGATCATCATGGTGGCGGGGCTGGCGCACGCGCTGCTGGGGCTATGGGTACTGCGGAAGCTGCTGCGCCGCTACTTCCCCGCTGATGAGCCCACCGTAGCCTGGACGCTGGCGGCCATCGGGCTGGGTACTAATTTGTTTTGCTACGCCAGCCTGGAGGCGGCTATGGCACATGCGCCGCTGTTTTTGTGGCAGGCGTCATTGCTGTACTGCACGGCGCGGTGGTACGAGAACCGGCGACCTCAGTTTCTGCTGGGCATTGGGCTGTTTCTGGGGCTGGCGGTGCTTACGCGCCCCACCGAAATCCTCTACGTGCTGGTGCCGCTGCTCTGGGGCCTGACTTCCGTAGCCGACCTGCGGGCGCGGGTGGCGCTGTGGTGGCAGCACCGCGGCCCACTGCTGGCGGCCGGGCTGGTATTTGGGCTGGTGGTAGGGCTGCAGCCGTTGTTCTGGTGCGTCACCACGGGGCACTGGCTGTTCTATTCCTACCGCAACGAGCACTTTGACTTCCTGCATCCGCACCTGCTCGATGGGATGCTGAGCTTCCGCAAAGGCTGGCTGCTGTACACGCCGCTGGCCGGGTTGGCGCTGTTGGGCGTGGTGGGGCCGCTGCGGCGGCAGCTAGCCGCCGCCTGGCTGCCGGCCCTGGCCACGGCCGTGGCAGTGGTGTACGTCACGTTCAGCTGGGAGCAGTGGTGGTACGGCGGCGGCTTCAGTGCCCGGCCGCTGATCAGCCTGTACCCATTGCTGGCGCTGGGGCTGGCCGCGCTGCTGGTGCGCGCCCGTGCCCACGGCCGCCCCGCCTACACGCTGCTGCGGGCCCTGCTGGTGCTGGGCATCGTGCTGAACCTATGGCAAACCCGGCAGTACGGCGCCGGCATTATCAGCTGGGACGACACCACTGCCGAAGCGTATTTCAGCCACTTTTTTGATGTGAAGCTGTGAGGGGGAAAGTATCGAGTATTGAGTAGCAAGTACTGGCTGCCAGGCTGCGTCCACCAGCGCAACATCGAATACCCAACACTCCCTACTAAATACTCCTTACTAAGTACTCTCTACTAAACACTCAATACTCTCTCGTGCTGTCCGTCGATATCCATACCCACATTCTGCCGGAGCGCTGGCCCGATCTGCGGGAGCGGTACGGCTACGGCGGCTTCATCCGGCTGGAGCACCACAAGCCCTGCTGCGCCCGCATGATGCAGGACGACAAGTTCTTCCGCGAAATCCAGGACAACTGTTGGGACCCCGAGGTGCGGCTGCGCGAGTACGACCAGTTTGGGGTGCAGGTGCAGGTGCTCAGCACCGTGCCGGTCATGTTCAGCTACTGGGCCCGCCCCCACGACGCCCTCGACCTCAGCCAGCTGCTCAACGACCATATTGCCAGCGTGGTGCAGCGCTACCCCACGCGCTTCGTGGGCCTCGGCACGGTGCCGATGCAGGCGCCCGACCTGGCCGTGCGGGAGCTGGAGCGGTGCATGGGCATCGGGCTGGCCGGAATCCAGATTGGCTCGCACGTCAACGACTGGAACCTGGACGCGCCCGAGCTGTTCGAGGTGTTTCAGGCGGCGGAGGAACTGGGGGCCTGCGTGTTTGTGCACCCCTGGGACATGATGGCGCAGCAGAAAATGCCCAAATACTGGCTGCCCTGGCTGGTGGGCATGCCTGCCGAAAGCACCCTGGCGCTTTGCTCGCTGGTGTTTGGCGGCGTGCTGGAGCGGCTGCCGAAGCTGCGGGTGGCCGTGGCCCACGGCGGCGGCACCTTCGCCAGCACCATTGGCCGCATCGAGCATGGCTTCAAGGTGCGCCCCGACCTGTGCGCCGTCGATAACCCCGTGAATCCGCGTGACTACCTGGGCCGCTTCTGGGTGGACTCGCTGGTACATGACCCGCTGATGCTGGACTACCTGGTGAAAACCCTGGGGCCCGACAAAATCACGCTCGGCACCGACTACCCGTTTCCGCTGGGCGAGCTGGTGCCGGGCGAGCTGATTGCCAGCATGCCCTTCTCAGTCGACCTGAAGGCCCGCATGCTGGGCCAGAACGCGCTGGACTGGCTGGGTTTGCCCGAGGCGCAGGTGGCCCAAATTCTGGCGGGCCGATAGGCGGCGGGCACCGTATCTTTGCCTTAATGACCTCCTTCGAACCCACCGCCGAATTCGCCGCCCAACTTGATGCGCAGGACCCGCTGCGCGACTTCCGCCACCAGTTTCACATCCCGCCCGGCCCCGATGGGCAGGACAGTATCTACCTGTGCGGCAACTCCCTGGGTTTGCAGCCAAAAACCGCCCGCGCCGCCGTGGAGCGCCAGATGCAGAACTGGCAGGAGCTGGCCGTGGAAGGCCACTTCCGCGGCGACACGCCCTGGATGACCTACCACGAGCGCCTGGAACAGGCCACGGCCCACATTGTGGGCGCCCAGCCGCTGGAAGTGACGGTGATGAACAACCTCACCACCAACCTGCACCTGCTGCTGGTGTCGTTCTACCAGCCCACGCCCACCCGCTACAAGGTGCTCATGGAAGGCGGCGCTTTCCCGTCCGACCAATACGCCCTCGAAACCCAGGTGCAGATGCGCGGCTTCCGCCCCGACGACGCCATTGTGGAGCTGGTGCCGCGCCCCGGCGAGCATACGCTGCGCACCGAGGACATCGTGGCCAAGATTGCCGAGCTCGGTGATTCGCTGTGCACCATCATCATGGGCGGCATCAACTACTACACCGGGCAGGTCTACGACATGGCGGCCATCACGCAGGCCGGCCACGCCGTGGGTGCCCGCGTCGGGTTTGACCTGGCGCACGCCGCCGGCAACATTCCGCTGCAGCTGCACGACTGGGACGTGGATTTTGCCTGCTGGTGCTCCTACAAATACCTCAACTCGGGTCCCGGCGGTGTGTCGGGCGCGTTTGTGCACGAGCGGTTCGCCGACCAGCCCGAGCTGCTGCGCCTGGCCGGCTGGTGGGGCTACGACGAAAAGGAGCGGTTCAAGATGAAAAAGGGCTTCCGGCCCATGCGCGGCGCGGCCGGCTGGCAACTCTCCAACGGCGCCGTGCTCACGCTGGCCGCCCACGAAGCCGCCCTCAACATCCACGAAGCTGCCGGCGGCATGGTTGCGCTGCGCCGCAAAAGCGAGCAACTCACGGCCTACCTGGAGTTCCTGATCCGGGGGCTGGCGCTGCCGGCCGGCACGCTGGAAATCATCACCCCCCAGGACCCCGCCGCCCGTGGCTGCCAGCTCTCCATCCTGGTGCAAAAGAACGGCCGCCAGCTGTTCGACTACCTGATGAGCAAAGGCATCATCGGCGACTGGCGCGAGCCCAACGTCATCCGGCTGGCGCCCGTGCCGCTCTACAACTCCTTCCAGGACGTGCAGCGCGTAGGCGCCGCCCTGGCGGAGTGGGCCGGACGGGAGTAGTAGAGCAGTAGCGCGAACTCTGTAGTTCGCGTCCCCGCGCCGCTTGGAATCGTTTGGACGGCGCGGGGGCGCGAACTACAAAGTTCGCGCTACTGCTGCCCGCTACTCAGGTGCTCCCTTACTCAGCTACTCGCTCGTGTAATATTTCGGGCATCATTTCCCCGGCCGTGCTGTTCTGCGTAATACCACCGACCTTCGATGGTTTCCTAGTTGACCCCCAGTACCATGTCTGAAGAGTACGCGGAGAAAATGCCCCGCAAAAACCTGTCTGAGCTGCTCCTGTACGTGCGCAACCGCGCTGAGTACCGGGAAGATGCCGTGCTGGCCGCTCTCGAGGAGCTGGACCGGCGCGGTCTGCCCCAGCCCGAAGCCGCCGAAATCCGGGCCGAATACGGCCCGATAGTGGGAAAGCAGGAAAAAGAAAAAAAATCCCGCGAAGCCACCGCCGCCCCGGTGCCGGGCAGCCGCCCGAATACGGTGGCCGGCCAGCCGGTTGCGGCTGAGGAGCCGGCGCTGTACTCGCCGGGCACCATTGTGCTGTTTTCCATGCTGCCCATGTCGATGATGATTGGCGGGGGCGTGCTGATGGCCATGAACCTGTTTCGGTTGGGGCGCAAGCGCGCGGTGCTGGGGCTGCTGCTGTTTATGGTGGTGTATCTGCTGGTGGTTTCCAACGTCATGGCCTGGGCCATGCTGCAGGGGCTGAACCCGTACCTGGCCATTGTGCTGTTTAACGTGCCGGCCGTACTGGCGTATTTGCTCTGGTTCTGGCCCCGCTACGTGCAAAAGGCCACGTACCGCAGCCGCAGCCTGGTGCCGCCCATGGTTATCTGCTTCGCCCTCGTCTGGGGTTTGCAGCTGCTGATGCCTTACATCCTGAAAAACCAGCCCCCGGATGTGAAGCAGCAGATGGAACAGATTATGAAGCGCCAGTAATGGCCCGCTAACCGCTCTGCCCGTGCCGCTGGTTTCCCTGCCTCTGCCCGATGCCGACGTGCTGCTCGACGAGGCGTTCCTGACGCCTGCCGCCGCTGAGGCCCTGCTCCGGGAGCTGACCGACACCATTGCCTGGCGGCACGAGCCCATCAAGATGTTCGGGAAGGAAGTGCTGCAGCCCCGCCTCACGGCCTGGCACGGCGACCCCACGGCCCGCTACCGCTACTCCGGCCTCGCGCTGGAGCCCCAGCCCTGGACGCCCGCGCTACAGCAGCTCCGCCAGCAGCTGGAAGCCGCTAGCGGCGCCCGCTTCAACAGCGTCCTGCTCAACCTCTACCGCTCCGGCCAGGACAGCATGGGCTGGCACGCCGACAACGAGCCCGAACTGGGTCCCGCGCCCGTCATTGCCTCGCTCAGCCTCGGCAGCACCCGCCGCTTCCGCCTGCGCCCCCGCGACCCGGCCCGCACGCCGCACGCCCCCGTTTCCTTGGATTTGCCCGGCGGCAGCCTGCTGCTGATGCGCGGCGCCACCCAGCAGCACTGGCTGCACGCCGTGCCCAAAACCGCCCGCTTCGCCGGCCCCCGCCTCAACCTCACGTTTCGCTGGATTGTGGGCGGGTAGTAGCTGAATATTTTAGCCTCTTGAGTACCCCGGACGCGGAAAAGCTTTATCCTTGCCGGTAGTTACTGCTACCCGCTACCCTTACCGCTGCCGCCCGCATCTATCCTTTACCGCGCCGGGCGGCGCCGCGCCTGCTTCACCTGTTGCCCCTGTTGTACTGCGCATTCCGGCTGCCACTTTGGTTGCCCGTTGCGCCGTGCATCTGGGGCTTTTTCGTGCCTTTCCTTTTTCTCTTTGTACCATGAAAACCACAGTTTCCCTCTTACTCGCCCTGGCCCTGCCGCTCACGGCCGCCGCCCAAGCCCCCGCCGACACGGCCACCACCTACAAGCACCAGCTGGGCCTGACCGCCAGCCCCGTGCTCGATGGGTTTTTCAAAAACAACCGCAGCCTGCCGCTGGGGTTGCTCTACAAGCGGCAGCTGACACCTAACAAAGCATTGCGCCTGCGCTTGGTGGGGCAGTACAGCCAAGCCGATACGGCCAACTTTCAGGATACAGCCCCTGGCTTTACACGAGGTTACGTGACCGGACCCGACCAGAGCCGATGGGGGCTGCAAGGCTTCGCAGGGTACGAGTGGCAACGTTTCTTGAGTCGAAAAGTGGGTCTAGCCTATGGCATAGAGGCTGGTATAGGCTACGAGCGGCAGCGCATAGCTTCTGCATTTATAGAAGCTTACGTCATTGAGGGATCAGTAACTACTTCCCGCGAAGCCATTACGCAGAACTGGCAGTTCCAGGCCCGGCCTTTTGTGGGCCTTTACTACCAGCCTACTTCTCGCCTGCGCTTATTTGTCGAAAGCGCCTTCGCTATAAGCTACATCCGCAGCCGCTGGGAGCGACAATCAAGATCAAAGTTCACTAAACCCAATGAGGCTGACCGCTTTCTACAAGAGCGGGCTCATACCAACCGGTTTGCGGCCACTTTGCGACCTGTGCAGTTCATTGGGGCTACTTATGCTTTTTAGTCTTTTTGCTCACCATAACCTGAAAAAGTATGAAACCGCACTTTTATTTTCTGGCCCTGCTGCTGTTGCTGCTCACGCAGACGCTACCTGCTTGGGCGCAACCCACCCCGGCCGACGCCACGCTCACGCTGCGCCAGCCGGCCGACACCCAGCTCACCCTCTACAACGCCCAGGACCGGGCTATGTACCGGGGCAAGGCCAGTGCGCAGCCCGCCCAGGTGGATACCCGCGCCTGGCCCGCCGGCCTCTACTACCTGCACACCGGCACCGGCCGCACCAGCCAGCGCCACCAGTTGCAGATTCAGCACTAAGCGTTTTCTTTTCCTCTCAAACTCCCCCGCCATGCCTACCCCCGACAACCTGCAAATCAAGCTCTCCGACGCCGACCTGAAGAAAATCACCGACGCGCTGGATGCCCTGGATGCGGCGCTGGCTCCGGTGCTCATCACGCTCACCGGCACCGAAATCAAGCGCCTGCCCAAAGCCTCCGACGCCTCGCTGCCCTTCATCCAGCAGGCCCTGGACCTGGCCGAGCAGCAGCCCCAGTTCGCGCCCGGCTACGTGGACATTCCGGGCCTGCGCCTGGATCTGGCGGCCTGGCAGCAGCTGCAGCGCGTGGCGCGGCGTCTGGAGCCGCTGGCCTCCAACCTGGCCAGCACCAACATCAAGCTGGGCAGCGAGGCCTACGTGACGGCGCTGGCCTTCTACAGCTCGGTGCAGCAGGCCGCCAAACAGGGCGTGTCGGGTGCCCAGGAAGCCCGCGACACGCTCAAAACCCGCTTCGAGCAAAGCGCGGCTAAAAAAGCCGCTAAGGCTGCCCGCCCGGCGTAGAGACGCGTATTCGCGTCTTGTCGTTGGCGCCGCCTGCGCAGGAAGGCGCAGTTCCGGTCGTTCAACGACGAGACGCGACTACGCGTCTCTACAGCGGGCGGCCCTGTCTGCCACGCGGGGCCGGATGAAGTTCATCCGGCCCCGCGTCAGTTTTACAGGAGCTCCCCTGAATTTCATAAGGGGCCACATGAATTTCACGGCAGGTCGGATGAATGGTACGGGAGGCCGGGTGAATTTTATCCGACCTCCCGTATTATTTACCGGCAACCGAATAAAAAAGACAGGAGGCCGGGTAAATTTTACCCGGCCTCCTGTCTTTTTACTGGGGCGCCCTGTCTCCGGCAGGCGGCCGCGCTGTGCGGGGTGGGGCGGCCACGTAGTTGCGGGCTATCAGCTGCTACAGCGGTTTCGCACACGATATACGCTCCGGTCCGACGCCGCAGGCGTCCGACCGGTTGCCGTCCGCGCCGTCCGCGCCGTCCGCGCCGTCCGCGCCGTCCGCGCCGTCCGCGCCGTCCGCGCCGTCCGCGCCGTCCGCGCCGTCCGCGCCGTCCGCGCCGTCCGCGCCGTAGGCGTCCGACCGGTTGCCGTCCGCACCGTTCGCGCCGTCCGCGCCACTGCAACGACACCCTCCCCCGCACGACGACGCAACAACCTCAGCATACGGCAACCGGTCGGACGCCTGCGGCGTCGGACCGGAGCGTGTACGACAACTACTTACTTCAGCTCAAACAGCAGCCCTGCGTAAGCGAGGCGGCCGATGCCGGGGCCGCCGTACACCTGCACGTTCTGGCTGTCGAGGATGTTGGACGCGCCCAGCTGCAGCGTGGCGCCCAGCTTCGGCAGCGTGTAGCCCAGGTAGGCATCCAGCGTGCTGTAGTCGGAGATAGTGCCAGTGGCGAAGGGCATTTCCTGCAGGTGGCCCTGGGTCCAGCGGTAGTTGAGGTTGTAGCTCAAGTGCTGGCCCACGAGGCCCTCGGCGCCCACATTGTACTTGTGCTTGGGGGCGTTGAAGAACGTGGCAAAGCCGGCCGGAATGTCCTTGCGGTCCAGCACGTTCAGGCTGTAGTTGGCCGACACGTGCACGGCGCGGGTGGCGTAGTAAGTCAAACCCACGGCGCCGCCCTGGGTGTTCACCCGGTCGTTGTTGTAGTAGGTGTAGATGAGGCGCGTAGGCTGGCCGGGGCCGAAGTTGGCGGCCTGCGCCGTGGCCAGCTGGGCCTGCGTGGGGCGGGTACCGTCGGTGTTGCCGATGAAGGTGGTGCCCCCGATGAAGTTGCGGTAGCGGCTGTAGAAGTAGTTCACATCGAGGTAGAGCTTGGGCACCAGAATGCCCTTGTAGCCCACTTCGGCCGTGTTTACGCGCTCCAGCTGCAGGCGGTCCAAACTCAGCTCAAACGTGCTGAGCGGGGCCGTGCCGAAGGGCTGGCCCGCCGCGTTGGTGCGGCTGTAGCCCTTGTAGCCGTTGCCGATGTTGCCCTGAATGCGGCCAAACCCGATTTCGGTGGCCGAAAACTGCTCCAGCTGCGAGGGGCTGCGGAAGGCGCGGCCGTAGCTCGCCCGGAAGTTGTGCTGCTTCTCGGCGCCTACCGAATACACGGCCGAGGCCCGCGGCGAGAAGGCCGCCTTGAAGTTGCGGAACTCATCCACGCGGCCGGCCACGGCCAGTTTCAGGCGGTCCTGCAGCAGCAGCTGCGAGAGCTGGGCGTAGCCGCCGTACTCGTAGTTGCGCAGGCGCTTGCCGTCGGTGTCCGCAAACAGGCGGCCATCGGAGCCCAGGCGGTATTCGCGGTAGGCGCCGCCCACCACCAGGTCGGTGGCGTCACCGAACTTGAACTGGTACTGGCCGCTCACGTCGTTCAGGAACGAGTTGAGGGTGTTGCGGGCGCCCTGGGTGTTGTCGGGGTTGTTGATGATGCGCTGGCGCAGCTGGCCGAAGCGCGGGTCGGAGCTTTTCAGCTGGGTGGCGTCGGCCGCGGCTTTGGCCGTGGCCTGGGCCGTGGCGGCGTCCTGGCCGGCGGCACGGGCAGCTTTGTAGGCGCTGTTGTAGCCCACCAGATACTGCTGGTAGTAGGTGGTGCTGCCGCCCTCGGCCGTGGGCGAAAGCTGCAGGTAAGCGCCCAGCAAATTCAACTCGTAGGTTTCGCCGCTGAAATCTTCCGACGAATACGCCCGCAGGAAGCCGCGTGCGCCTTTCAGCTCCACCTTATATTGGTTCAGCCCCAGGTCTTTGATGCGGAAGCGGCTCAGGTTCTGGTACGTGGACGTGCCCACGGCGTGCTTGGCGTCTAGGGTCAGCTTCAGGTCGTCGCGCAGCAGGTAGGCCACGCTGCCCTGCAGCCGGTAGGAGCGGGTTTTGTTGTCCTGGGCCACGGTTTCTTCTTCCGTGAAGCCGGGCATGTAGATGGTTTTGCCGTACAGCTCGGCGCTGGTGCCACCGGGCAGCTGCTGCTGCGGAATGTAGGTGTAGCTCAGGTCGCCGTAGCGGTTCAGAGCCTCGTAGCCCAGCGGCGAGCCCGCGGGGTTCACCGAGCCGCGGGTGGCCTCGAAGTTGCGGGCCACCCAGTCGTTGGCGGTCAGGTAGCTGCCGTTCACCTTGAAAGCGAACTTCTCGCCCAGCTTCTGGGCGTAGCGCAGCTGCCCGTCCAGCAGGTTGCGCTGGCCCCCCCGGATGCGGGCCGTCAGGCCGTCATACACGAACGGGTCTTTGGAGTTGAACAGCACCACGCCGTTGAAGGCGTTGGCGCCGTACAGCGCCGACGACGGGCCGTGCACCACCTCAATGCTTTCCATGTCCAGCTCCGGAATGCCCACCAGGTTGCCGGGGCTCAGGTTCAGGCTCGGCAGCTGCCCGTCGGCGTAGTCGTAGAGCTGAATCACACGCTCCGACTTGGCCGTGTTGAAGCCGCGGGTGCTGATGGACGTGAACAGCATGGAGGCCGAATTCACGTCGATGCCCTTGAACTGACCCAGGCCGGCCAGCACTTCCGGCGTCGAAATCCGCTCGATCTGGCGGGCCGTAATCTTCTCCACCGTTACGGGGGCGCGCATCACCTGCTCCTCCACCCGCGAGGCCGATACCACGGTTTCGTTGAGCTGGGTTGGGCTAGGCGCAAGGCCGATGTTGAGGGCGTTGTCGGGGCGCTTCACCTCGATGTCGCGCGTCTCGAAGCCTACGTAGGAGAAAACCAGCGTCACGGGGCCGTTGGTGAAGTCCACGGCCAGCGCAAACTGGCCCTGGCTGTCGGTGCTGGTGCCGATAAAGGTGCCTTTAATGAAGACCGTGGCCCCGGGCAGGCCCTGGCCTTTGTCGTCGAGTACGGAGCCAATGACGGACTTAACGGGTACATCGGGCGTGTTGCGGAGCAGGGCCGCGGTGCGGGCGGCTTTGCGCGGCTGCTTGTCGCCGGCGGAGGCGGCGGTGGCCGCCTGAGACTGTTGGAGTAGCAAGGCCGCCAGTAGGGGCGGATAAACGTGTTTCATCGAGTAGATAAGTAACCAGAGGTGTGCAGAAGCTTCAAAACTAGCTGGCACCGGGGTGAATCACTGGTACTTTTCGGTGAACCCTGTATATACAGGGGTTGAATGGCAGAATGTAGCGACGAACTTTCTCCTGATCTGAGAAAGATGCGTTTGCGGAAAATCTGTGCTTCTGCCGGTATTCGGGCGTTCCTATAGGATGGGACATAAAAAACGCCGCCTTATTCCCGATGTGGGAATAAGGCGGCGCCTTTTTTATGCGGTATTCCGAGGGGCTACTTGATGTCTACCTGCACGCCCACGAATACGAGGCGGCCGATGTTCGGGCCCCCGTATACCTGGGTGTTGGTGGCATCCAGCAGGTTGGAGCCGCCGGCCTGCAGCGTGGTGTAAAACTGCGGCAGCGTGTAGCCTACGTAGGCATCCACGGCGCTGTAGTCGGCCAGCTCACCCACGGCGAAGGGCAGCTCATAGAGGTGGCCCTGGGCCCAGCGGTAGTTCACGGCGTAGCTCAGACGGCTGTTCACGAGGCCGTTGGCGCCCACGTTGTACTTATGCTTGGGCGTGTTGAAGAACGACTGGAAGTTGTCGGGCAGGTTGCTCCGGTCCAGCACGTTCAGCGAGTAGTTGGCCGTCAGGGTCAGGGGCTGGGCTACGCTGTAGCTGGCGCCCACGGCGGCACCGCGGGTGCGCACTTCCTGGCGGGCGTTGGTCCATACCTGCAGCACGCGGGTCTGGGAGGTGCGCTCCTGGAAGGGCGTACCGGCCGGATTCTGCTGCGGGCGGGTCAGCTCCTGGTTGAGCTGCGTAGCCGTGGGGCGGCTGCCGTCGCGGTTGCCGATGAAGCGCTGCGCGCCGATGAAGTCGTTGTAGTAGCTCTGGTAGTAGTTCACGTCCAGGGCCAGCTTCTCACCCAGCGTGCCTTTGTAGCCAGCTTCGTAGGTGCTCAGGCGCTCCAGCTTGAGGGCGGCGGCACTGTATTCAAACGAGGTCAGAGAAGCGCCCGGCGTGCCAAACGGCTGGCCGGCGGCATTGGTCAGGCTGTAGCCCTGGAAGCCGTTGTCGACGTTGCCCAGCAGCAGCACCTGGCCCACGTCGAGGCGGATGTACTGGTCGAGCTGCGTAGGCGAGCGGAAGGCGCGGCCGTAGGAGGCGCGGAAGTTGTGCTGCTTGCTGGCACCGGCCGAGTACACCACCGAAGCGCGGGGCGAGAAGGCGGCGTCGAAGTTCTTGAAGGCATCCACGCGGCCGGCTACAGCCAGCTTCAGACGCTCATCCAGCAGTTTCTGCGTCAGCTGGGCATAGCCGCCCAGCTCGTGGTTCTGGATGCGGGCATCGTCGTCGGCGAAGAGGTTGCCGTTGGAACCCAGGCGGAACTTGCGGTAGGCGCCGCCCACAATCAGGTCGGTACCTTCGGCCAGCGGCAGGTTGTACTGGGCGTTGCCTTCGTTCAGCAGCGAGCTGGGGTTGAGGCGTGCCCCGCGGCCCGGCGTCGCGTCGCTGATGATCTGGCTGCGCAACTGCTGGAAGCGCGGGTCGGAAGGCTGCAGCTGGGTGGCGTTGGCCGCCGTCTGGGCGCGCTCCAGCGAGCCGGTAGCCCGGAAGGTGCCCACGTAGGTGTTGTAGAAGCGCTGGGCATAGGTCGCGCCAACCCCATCGGGCGAAATCGTCGAAGTCTGGATAAACGAACCCAGGAAGCTCAGGTCATACGACTGCGCCCCGAAGTCCTGCACCGATTGGCCCCGCACAAACCAGCGGTTGCCCTTGATTTCGCCGTGGAACTGGTTGGTGCCGAATTCCTTGAACCGGTAGCGGCTGCTGCTCTGGTAGCTGGCCGTGCCACGGCTGTAGTTGAAGCCGGCCGTCAGCTTCACGCTGCTGGTAAGCAGGTACGACAACGACGGGTGAATTTTCACCGACTTGGCCTTGTCGTCGCCGCCCACTAGGTCCTGCTCCGTGAAG
Organism: Hymenobacter yonginensis; assembly: GCF_027625995.1. Taxonomy (NCBI): domain Bacteria; kingdom Pseudomonadati; phylum Bacteroidota; class Cytophagia; order Cytophagales; family Hymenobacteraceae; genus Hymenobacter; species Hymenobacter yonginensis. The sequence continues at coordinate 4,214,042 of NZ_CP115396.1, forward strand.
CCGGGCATGAACACCGTTTTGCCGCGCAAAGCGGCGGGCGTGGTGGCGTAGGAGGGGTCGGCAGGGTTGTTGGTGAACGTGAAGCCGCCCAGCTCACCGTAGCGGTTCACGGCGTCGTAGCCCAGCGCCGAGCCTTCGGCGTTGTTGCGGCGCTCTACCAGCGTGCTGGTGGCGGCATAGTTGCTGGCCAGCCAGTCGTCGGCCGTCAGGTACGAGCCCACCACCTTGAAGGCGAACTTCTCGCCCAGCTTCTGGGCGTAGCGCACCTGGCCATCGAAGAAGCTGCGCTGCCCACCGCGCACGCGCACGCTCAGGCCCTCCGTCACGAAGGGGTCTTTGGAGTTGAGCAGTAGCACGCCGTTGAAGGCGTTGGCCCCGTACAGTGCCGAAGCCGGCCCGTGGATGATTTCAATGCTTTCCACGTCCAGCTCGGGCAGGCCGGTCAGGTTGCCGGTGTTCACGTTCAGGCTCGGCGACTGGGTATCGAAGTAGTCGGTGAGCTGAATCAGGCGCTCCGACTTAGCCGAGTTGAAGCCGCGCGTGCTCAGCGAGTTCATCAGCAGGCTGCTGCTGTTCACGTCGATGCCCTTGTAGTGATTGAGGCCCACCTGCAGGTCGGCCGTCGGGATGCGCTCTACCTGCTGGGTGTTGAGCTTTTCCACCGTCACGGGTGCCTGCAAGATGCCTTCCTGCACCCGCGAGGCCGAGGCAATTACCTCGCTGGTGAGCGTGGCATTCACTTTCAGCGTCACCTGCACGGCGTTGTCGGGCTGCGGCAGAGACACTTCACGCGTCTCGTAGCCCACAAACGACACCGACAGTACTACCGGCGGCTCCGAGAAGTCGGCCCGCAACTGGAACCGGCCTTCGCGGTCGGTGCTGCTGCCAATGAACGTGCCTTTCACGAAAACTGTGGCACCGGGCAGCGGTTCGCCCGTGTCGGTCTGTACAACGCCGCTCACCGTAACAGCTGCATCCTGGGCAAGCAGCGGGGCTGCCTGCAGCAACATAAAGAGCAGAGTGAGAAATAGATAGTAAGTTTTCTTCATAGGGAATTTAGAAGCAAAAGGGGGCGAAGTTTGAAAAAAGTTGAAAGGGAATATCCCGCAAAATTATAGTTGTTATGCCGAACAAAAAATAGGGCAAGCATTTGAAAGTCAAATCATTATTGTTAAGTGAATAATGGTATTTAAGCAATATTAAACAAGCCTGATTTTATATCCTGTGGCAGCGCCGCCAAGCCGCCCGACTTATGAATCAGAAACGACGACCCGGGAGGACAAAAAAAAGCCGCCCGAAGGCGGCAGCAAGGCGAAGTCGTCAGACATAAGGATTCATAAGTAGAGTATCTTCAATGCTCTGGCAATTAGATGCTTGAGTAAATAAGCCCAGGCTGCAGGAAAGCCGCGTAGCGGCGTCAGGATTGTATCAAGTCAGGTAGTATCTGCAACAAGCCGCACAACGGCGGCAGTGTTGTAGGAACCCGCTGTCGGCGAATCTGTCGCCTTTACGTGGCTGTTACCGGCTGTTGCTTGATGTACTGCACACTCGTCGCCGCCATGCGGCTTTTCCGCAACCAGAACAAAATCTAACTGCTGACTACTTAATAGCGGATATCGGGGTGGCCGTATAGCTCCGGGCAGTTTGCCTCGCCCACAGTGTAGTCGCCGACGCGCAGCGTGTCGCAGGCCGCCGGGGCGGCAGTCTCAGCCGGCACTTCGGCAGTGGGCTGAGGCTCAGGTACCTCGTCTGGCCCGGTTGGTAGCAGGGCCGAGCGCAGGTGAGCCCACCAGGTGACCGGGCCGGTAGGCACGGGCAGCACAGGGAACCGCAGGCGGGCAGCAGGGCAGGCAGCGAGAGGCATCATAAGCGGGGTTATGTTATATAATTTCGTTTAATAATTCAAATTTACTGCGCGCGAGCTGCAGGGTTCGGGCTTTCCGTCGAAACGGGGTCGGGGCCCGTTGAACGGCACCGCGTTTCAGGCGAAGCCCGGTGCGGGGCCGGCAGAGAATCCGCCGGTAAGCCGTAGCTTCGTAGTTGTTCCACCACCAGCCTGTCTGCCCTATGTCTGCGCCCGTTCACCCTGTTTCCACTGGTTCTGAGTCGCTCACGCTGATGGGAGGCGGCTTGGTTGGCTCCTTGCTGGCACTGTATCTGGCGCGGCGCGGACACTCGGTGCAGGTGCTGGAGCGCCGCCCCGACCCGCGCCGGGTAGGGGCCGCCGAGGGCCGGTCCATTAATCTGGCGCTTTCCGACCGGGGCTGGCGGGCGCTGGAAGGCGTGGGCGTGGGCGAGCAGGTGCGGCAGGTAGCCATCCCGATGTACCGGCGCGTGATGCACGACCTGCGTGGCCAGCTCACGCACCAGCCCTACGGCCACGACCAGCAGGCCATCTACTCGGTGTCGAGGGCGGGGCTGAACCGGGTGCTGCTGGATCTGGCCGAGGCCGAGCCGGGCGTGACGCTGCGCTTCGACCAGCAGTGCCTGCACGTAGACCTGCGCGACCAGGAATTGCACCTGCGCGATACCGCCACCAACGAGGAGTATGTGCAGCCCTACCAGCGCCTGTTCGGGACCGACGGAGCCTACTCCGCCGTGCGCGGCGCCCTGCAAAAAACCGACCGCTACAACTACTCGCAGAGCTACCTCGACTACGGCTATAAGGAGCTCAACATTGCACCCGGCCCCGACGGCAGCTGGCAGCTGGAAAAGAATGCCCTGCACATCTGGCCCCGCGGCCAGTACATGATGATTGCGCTGCCTAACCTCGACGGCTCTTTCACCTGCACGTTGTTCTTTCCCTACGAGGGCCCGCACTCCTTTGCCGCGCTCCAGACCCCGGCCCAGGTGGAAGCCTTCTTTGCAGAAGTGTTTGCTGATGCGCTGCCGCTGATGCCGGAGCTCACCGACGACTTCTTCCAGAATCCCACCGGCTCGCTCGTGACTGTGCGCTGCTACCCCTGGTCGTACCAGGATGAGGTGGTGCTCATCGGCGACGCCTCCCACGCCATCGTGCCGTTCTACGGGCAGGGGATGAACGCCGGGTTTGAGGACTGCCGCGTCCTCAGCGAGCTGCTCGACCAGCACGGCCCCGACTGGCACACCGTGTTCCAGCAGTTTCAGCAGCAGCGCAAGCCCAACGCCGACGCCATGGCCGACCTGGCCATCTACAACTTCGAGGAGATGCGCGACCGGGTGGCCGACCCGCGGTTTCTGCTGCAGAAGAAAATCGAAAGCAAGATATCGGCTCAGTACCCCGACCAGTGGCTGCCGCTCTACTCGCAGGTGACGTTCTCGCCCGATACGCCCTACGCCGAGGCCCTGGCCAACGGGCAGCGTCAGGAGCGCATCATGCGGGGCCTGATGGAGCACATCCAGCAGGAAGCCGACTACGACCTGCCGGCCGTGCAGGAACTGGTGCGCCAGCAGATGCAGCACATGCACGACGAGCCGGCCCCATCGAGCCACGGCGGATTATAACGCTAAGTAACGAGCGTTGACCGGTGAATATAGTGTATTCACCGAGTTGGGGCGAACACACTTGGTTGGGTGCCGTATCGGGCCCATGCTCAACAGCACGGGTACAAAACCCCTGACCAACAGGGAAATGGATTGCCTGGTGCTGTGCGTATTTGGCTACCCCTTATCCGACCTGTGTTCCCTGCTTCCTCTCTCACCTGTGCTTTGCTGGATGGCAATGACCTCCAGCGTACTGCCTTCACGCAACTCCTGCAGCAACTCGACAACCTGACGCTGGTGGCTTCCTGCGCAACTGCCGAAGAAGCCCTTGCTTTCTATCGGCAGGGCGGCCAGGCCGATATTCTGTTTGTGGCCGCCGACACTGCTGGCCTAAATGTGCTGGATACGCTGACGCTGCTGCGCAGCCAGTCGGAACTGATAGTGCTGGCCAGCCAGGAGCAGCATGCCACGCAGGCGCTTGCGCTGCCGGCTGTGTTTTCTCTGCAGTATCCGGTCAGTCTGGCACTGCTGCGGCAAGTGTTGCAGCGCGTGCGCGAGCAGCAGTTGGCGGCCGTGCTGGCCGCGGTGCCGGAGCAGATACCACGCTACACCGCCGCCCTGTTCGTGAAAAGCGGGTCGCGGCTGCTGCGCGTAGACATGGCCGATATCGTGTACATAGAGGCCGTAGACGACTACGCCAGCGTAGTGACGGAGCGGCAGAAGCTGCTGGTCAGCAGCAACCTGAAACTACTGGCGGCGCAGCTGCCGATGGGCCAGTTTCAGCGGATTCATCGTTCCTATATTGTTAATGTAGACCACCTGGTCAGCATCGAGGAAAACACGGTAGGCCTCACGAAAGGCATCCGCCTGCCCATCGGCAAGTCGTACCGCGACAGTTTTTACCGCTACCTGATCCGGGTGTAAGGGCCGGCCGGGCGCGGCCGGGCTGGCTGCCAGTTAAGCGCTAGCTACCGGCTACAGCGACGCTACCAGCCGGCTGGCTGACGCTGGCGCCACCGGGGTAGCACGCTGCACCACCGATGCCCGCACCGGCTGTACGGCACGCAGGGTGGCTGGTGCCACCGGCCCCACCAGTTCCAGAATCAACAGGCCTACCAGGAAGAGAGGAAAAGCGGACAGGGCAAAGGTGCGGAGCAGAGACATCGGAGTAGTATGTGTGGATTGATGTACCTACATACTATCAACGGTTCCTTCCGGATTTGCTCCTTAGCTGCCAATTGGCCCAACCCGGCTTCCCGGCAGGTCAACCGGCCCAAGAACCCGACGAACGGTTGGGCGCCTCAGCCTAGGCCGGCGGCCAATACCAGCGCCGCGCCCAGCCCCAGCCCGGCCCACAGCTGGGCGGGCGTGTGGGCCTGCAGCCGCAGCCGGGCCCAGAACACGGCAGCCGACGCCAGCACCGCCGCCGCCAGCCACCACGCCGCACGCCCGTCGGTAGGGTAGGAGCCGGGGCGCGCCACCAGCAGCGCCAGCAGCCCCATGGCTCCGCCCATTCCCACGCCGTGCGCCGAGATTTTCCACCACAGCGTGATAAGCAGCGTCAGGAGCACGGCCGCCGTAATGCCACCGAGCACCAGCGGCAGCAGCGGCGCCCGGAGAGCCGGCACCCAGGCCACCAGGGCCGTGGCGGCGGCAAAGGCGGCGGCGGCCAGCAGCAGCGGCAGGGGGCGCTGGCGCCGCTCATACAGCTCCACGGAGCTCACGCGGCCACTGCGCACCAGCAGCCACACCGCCAGCCCCGGCAGCCAGAACGTAAGCCCCCACACCAGTAGCAGCGCCTGCCAGCGCGCCTCCCCCGACAGCGGCAGCAAGGCCAGCGGAAACCCATACGCCAGCACAGCCACCAGATAGCTGGGCACCAGCAACGGATGCAAAACGGCCGATAGAAGCGTGGCGAGTGTGCGGGTCAAGGAAGAAGGAGGCAAAGGGGGGAAGTGGTAAAGCACAGGGAACGTCATGCAGAGGCGCAGCCGAAGCATCTCGCCAGCGTAGTAATCAAGGAGGTTACCACACGGGCAAGATGCTTCGGTTGCGCCTCTGCATGATGCTCTTATTTCGGTTCAATACGCCGCTGTCCTACAGCTCTTTGCGCAGGCGGGCCACCGGGATGTTGAGCTGCTCGCGGTACTTGGCCACGGTGCGGCGGGCAATGTTGTAGCCGCGGGCGTTCAGCATTTTTTCCAGCTTGTCGTCACTCAGGGGCCGGTCTTTCTTCTCGCCCTCGATGATTTCCTTCAGGATGTGCTTCACCTCGCGCGAGCTGGCATCCTCGCCCGAATCGGTGGCAATGCCTTCGGAGAAGAAGTACTTGAGCGGGTAGATGCCAAACTCCGTCTGCACCGATTTCGAGTTGGCCACCCGGCTCACGGTGCTGATGTCCATGCTGATTTCCTGGGCTATGTCCTTGAGAATCATCGGGCGCAGCTTGCTCTCGTCGCCCTCGGCGAAGAACTCGCGCTGGTAGCGCACAATGGCGTCCATGGTGCGCAGCAGCGTGTTTTGGCGCTGCCGGATGGCATCAATAAACCACTTGGCCGAGTCCAGCTTCTGCTTCACGAAGGTCACGGCTTCCTTGAGCTTCTTGTCTTTCTTGGCGCCCTTGTCGTAGGCCCGGAACATCTCCGTATAGGCCGGGCTTACGCGCAGGTCGGGGGCGTTGCGCGAGTTGAGCGTGAGGTTGAAGCTGCCGTTGTCGTTGGTCAGGATGAAGTCGGGGATGATGTACTGCACCTTGCCCATGCCCACGGGGCCGGTGCCGCCGGGCTTGGGGTTGAGCTTGAGAATCAGGGCAATGGCATCCTTCAGCTCGTCGTCTTCCAGGTCCAGCTTTTGCTGAATGCGGGGGTAGTGCTTTTTGGTGAACTCGTCGAAGGTTTCGTTGAGGATCTGCTCGGCGTGCTCGGTGGCCTCGTCCTGCGGGCGGCGCTCCAGCTGCAACAGCAGGCACTCCTGCAGGTCGCGGGCCCCGATGCCGGCCGGGTCGAAGCTCTGCACCACGTGCAGCACGCTTTCCACCTCGGCCTCGGTGGCCTCAATGTTCTGGGCAAAGGCCAGGTCGTTGGCAATAGCTGACAAGTCGCGGCGGATGTAGCCGTCGCCGTCGATAGAGCCGATGAGCTGGCGGCCAATTGCTTCCTGCTTCTCGTCGAGGCTGGCGAAGCCCAGCTGGTCGAGCAGGCTGTCGATCAGCGAGCCGCTGGTGTCGGCCAAGGGCATTTCCCGGTCGTCGTCGTCGTCGCCGGGGCCGTCGCCCTGCATTTTGTAGCCGGCTATTTCGTCGTCGTTGAGGTAGTCGCTCAGGTCGAGGTCGTCGGCGCTTTCCGACTCCTTCTGCTCCACGGGCTCATCTTTGGCGGGCAGCTCGATTTCGGGCTGCTCCTCGCTGCCCTGGTCGAAGTCCTCCTCCAGCGTATTGTCGGGGTTGTCGAACTCGGCGTCCGGGTCGTCGAAGTCGTCGGTATCGTCGCCGCTATCGTCGCCGGTTTCCTGGTCCTCGAAGTCGTCGTCGGCTTCGTCGCCTTCTTCCAAAGCGGGGTTGGCTTCCAGCTCCTCCTTGATGCGGGCTTCCAGCTCCACCGTCGGGATTTGCAGCAGCTTAATGAATTGGATCTGTTGCGGGCTCAGCTTCTGCGAGAGAAGCTGCTTCATGTCCAGTCGTTGCATACTCTGAAAAGCGCGTGCACCCTGTTCAGATAGAAAACGGGGTATGGTAGCCAAAGATAGGCCTTTCTGTACTTGCGTTCCGGGGAAAATGTTGGCTTGCGGCCGGCATTCCGGGCGTAGCGCCGGCTGGTAGCAGGCCTGAACGAAACCGTTTCGGGGCACCTCCGCCATGGCCGGTGCCCCCGTTTCGCGCAGGATGACAGCCAGAAGGATATAAACGGGCTGCCAAATCCGCTACCTTTGCTTTCTTATCTATTTCCAAACCTCCGAGAACCGACTACCTCATGTCCGACCTCCGAAAGACCAGCGTGCAGGACCTGCTCCGCAGCACCGACCTGGACCGCGAAGTGCTGGTGAAAGGCTGGGTCCGCACCCGCCGCGGCAACAAATACGTGCAGTTCATTGCCGTGAATGACGGCTCCGGCTTCAATTCCATCCAGGTGGTGGCCAACGCCGAGCAGTTTCCGGAGGAAAAGCTGAAGGCTGACGGCGTGGAAAACGGCGCCGCCATTGCCGTGCGCGGCCAGCTGGTGGCCTCACAGGGCAAGGGCCAGACGGTGGAAATCCAGGCCACCGAAATTACGGTCTACGGCTCGGCCGATACCGCCGAATATCCGCTGCAGAAGAAGGGCCACACCCTGGAGTTCCTGCGCGAAATTGCCCACCTGCGCCCCCGCACCAACACGTTTGGGGCGGTGCTGCGCATCCGGCACGCCATGGCGTTTGCGGTGCACCAGTACTTCAACGACCACGGCTACTTCTACGTCCACACGCCCATCATCACCGGTTCCGATGCCGAGGGTGCCGGCCAGATGTTCCGCGTGACCACCCTGCCCGAGCAGAACCCGCCGCTGGATGAAGCCGGCCACGTAGACTACAAGCAGGACTTCTTCGGCAAAGCCACTAACCTCACCGTTTCGGGGCAGCTGGAAGGCGAGCTGGCGGCCATGGCCCTGGGCAAGATATACACGTTCGGCCCCACGTTCCGGGCCGAAAACTCCAACACGGCCCGTCACCTGGCCGAGTTCTGGATGATTGAGCCCGAAGTGGCCTTCAACGACCTGCACGACAACATGGACCTGGCCGAGGACTTCCTCAAGAGCCTCGTGCGCTACGCTCTGGCCCATTGCCCCGACGACCTACAGTTCCTCAACGACCAATATGACAAGGAGCTGCTGGCCCGCCTGCAGTTCGTGGTCGACAACGATTTCAAGCGCCTCACTTACACGGAGGCCGTGGAAATCCTGAAGTCGGCCAAGCAGAAGTTCGAGTTTCCGGTGGACTGGGGCACCGACCTGCAGAGCGAGCATGAGCGCTACCTCGTGGAGAAGCACTTCAAGAAGCCGGTTATCCTGACCAACTATCCCAAGGATATCAAGGCCTTCTACATGAAGCTCGACGACGACGGCCGCACCGTGCGCGCCATGGACGTGCTGTTTCCCGGCATCGGCGAAATCATCGGCGGCTCGCAGCGCGAGGAAGACCTGCAGAAGCTGCGCACGCGCATGCAGGAAATGCACGTGCCCGAAGAAGACCTCTGGTGGTACCTCGACACGCGCCGCTACGGCAGCGCCCCGCATGCCGGCTTCGGCCTGGGCTTCGAGCGCCTCATCCTGTTCGTGACCGGCATGGCCAACATCCGCGACGTCATTCCCTTCCCCCGCTTCCCGAAATCGGCGGAATTCTAAATCACGGATTTAGCCGGATTTTTCGGATTACACGGATTTTGTGGACGATTACGACGGCAACGGCCGCCTCACGCAAGTGGGGCGGCCGCTTTGCTTTTGGGGTAGCAGGCAATTAGCAGTAATTCCGCAACTCCTTATCATCCACGGCCAGCAGGTTGTCCAGGCGCAGTTCGAAGCCGTCGGCGAGGCGCAGGTATTCCACTTTGTCTTGGGTGTAGAGGTCCTGGATGGTGCCGTGGTAAGTGCTGGGCGGCGTGTCGGGCTCGGTGCGGTAGGTGAGAGTGCAGGGCTGGCCGGTGGTGGCGCGGGCCTCCAGCTCGTCGTAGAAGCTGCAGCTGATGGGTTTGTAGGCGGCGGGCATGGCGGTGGTGAGGATGGTGGGAAGTCTGCATACGCAGCGCCCACTCAACCCGGTTGCGCTGTTCCGCGTTGGCTAAGCAACCCATATCCAGTTCCGCCACCGCTATGCCCACCGAAACCAACCTCGCCCCAGCCGACGCCCTGCAGGACGGCGAAATGCGCACCTACTCCGCCCACGGCACCGACGTGCTGCTGATTCGCCGCGCCGGCCGCTACTACGCGCTGGCTGCGCATTGCCCGCACTATGGCGCGCCGCTGGAAAAGGGCCGCCTGGTGGGCGAGCAGCTGGTGTGTCCCTGGCACCACGCCTGCTTCCGCGTGACGGATGGCGCCCTCTGCGAACCGCCGGCGCTGGATGCCCTGCCCGCCTTCCCGGTGCGCGTGCACGAAGGCCGGGTGTGGGTACAGGTGCCCCGCAACCCGCCCGCTTCCGCCGCTAGCCCCGATGCCACGCCTACTGCCCTGGTGGGCGGCCAGCCCCCGGCCCCCAGCGCCGCTGCCCCAGACAGCCGCACGTTCGTGATAGTGGGCGGTGGCGCGGCCGGCCAGTTTGCCGCCCAGACGCTCCGGCAGGAAGGCTTCGGCGGGCGCATTGTGCTGGTGACGGCTGAAGCAGCCCTGCCCTACGACCGGACCAAGCTTAGCAAGCCCTACCTAGCAGGCAAAGCCGACGAAAAGGCCCTGCCGCTACGCCAGCCCGATTTCTACGAGCAGCACGATATCGAAGTGCTGACCGACACCCGGGCCACCGGCCTGCACCTGCGTACCCGCGAGCTGAAGCTGAGCGGCCGCGGCCCCCTGCACTACGACAAGCTGCTGCTGGCCCCCGGCGGCACGCCCAGCCTGCTGCCCACCCTGCCCGGCCACGACCTCACCAACGTGCTGCCCCTGCGCACCCCCACCGATGCCGACGCCATCCGGAAAGCCGCCGGCCCGGACGCGCGCATCGTTATCATCGGCGCTGGGTTTATCGGGATGGAAGCCGCCGCCAGCCTGGCCGCTGAAGGCCGGCACGTAACGGTGGTAGCCCAGGAAAAAGAGCCGTTTGAGCGGGTTCTGGGGCCCAAGATTGGCGCTATGTTCCGCAACCTGCACCGGCGGCACGGGGTGCGCTTCAAGCCTGAAGCCGCAGCGGCCGAATTGGTAGGGGAGCAGGGCCGCGTGGTGGGCGTGCAGCTCAAAACAGGCCAGCTTCTGCCCGCCGATGTAGTGGTGCTGGGCGTGGGCGTGCGGCCCGCCACCGAGTTCTTGGCCCACACCTTCGAGCTGGAAAAAGACGGTGGCCTGCGGGTGGATGCCCAGCTGCTGGCCGCCGAGCACGTGTACGCCGCCGGCGACATTGCGCGCTTCCCGCTGGCCGCCGGCCTGGGGCAGCACCGCGTAGAGCACTGGCGCGTGGCGCAGCAGCAGGGAGCCGCCGCCGCCCGCAACATGCTGGGCCAGGCCAAACCCTTCGCCGCGGTACCGTTCTTCTGGACCCAGCAGTTCGGCAAAAGCCTGCGCTACGTGGGCCACGCCGAAGCCTGGGACGAAATCATCTTCCACGGCGACGTGCGCCGCCACAACTTCCTGGCCCTCTACGCCCACCAAAACCGCCTGGTAGCCGCCGCCGCCATGAACCGCGACGACGACATGATCTGCATCGAAGCCCTGATGGCCGCGGGAAAGATGCCCACGCCCACCGCCGCCCGCCGCAAGCAGAACTGGCCCAAGCTGCTGGCGGCGGCGCAGGCATAAGCGCCGCCTACCTTTCTCGGTCGGCCATATACTGGGCGTCGTCGTGCACTACTTGCAGCAGGTCGCGGTTCTGCTCGGTGGCTTTGCGGGCCATTTGCTCGGCCCAGTCAGGGCTGGCCAGAATCTGCTTTTCCAGCTTCTGGGTGCGCAGGCTATCCTTGGCAGTACGGGGTACATATAAGTTGAAAGCGTCGTCAATGAAGCCGAAGCCAAACTGGGGTAGGTTCTGTTCTGTAGCCAGTAAAATCACAATGTCGCGGCCTGCGTACTGCTCGCGCAGGTTGAGGTCGTGCACGGTGCGGCTTTCATTGGGCGTCTGTTCGGGCCAGAACGTGTACTGGTTGTAGCTCCAGAAACGGGCCTGTGGTGCAAGCAGCTTATCAAAGTAGGGATAGAAGCCATACAGGCTTTGAGCAAAACTGTCGCCGATGATAAGCGCATTAAGCTGATGCTTGCCTTCAGCTGGCTGAAAAACCACTTCGGGGTAGTACAGTGGATACGGCGCCACGTTCCAGACCAGGTTTAGCAGGTTGCCCAAATCGTTGTCGGTGTGGCGCAGATCGGCTATTTGCGTGCGCACTACGCCGCCGCTGCGCTGGAAGTCCGGCAGGTCGTGGCCAGTGAGGGCTTCGGCCCGCCGGAATAGCGTATCAGCCAGTAGGCTTACTGCGAAGCCGCTCCAGTGCGTGCCAGTGCGTGGGAACAGCGGGTAGTCGACGGTGTCTTTCCAGCGCAGTAGCAGTTGGCCGGCATCCAGCACTGCAATACCCGACTCGGGCAGGCGCCGCGCCAGCACGTCGAGGTTGGAAGGGTGCACTGCCAGCACTTGCGCGCATGAGTCAGGCAGAAACTCCGGTACGATACGGGCCTTGCCGGGAGCCAGCACTACCAATAGCTGGGTGCCGTGGGCCCGCAGAGTGTCCTGCACCCGCCGAAGCCGGCGGAGCCGAAACGCAATTTCGTCGTCGCCGAGAAAGTCGCGCCCGAGGTAAGAGTTGATGGTGGCAAACTGGTAAAGCTGCTCGTCGCGCCCAACGGCAATGGTGGTGTTGCGCAGCCGGCCCAGCAACGAGTAGTTCCACTGGTTGTAGATGCGGATCAGCCATTCGCGAAAACCCAGGCGCTCCTCCGTATACCGCTCGATGGCAGTCTGGTACGTGTTATCGAGCAGGGCTTCCTGGCTGAAGCCCGGGTAAGAGCTGCGCTCCTCAAACCCGCCCAGCGGTTGTAGCTGCACGAAGTGAAACTCGGCTTGCAGAGCTGGCAATAGCAACACCGCCAGCAGGCCGAAGAGTAGAAGTCGTTTCAAGAGCATATCCGGCACGCAACGAACCCGCGGAAAGAAATAAACAGTGTCATGGTCGGATCTGCTCGTAGCGCTGAACGGCCCGCTCGTGTAGCAGCTCGTTGTAGTCGCGGTTGGTGGCGTTAGCTTCCTGCCACAGCGAATCCTGCAGCGCGGTGGACTGCTTCATTTTCTGCTCAATCTGATGGATCTGTGCTGTGTCGGCGGCAGTGAGCGGAAAGAAGATGTTGTAGGCGCTGGCACTGAACCCATTGTCGAAGGTGCCCAGGTTATGCTGGGTGAACATCACCAGAACCACACGCTGTTTCAGAAGCTCGGTTTTGCGGTCCAGTTCGCGCTCTACGGGCGGCCCGCCGGGCTGCGTAGGGTCGCCGGGGCCTACTGCACGGTTGTAGTACCAGAACTGAAATTTCTCGTTGAACAGCTTGGGTAGGAACGGGTAAAATCCAATCAGGCCCCAGCCAAAGCTGTCGGCTATCAGCAGCAGGTTGGGCTTTTGCTGGCCGGCTTTGGGCTCGCTGAATACGATGTTGGGGTAGGCCATCTGAAAGGGCTTCGGCCTTACCAGCAGATTCAGCGCGTCCGCCACATCGGCATCCGTGTCACGGGTGTTGTAGGTGACCTCCCGGCCTTCGCCATGAAAGTCAGGCAGGTCAAGCTGGCCTTTATGCTCGATATAGCGAAACAGCGTATCGGCGGCGCGCGTGATTCCGTAGCCGCTCCAGTGGATGCCACCGCGCGGAAACAGCGGGTAGGCGGCGGTGTCTTTCCACTGCCGGAACACGTGTGCCAGGTCAATCAGGTTGACTCCTTTGATGCGCATTTCCTGGGCGTAGGCCGTGTAGTTGCTGGTGCTGCGCGGCAGGTGTTTGAAACGGTCGGGAAACTGCGTGCTGTAGTAATTGGCTTTGTCCGGGACGATGGCGAATACCAGCAGGATATTCTGCTTGGCCATCGTATCCTGCACGGCCTTGAACCGGCGCACATTGCGCACGATTTCCGCCTGGCCCTTGAAATCCTGCCCCAGATAGGCCCGGATGGCGGTTTCGTCCAGCAGAATGTTGTCGTCGCCGATGAGCACCTTGCTGGCCTTGCCTACGCTGAACAGCGAGTACGCCAGCTGATTGCGCAGCCGAATAAACAGCTCCCGGAAGCCAATTCGGTCTTCCACGTATTTCTCCAGCGCCGACTGATAACTGTTGTCGAGCAAGCCTTCGGTCGTGAAGTCAGGATGCGGGGCCTGCTCCGCGTAGCCATCCAGTTCTGCGGTTTTAAACCAGCCAAACTGCGCTTGTATGGCTGGTAGTATGAGCAGGAGCAGCAGCACACCTAGCAGCAGCTTTTTCAGCCGAGGGGACGAAGAAGCAGCCACAGCCTAAAACCGAAAGTAAATGAACGGATTGAACGAGCTGCCAAGGATGGCGCCTGCGCTCAGCACCAGCAGCACGGCCGTGGCCACGCTCAGGCCCACGGCCCGCGGCAGCGCCAGCCGCTCGCCCGCCAGCAGGCTCACTTCCCAGCGCTCCACCCGCGGCAGCGCCGCCATAAACGAGAAGCCCGCTGCCAGCGCCAGTATCGCCCAGAACTCGGTGGTGAAGTAGGGCAGCGGTGCCAGCCCGCCCCCGAACATGCGCTGCAGATACGCCAGCGCCGCGCCCAGGCTCTCGGCCCGAAACAGCACCCAGCCCACCACCGTCACCAGGAAAGTTGGCACCACGCTCAGCACGCCCAGCCGCTGCGAGACGCGCAGCAGAAACAGCCGGTCCAGCACCAGAAACAGGCCGTGGAAGGCGCCCCACACGATGAAGTTCCAGGCCGCCCCGTGCCAGAAGCCCGAGAGGATGAACACGGTCCACAGGTTCACATACAGCCGGCTCGCACTCACGCGGTTGCCGCCGAGCGGAATGTAGAGGTAGTCGCGCATCCAGCGCCCCAGCGTGATGTGCCAGCGCTGCCAGAACTCGGTGATGGAGCGCGACACGTAGGGGTTGTTGAAGTTCTCGGGAAACTGGAAGCCCATGATCCGGCCTAAGCCGATGGCCATGTCGGAGTAGCCGGAGAAGTCGAAATAGATCTGAAACGTGTAGGCCACGGCCCCCAGCCAGGCCAGCGGGGCCGAGAGCTCGGCCGGGGGCAAAGCGAAGAGGCGGTCGGCCTCGGCCCCGAGCACGTTGGCGATAAGCACTTTCTTGGCCAGGCCGACGCCGAAGCGGAACAGGCCGGCCAGCTTGTGGTCGACCGTGTCGAAGGCGCGACGGTCGGTGAGCTGGCCGGCAATTTCGTGGAAGCGCACGATGGGGCCGGCAATCATCTTAGGAAAGAGCATGATGTAGAGCAGGAAATCCCAGAACGAGCGCAGCGGGCGGTTGACGCCACGGTAGACGTCGATGGTGTAGGTGAGCTTCTCGAAGGTGAAGAAGGAGATGCCAATGGGCAGCACCACTTTCTGCCAGGTGAGGGTCGCGCCGCCGAGGGCAGAGTTGACGGCGCTGGCGTTTTCGAGGAAGAAGTTGGCGTACTTGAAGTAGAACAGCATGGCAACGTTGAGCACTATGCTGATGATGAGGTAAATGCGCTTGTGCCAGGGCACGGCGGCGCGGTCCATGAAGCGGATGAGCACGAAGTTGACGACCACCGAGGCCAGGAACAGGGCCAGGAAGGGCAGGCCACCCCAGGCGTAGAAGCCGAGGCTGGCGAGCAGGGCCACGGCGTTCTTGAGCCGGTGCGGAGCCAGGAAATAGAGCAGCAGGAAGCCCGGCAGAAAGTAAAACAGGAAGAGCGTACTGCTGAAAACCATACGGTGCGGCGTGAACAGGGAAAAGAGCGGCCGAAAATACAGTTTTACCGGATGCCGTAATCCAAAAAAAGCGCCGGCCCCATTGAGGTCGGCGCTTTTCGGTAGTGGTGGGTCGTAGGGGCCGCTAGTGCTTGCCCTTGCCGTGGCCTTTGCCATTCCCGTTGCCGGGGTGGCCGTAGCCGAGCTTCTTGGCCTGGCCGGGCGGCAGACCTTTGCCGTTTTCGAGGCGTTTCACCTGGCCGGGCGGCAGGCTGGCCGGATACTGCTGGCGGTGCCGTCCGATAAGTGTCCAGGGCTGACTTCCTACGTAGTTGATGACTACCGGGTGGAAGCTGCTGGGATTGTACCCACTGAGGCTGCGGACGCGGGTCCAGCGGCCTTCCCGCTGCACCACGTATTGCTGGTCGCGCAGGTCGTAGTAGCCGCCGTACTCGGGCACGTAGTAGTACTGCGTGCCGGCCGGCGCGGCCGGGCCCCAGCTGGGCGGGTTGATGTTGATATTAACCTGGGCCTGCGTGCTATGCGCAACACCTTGCAGCGAAAGAGCCAGTAGGCCCGATAGCGCAAGTTTAGGAAGGAAGTTCATGGGTAGGAGGGAAGCGGTGAAAAAAGGCAAACAGTTGAGGGTATGCCCTTAACGGAGGCAATAAGCGGCAGGTTGGAAAGCTAGAATACCCGGCCGCGGCTGCCCCGGCCGTTGCTGGGAGCCGGCTGGGCGGGCTGCTGTGGCTGGCCGTAGCTACCCCGGTTGTCTTGCTGGTTACGGTCGTCGCTGCGGGTGTTGCGGCCGTCCCGGTCGTTGTAGCCGTTGCGGTAGTCGTCGTTGCGGCGGCTGTAGTAACCTGCGGGGTTTTGCTGCGAGTATTGTGGCCGGCCGGCATGGTAACCGTTGTTGTAGTAGCCGTTGCCAGGATAGCCGTTGCGGTAGCCACCGTAAGGGTTGGCCACGTAGCCACGGCCGGGCCAGCGGCTGCCGTAGTAGCGGCCGGGGCGCACGCCCCACCGGTCGCAGTAGGCGCGGTGGTCGCGCAGGTAGCCCCAGGGCTGCCGGCCCACGTACTGAATCACCACAGGATGGAAGAAGCGCGGGTCGTAGCTGGCGTAGCGCTGGGGCAGCACCGGCGCGCTCACCCACGAGTTGTAGTACGGGTCGAAAAACAGGTAGGAGCGGCTGTAGAGGTCGTAGTAGCCGTCGATTTCCGGGATGTAGTAATACTGCACCTCGGGCCCCACGGCCGGCGCCCAGGCCGGAATGCCGGGGCCGTAGCCATATCCACCCTGCGCGCGGGCCGCTGGGCTGTGCAGCAACAGGCCCAGTCCCAACAGCACCAGGCCCGATTTCAGGAAGCGTTTCATAAAGCAGTGCAAAAAAGGAATGTGCCGGAGCTTACGCAAGAACAACGCCAAATCCGGCCGGGGCGCAACGCCGCCGGCCGGCCGCCCCGGCAACAACTTTAGTGTGCGGCGGGACATTTCAGCAGCCCGCCGTGTTATACACCGTCTACCCCATTCCGACCGGGCGGCCCCTTTCCAGCCAATAGCGCTAAAACTGCTGGCAAATAAACTATTGAGGGTAGCCTGCCGGGCGTGTTTTACGTACTTTTGCAGAATTATTCGCTTCGCTGCTGCATGGCCAAAAAATCAACCGCCGCTTCTGTTTCTTCCCTCGCTGCCCCCAAACCGGCCGCGGCTCCCAAACCTGCCCGTTCGGCCAAGGCGGCGAAACCCACGGCAACTACGGCTGAGCTGAAAGCCAAACCCACCAAGGCCCCCAAAGAAGCTAAAGCGCTCAAGTCAGCCGTTGCCGACAATGCCACTGAGCATAGCACCGCCGCCGTGCAGGCCGTGCCGCGCCAGGAGCAGGTGAGCGAGGCCGTGCTGGAAAACCAGGCCCGCATCCAGGGCCAGCTGCTGGGCCCCGCCGACCTAGAAGCGCCCTATATTGAAGTGTACGGAGCCCGGGAGCACAATCTCAAGAACGTATCCGTGAAGATTCCGCGCGGGAGGCTGGTGGTGTTTACCGGCATTTCGGGCTCGGGCAAGTCGTCGTTGGCGTTTGATACCATCTACGCCGAGGGCCAGCGCCGCTACATGGAAACGTTTTCGGCCTACGCCCGCAGCTTCATGGGCGGGCTGGAGCGGCCCGACGTGGACAAGATTGAGGGTCTGTCGCCGGTTATCAGCATCGAGCAGAAAACCACTTCGCGCAACCCCCGCTCCACCGTCGGCACCATCACCGAGATTTATGACTTCCTGCGCCTGCTCTACGCCCGCACCGCCGAGGCGTTCAGCTACGCCACGGGCCAGAAGATGATCCGGCAGAGCGACGACCAGATCATCAACTACATCCTGAAAGAGTACGACGGCCGCAAAATGGTGGTGCTGGCTCCCGTGGTGAAGGGCCGCAAAGGCCATTACCGCGAGCTGTTCCAGCAGGTGGCTAAGCTGGGCTTCACCAAAGTGCGCGTCGATGGCGAGCTGCTTGACCTCACGCCCAAGATGCAGGTGGACCGCTACAAAATCCACGACATCGAAATCGTCATCGACCGACTGGTGGTGAAGGAGGAAGACCGGTTCCGCCTCTCCGGCTCGGTGCAGAACGCCCTCACCCAAGGCAAAGGCACCATGCTGGTGCTCGACGCCGACAAGAAGAAGGACAACACCCAGTTCTTCTCCCGCTTCCTGATGGACCCGGCCACCGGCATTGCCTATGATGATCCGGCCCCCAACACGTTCAGCTTCAACTCGCCCTACGGCGCCTGCCCCACCTGCAACGGCCTGGGCGAGGTGCAGGAAATCACCGAAGAAACGGTGATGCCCGACAAGAAGCTCAGCATCAGTCGCGGCGGTATTGCGCCCTTGGGCGAGTACCGGGACATCTGGATTTTCCAGCAGCTGGGCCTCATCCTGAAAAAGCACAAAGCCAGCCTCAGCACGCCCATTGAAAAGCTGCCCGCCGACTTGGTGGAGCGGCTGCTCTATGGCGTGCCCGAGGACGAGGACGCCGACCCCAAAAAGGCCAACTATACCGAGCCGTTCGAGGGCATCATCCCGTTTTTGCGCCGCCAGATGGAGTCGGAATCCGACAACATCCGGGAGTGGATTCAGCAGTATACCCAGGCCAAGGAGTGCCCCGAGTGTCACGGCTACCGCCTCAAAAAGGAGTCGTTGCACTTCAAGATTGCCGACCACCACATCGGGCAGCTTTCGGTAATGGACCTGAGCGAGCTGGCCGCGTGGTTTGAGGGCTTGGAAGACCGCCTCTCGGAGCGCCAGAACCTGATTGCGCGGGAGCTGCTGAAGGAAATCCGCAAGCGTATCGGCTTCCTGCTGGAAGTGGGCCTCGACTACCTGAACCTGCACCGCTCGGTGCGCACGCTCTCGGGCGGCGAGTCGCAGCGCATCCGCCTGGCCACCCAGATCGGGACCCAGCTGGTGGGCGTGCTCTACATCATGGACGAACCCAGCATCGGCCTGCACCAGCGCGACAACGAGCGGCTCATCAAGGCCCTGCAGCATCTGCGCGACCTGGGCAACTCGGTGATTGTGGTGGAGCACGACAAGGACATGATCCTGCACGCCGACCACGTGCTCGACATCGGCCCCGGCGCCGGCATCCACGGCGGCCAGATTGTGGCCCAGGGCACGCCTTCCGAAATCTTCACCAGCGGCTCGCTCACCTCGCAGTACCTCAGCGGGCAAAAGCACATCGAGTTGCGCAAGAAAAAGCGGGCCGGTGAAGGCAATGAGCTGGTGCTGCGCGGGGCCAAAGGCCACAACCTGAAAAACGTAACGGCCAAGTTTCCATTGGGCAAGCTCATTGCCGTGACGGGCGTGTCGGGCTCCGGCAAATCCTCGCTCATCCACGACACGCTGTACCCCATCCTCAACCAGCACTTCTTCAACGCCAAGCGCGAGCCGCTGGCGTATGATAAGATTGAGGGGCTGGAGTTCATTGATAAGGTGATTGAGGTTGACCAGTCGCCGATTGGGCGCACGCCGCGCTCCAACCCGGCCACCTACACCGGCGTGTTCACCGAAATCCGCCAGCTGTTTGCCAACCTGCCTGAGGCCAAAATCCGGGGCTACGGGCCGGGCCGCTTCTCCTTCAACGTGAAGGGCGGGCGCTGCGAAACCTGTGAGGGGGCTGGCATGCGCACCATCGAAATGAACTTCCTGCCCGACGTGCACGTGCCCTGCGAAACCTGCAAAGGCCGCCGCTACAACCGCGAAACGCTGGAAGTGCGCTTCAAAGGCAAGAGCATCACCGACGTGCTGGACATGACCGTGGAAAAGGCCGTGGAGTTCTTCGAGTTCCAGCCCCGCATCCTGCGCAAGATTCAGACGTTGAACGAAGTAGGACTGGGCTACCTTACCTTGGGCCAGCAGGCCACCACGCTGTCGGGCGGCGAGGCCCAGCGCGTGAAGCTGGCCACCGAGCTCAGCAAAAAGGACACCGGCAAGACGTTCTACATCCTCGACGAGCCCACCACCGGCCTGCACTTCGAGGACATCAACCACCTTTCCGTAGTCCTGCACAAGCTCGCTGATAAAGGCAACACCGTCCTCATCATCGAGCACAACCTCGACCTGATCAAGGTAGCTGACCATCTCATCGACATCGGGCCGGAAGGCGGCGGGGCGGGCGGCACCATTGTGGCCCAGGGCACGCCCGAGCAGGTGGCCAAGTCCGGCAAAGGCCACACCAGCCGCTTCCTGGCTGAGGAGCTGAAGCTCAGCAAGTACGCCGAGGCGTAGCTACTGCCTACTAAAGAAAACGGCCGGCTCCCGCTTGGGAGCCGGCCGTTTGGCGTTTTCAGGCGTGGTGTGGCCGTGGCGAGTGCGCGGCCTCGTAGGCCTGCATCAGCCGCCGGTAGCGGCGCTGATACAGCATAAACACCGGAAACAGCAGCAGCGGCAGCAGCCGCAACAGCGACGGATGTACCGCCGGCAGCAACGCTACTAGCGCCGAGAAGAGGAACACTGCCGGCGACAACAGCGGCCGCACGGGGTCGAGGTCGGGGTGCTGCTGCTCGTGAGGGGCTACCAGGTGGCTGGCGGGGTTGCGCAGGTAGCGCTGCAGCAGCGTCTGGAGCACGCCCGAAAGCATAATGTTGAGGGCGTACAGCACCCACGGCGTACTCAGCATCCCGTATTCGCTCTGAAAGGCCGTGGTGAAGGGCATGAGCACGATGCTGAGCAGAAACAGCATGTTCAGCCACAGCAGCTTGGGCGTGGTGTGGCGCACAAACCGGAAAATGCGGTGGTGAGCCAGCCAGTACACCGCAATGATGAAGAAGCTCAGGAAGAACCCGATGAACTTGGCCGTCAGGTGCAGCAGCCCGCTCAGGGCCGCGTGTTCCGTGCGCTCGTGCAGTTCCGGCACCTTGATTTCGATGGCCAGCAGCGTAATGGCAATGGCAAACACCGCGTCGGTGAACAGAATCACGCGTTCCAGCTGAAATGCGTCGCGGTTGTGCTGGGCCTTTTCGTTGCCGTCCATGAAAGAGGGTAAAGGGAGGTGAAGAGCAGGCTAAAGTAGCAGATGCCTGTAGCAAATGCACAAAAAAAGCTGCCGGCCCATTGGGTGGCAGCTTCTGATGAGCAGATGCAGTAAGGTCCACTGTCGAAACATCTTCTGTTGCGTTTCGGCAGTATCGGCCGGGAACTGGGACCAGCCAAAGTAGTGGCTTGTGGCGCGTGTGGCGGAGGCCTTAGTTGGGGGCGGCAGCGGTGTCCGGGGCCGGGGCCGTGTCAGGCGGAGCAGTGTTCATGGATGGCTCCGAGGCTACGCCCATCGTGTCGGCGCCGGCCACCGATTCGCCCTTCACCATTTCATCGGCGTGGCGCTCATTGGAGCAGGCGGCGGCGGAGAGCAACACGGCAGCGGCGGCCATATTCAGCAGGATACGTTTCATGGGAAAGGGTTTTGGTTGGGAGCAGGCCAAGCCTGCCTTCCGGTGAAGAAAGTTGCAGTAGCTGTTTGCCGAAGGTAAACGACATGTTTTCAGGCGAGGTTGCTACTGCTCAGCTGGTTGAAAAACAAAGGCCCGGTCTGCCACAACGCAGAACCGGGCCTTCGCAATAGCCTGACGGCCTACAGGCAAGCTTATGGCTTGGGCATGGTGGCCGAGTCGGCGGCCATGGCCGAATCAGCGTTAGCCGTTACGGTAGGTCCGGCATTATTGTCGATTACGGTGGCGTCGGCTTCAACACCCCCATTGGCAGCAGCCTCATCCATGTTCGATACGGCCTCGCCAGCGGTGCCGTCGGTACGTTTTTCGCCACAGCTGCTGAAGGACAGAGCGGCGGCTAACAGGGCAAAAGAAAAAAAGCGCGTTTTCATAAGCAGTTGACTTAGTTAGGAATACAAGGGAAAGGGAATTTATTTAGGGAGCTGGTCGGCCATTTTCTCAGTGGCTTCCAGGTGGTTTTTGAGGGTTGGAAGATGGGAAGCGGCAAAGGTGCGGATGTCGCCGTCGTAGGCGTCGTCGCTCATGTCGTCGAAGTCGTCGATGCTGGCTTTATGCACTTCTTTCAGTAGCTCCACGTATTTGCGGTCGAAGGCCGGGCCGTTGAGGGCTGTCAGCTCGCCTACCTGCTTGGCTTGGTCGGCTCCCAGGCCTTTGGGCAGCACCAGGCCTTTGTTGTTGGCCAGCTGCGTGAGCGCGGCCTGCATCGTGCCATGCTGGCCGGCTATCGTCTGCGCCAGATATTTCACATCGGGCGAAGTGGCTTTGCGTTGGGCAATCTGGCTGATTTCCATGTCCAGCATCGAGCGGCTGGCGGCCGTCACCACAAACTCCGCGTCCTGCTTCTGCCGCTCGGTTACGTTGGCGTCGCCGATGCTTTTTTCGTTCTGGAAGATGACCTCCGCTACGGGGTCTTTCGTGCTTTCGGTGTTGCAGGCACTGAGCGCGAGCAGAACTGCCGCCGCACAGGGCGCAAAGGAAAAACGCATATTATCAGAGGATTGAAGGGCAGGACGGAAGTTTGCTAAGCTATACGGCCGGCTGCGTCCGTGGTTGGGAATGGGCCTGAATGA
This sequence comes from Hymenobacter yonginensis, assembly GCF_027625995.1. Classification (NCBI taxonomy): domain Bacteria; kingdom Pseudomonadati; phylum Bacteroidota; class Cytophagia; order Cytophagales; family Hymenobacteraceae; genus Hymenobacter; species Hymenobacter yonginensis. The sequence continues at coordinate 4,236,121 of NZ_CP115396.1, forward strand.
GGCTGCTGAAAAAAAGTTCCGCAATGCCGTTAAACTATATAGCGCGTTGTGCTTCCAAGCAACGAAACCCCGGGAATTTCACCATACGCCAACGTCTTTACTTCGTCTTCTCCTCAAGCCCTTCGTTCCCATGAAAGCCACTTTCCGTTCTCTCAGCCTGGCTGCCCTCACCGGCGGCGTCCTCCTGCTCGGCACTGCTTCCTGCTCTAAAGATAACGACCCGGCCGCCCCCGAAAGCGTGGTATCGGCCGAAGACTCCGGCGCCGCCGAAGACGAAACCGGCAGCCTCAACGACTTGGTAGAAGCCGCCGCCCCCGCCGATGCCAGCCTGCCAAACGGCGCCGTAGCCGAGCCTGCCGACCTGGCCCGTGTGCTTTCCGGCTGCGCCACCCGCACCTGGGACCCCGCCACCCGCACCCTCACCCTCGACTTCGGCACCACCAACTGCATTAGCCCCAACGGCGTGGCGCACCGCGGCAAAATCGTAGCCGTCTTCGCTGGGCCGTTCCGCCAGCAGGGCTCCACCGTCACCATCACGCTGGTCGACTATTTCCGCAACGACAACCAGCACACCGGCACCCGCGTCATCCGCAACCTCGGCGACGGTTCCTACTCGCTCGACGTGCAGAACGCCAGCGTTATCAAGTCGGATGGCACGCACTCCTGGACTTCGCAGCGCGTCTACACCCGCCTCGCCGGTCAGGCCACCCGCACCATCCTCGACGACCAGTACTCGGTGACGGGCAGCGCCAGCGGCACCAACCGCAACCGCGTGCAGTACTCAGTCACCATCCAGCAGCCGCTACTCAAGGTGTTCACGCCCGGCTGCGCCCGGTTCTTCACGGCCGGCACCGTCAATATCGAGAATTCGCGCGGCAAAAGCCTGCTCCTCAACTACGACCCCACCGGCACCCAGGCCTGCGACAATATTGCGTCCGTGACCTGCAACGGCCGCACGCGCACCATCCGCCTGGGCGGGCGCTAGAATCCGGCTCAAACAACGAAATGGCCGCTCTGCACCTGCAGAGCGGCCATTTCGTTGTAAGCTGAAGTAAGCGTCCTACGCCTGCTGCGTGCGCAGTAGCACCTCGGCCAGCAGCATGTCCTCGGGCGTCGTGATTTTGAGGTTGCGGTAGTCGCCTTCCACGAGTTGGATGGCGTGCAGGTCTTCCACCACGCTGGCGTCGTCGGTGAACGTACTTAGCTCGGGCAGCTGGTAGGCGCGGCGCAGCAGCCCCAGTTCAAAGCACTGCGGCGTCTGCACCAGCCGCAGGCGGGCCCGGTTCAGGGCGTAGGAGCCCTGCTGGCTCAGGTTGCGCACCGAGTCCTTGGGCACTACCGCCGCCACGGCCGCGCCGTGGTTGTAGGCCGCCTCGAAGGTGGCTTCTATCACCCGGTTGGGCGTGAGGGGCCGCACGCCGTCGTGCACGGCCACGGTGCCGGTGGCTTCGTTGTCCAGCAGCGCCAGGCCGCGCTTCACCGACGCCCAGCGCGTAGTGCCGCCGGTGGTCAGCTCGTGCGGCGGCACGTGCGCGTGCTCCGCGCACAGCGCCTGCCAGGTAGCCACCTGCTCGGCGGGCAGCACCACAATCAGCCGGCGCACGCCCAGCGCAGCATGGGCAAAGCGGCGCAGCGTGTGCAGCAGCACCGGCTCGCCCAGCAGCGGCAGAAACTGCTTGGGCTGCTCGGTGCCCATGCGCGAGCCGCTGCCGCCCGCTACCAGAATGGCGAATCTGTCTGTAGACATGAGAAATCAGAAGTTGAAGTTGAGAAGCCAGCCAATGCAAAGGCCCGGCCACCAAAGGTAGCCGGGCCTTGTGGCAAGAAGAAGCGGAGCCTTATTTCGGGCCGCTTACGTCTGCCAGGTGCAGCCTACAGAATCAGCATGGCGTCGCCGTAGCTGAAGAACTTATATTTCTCCTTGATAGCCAGCTTGTACGCCTCAATCAGCAACTCGTGGCCGGCGAAGGCCGAGGCCATCATCATCAGCGTGCTTTCCGGGGTGTGGAAGTTGGTGAGCAGGCAGTTGGCGATTTTGAAATCGTACGGCGGGAAGATGAACCGGTCTGTCCAGCCCTCGTTGGCCTTCAGGCGCAGGTTAGCCGACACCGACGACTCCATGGCGCGCATGGAGGTGGTGCCCACGGCGCACACGCGCTTCTTGGCATCCAGCGCCTTGTTCACCACCACGGCCGTCGAGCCGGGCACGATGAAGTTCTCGGAGTCCATCTTGTGCTTGGTCAGGTCTTCCACGTCTACGGGGCGGAAGGTGCCCAGGCCCACGTGCAGCGTCACGGGTGCTACTTCCACGCCTTTGATTTCCAGGCGCTTCAGTACCTCGCGGGTGAAGTGCAGGCCGGCCGAAGGCGCGGCCACGGCGCCGGTGTTCTTGGCGTAGATGGTCTGGTAGCGCTCCTTATCGGCGGGCTCGGCTTCGCGGGTGATGCTCTCGCGGGGCAGCGGCGTTTCGCCGAGGTTGTGCAGGGCTTTGTAGAACTCCTCGTCGGTGCCATCAAACAGGAACTTGATGGTGCGGCCGCGGGAGGTGGTGTTGTCGATTACTTCGGCTACCACTTCGCCTTCCTCATCGAAGTACAGCTTGTTGCCAACGCGGATTTTGCGGGCCGGGTCTACCAGCACGTCCCAGAGGTGAATTTCCTTGTTCAGCTCGCGCAGCAGGAATACTTCGATCTTGGCGCCGGTCTTCTCCTTGTTGCCGTAGAGCCGGGCCGGGAACACCTTGGTGTCGTTGACCACGAATACGTCGCCTTCGCCGAAATACTCAATGATATCCTTGAACACACGGTGCTCGATCTTGCCCGTGCTGCGGTGCAGCACCATCAGGCGCGATTCGTCACGGTTCTTGGCCGGGTGCTGGGCAAGCAGGGCCTCGGGTAGTTCGAATTTGAATTCGGTGAGCTTCATAGGGTCAGGAAGGGCAATAGCTGGGGAAGCTAACGAAAATTTGAGCCGGCGAAAGTACATAGATTTGCCGGATTAATCGGTACTTTTCGGGCGAAATCACGCTAATGGCTGAATTGCTTAATGGCTAAATGGTTAATTGTTCGCCAGCACCAGAACAACTGTACCGTTTAGCCATTAAGCAATTCAGCCATTTAACCATCAAGTAGATGAAAGCCCTGCGCCTGACTCTGGAAAGCTTCCGCTTCGCGTGGCAAGCCCTCAAAGCGAACCTCCTGCGCACGATACTTTCGCTGCTGGGCGTCACGGTGGGCATTTTCGCCATCATTGCCGTGCTCACCGTCGTCGATTCGCTGGAAGCCAACGTGCGCCAGAGCATGAGCTTCGTCGGCGACAAGGTGATTTACGTGATGAAGATGCCCTGGACCTTCGACCAGCCCGACTACCCGTGGTGGCGCTACTTCCAGCGGCCAGCGCCCACCGTGCGCGAGTTCCGCGAGCTGCAGCGCATGCTCTCCGACAACCAGAAGGGCGTGGCCCTGTACGCCGCCACCGGCGGCAACACCCTGCGCATGGGCTCCAACAGCATGGAAGGCTGTGCGCTGATGGGCGTTTCGTTTGAGTACCGCACCGTGTCGGACCTGCCGATTGCGGAGGGGCGCTACTTCACGCAGCAGGAGATTGATGCCGCCCGCAACGTGGCCATCGTGGGGGCCGATATTGCCACCAACCTCTTTCCGAACGGCTCGGCGCTGGGCAAGCAGTTCAAGGCCAAAGGGCTGTCGTTCACCATCATCGGGGTGGTAAAGAAGGAAGGCAAGAAGATCATCGACACGCCCAGCAACGACACCAACTGCATCATCCCGTTCGGGTCGTTCACCAAGATGTTTGCTTTGAGCACCAACGGCTTTACGGGCGTGACGCCCACCATTGCCGTGAAGGGCCGCGAGGAAGACACCGGCCTGCTCGACCTGGAGTACGAAATGAAGGGCCTGCTGCGCAACATCCGCACCCTAAAGCCCCGCGAGGAAGACAACTTCGCCCTCAACCGCCCCGAAATGCTGACAAACATGGTGGGCAAGCTCTTTTCCGTCATCGGGCTGGCCGGCTGGGTGATTGGGGGCTTTGCTATGGTAGTGGGCGGCTTCGGCATTGCCAACATCATGTTTGTGTCGGTGAAGGAGCGCACCAACATCATCGGCATCCAGAAGTCGCTGGGGGCTAAGAACTACTTTATCCTGTTCCAGTTTCTGTTTGAGGCCGTGTTTCTGTGCCTGTTAGGCGGCGCGGCCGGCATCTTCCTGGTGTGGCTGATTACACTCATTCCTCAGGATGCCATGCCGCTCACGCTCTCGGCCTGGAACATCACGCTGGGCCTCACCGTGTCGGTGGTGATTGGCATGCTGGCCGGCATCATTCCGGCCGTGCTGGCCGCCAACCTCGACCCCGTGATTGCCATCCGGAGCAAGTAGCGCGTCAGACGAAAGCGGCCGCAGTACGTACCTGTCGCCATTTCGTAATGATATAGCTATTTAGTGTTAACAAATCGTTAACTTGCCCGTCCGTACTTTTGGTCGCCCCGTTCTCGCGGGGCGGCTTTCTTTTTTTCAAATTCCCCCATTTCTCCTTTTTGGCCCCCGGCGCGTTGCCGGCCGCCAATGGTAAGTAGCGTACCAGATTATGACCAAGCTTAAGAAGACCAGCCGCACCAAAGTGGCCGATGAAGTGTTGAACGCCGGGAGCGGGCAGACTATCATGCAGCCCAACGTAAACGACAATAAGGTTAAGACAATCAGTGATATACGCGAGCAGACCCACGGCGAGCGGACGGTGCAGGTAGACGACGAGCAGCGCATCCGTCGCGCCTTCGTCGACAAGGACTGGAACGAAATCAAGATTGCCGACTCCTGGCAGATCTTCAAGGTGATGGCCGAGTTCGTGGAGGGCTTCGAGAAGATGTCCAAAATCGGCCCCTGCGTGTCCATCTTCGGTTCGGCCCGCACCAAGGCCGACAACCCGTACTACAAGATGGCCGAGGAAATTGCGGCCAAGCTGGTGCGCCACGGCTACGGCGTTATCACGGGCGGCGGCCCCGGCATCATGGAGGCCGGCAACAAGGGCGCCCACTCGGAGGGCGGCCGTTCGGTAGGCCTCAACATTGAGCTGCCGTTCGAGCAGTTCAACAACATCTACATCGACCCCGACAAAATCATCAACTTCGACTACTTCTTTGTGCGGAAGGTGATGTTCGTGAAATACGCCCAGGGCTTCATCGGTATGCCGGGCGGTTTCGGGACGCTGGATGAGCTGTTTGAGGCCATTACCCTGATTCAGACCAAGAAAATCGGCCGCTTCCCCATCGTGCTGGTGGGTACCAAGTACTGGCAGGGCATGTTCGACTGGATTCAGCAGGTGATGCTGGAAGACGAGCACAACATCTCGCCCGAGGACATGAACCTGGTGCAGCTGGTAGACGACGCCGAGTCGGCCGTGAAAATCATCGACGACTTCTACAGCAAGTACCTGCTGTCGCCGAACTTCTAAATCACGGATTTAGCCGGATTTATCGGATTGCCCGGATTCGTTTTGGGCAGTCTGATGCCCCGGCCGGATGCACGTAAGGAGAAGCCGCTTCCAACGAAGCGGCTTTTTCGTTGTTCTTTAGTGCCCGCATCACGCACCCATAGCCTGCTTCTTCCGTGTCTGCCCCTGTGAAATCCGACGAATCCGTGTCAACCCGTGACTTCGACTACCTGATTGTGGGCGGCGGGGCAGCGGGGCTGAGTTTGGCCTACCACATCAGCCAGGAGCCGCGCCTGGCGGGCAAGCGGGTACTGCTGCTGGAGCCCGAGGCCAAAGACCAGAACGACCGAACCTGGTCGTTCTGGACCGATACGCCTATGCTGTTCGACGGCATTGTGGCGCACGAATGGACGCAACTGGCGTTCCGCAGCCCCGGGTTCGAGCAGGTGTTTCCGTTGAAGCGTCACCGCTACAAGATGATTCGGGGGCTGGACTTTTACCGGTTCGTGCGGGCGGCGCTGGCGGCCCGGCCGGAGCAGTTCACGCTAATGCAGGCCACCGTGGACACGCTGGCCAACACGGCCCAAGGCGTACTGGCCACTGGCTCTGCCGGCACGCACACCGCCCGCTATGCCTTCGACAGCCGCCCGCCGCAACTGGAGCCGCAGCCGCAGAAGTACCGCTACCTGCTGCAGCACTTCGTAGGGTGGGAGGTGGAAACAGAGAAGGATGTTTTCGACCCGGAAACGCAGGAGTTCATGGACTTTCGGAGGGAGCAGCACCACGAGGCGCGCTTCATCTACGTGCTGCCGTTCAGCAAGCGGCGGGCGCTGGTAGAGTACACGCTGTTTTCGGCGCAGGTGCTGCCGCAGGCGGAGTACGAGCACGCCATGCGCACCTATCTGGAGCAGCTCGGCGTCACGGATTTCCGGATTGAGGCCGTGGAGATTGGCGCCATCCCGATGACCGACCACCCCATGCCTGCGTCGGCGGGGCCGAACATCATCAACCTGGGCACGCGGGCCGGGCGGGCCAAGCCCAGCACTGGCTACGCCTTCAAACGCATCCAAGAGCACTCGGCGCGGCTGGTAGCGGCGCTGGCGGCCACCGGCCAGCCCCCGCGCAACCTCACCGGCGACCGGTGGCAGTTTGGGATGTTTGATGCGTTGCTGCTGGATATCATGCAGCGGCGCGGCGAAACCACCCGCGACATCTTCACCGAGCTATTCCGCCACAACCCGGTGGAGCGCATCTTCGACTTCCTGGACGAGCGGACTTCGGCCCTGGCCAATCTGCAGGTGATGAACTCCGTGACGCCCTGGCCGTTTCTGCGCTCCATTGGGCACGTGCTGCGCGGCCGACCGGGGCAGCGCAAGGCTTAAGAGGTTTTGGCGAACAATGTAGAGACGCAATATTTTGCGTCTCGTCGTTGCTGAAGTTGTTTAAAACGACCTTCCGTTCAACGACGAGACGCAAAATATTGCGTCTCTACATCGTGCTGCATGCCCATAAACTAATTCAAAAAGCGTCTAAGCGCTACCTAACTGCCAACGATGCCTCGCTCTCCAGAAACGCGCGGGCGGCCTGCACGGTGGCCGGCGTGAGCGGCTGTAGCGCCGGGGCAGGGTGGGAGAGGTTGAGCAGGTAGCCGCCGGGCAGCGCCAGCAAGTTGTCGAGGTCGTGGGTGATGCAGAGCACGGTGCGCTGCTGCTCCTGTACCCAGCTCGTCAGCAGATCGAACACGCGGCGGCGGTAGTAGACGTCGAGCTGCTGGGTGGGCTCATCGAGCAGGTAGAGGGGCGCATCCTGCAGACTGAGCTGGGCCAGCCACACCAGCTGCTGCTCGCCGCCGGAAAGCAGCGTGAAGTCGCGCTCGGCGAGGTGGGCGCCGCCGACGCGGGTTAGGGCGGCTTCGGCCAGCTGATAATCGGCAGGGGAGTAGGCGCTGAGCAGGCCATGGTGGCGGTAGCGGCCCATCACCACCAGCTCCCGCACCCGAATCGGGAAGCCCACGGTGGTGCGCTGGGGCAGATAAGCCAGGTGGCCGTCAGCGGCCGGGCGGCGGAGCGTGCGCAGGTCGTGGCCGCCTACCGCAATGGTGCCTTGGTAGGGAATCTGGCCGGTAAGGGCCCGGAACAGGGTGGTTTTGCCGCAGCCGTTGTGCCCGACGATGGCTACGAAGGCGGGCTCAGGCACGCACAAAAAAAGGTTGCGGAGCAGAACACGCTGTTCATACCCCGCAACCAGATTTTCGACAGAAAGTATTGAGTACTGAGACATGAGAAGTTAGGCAGTACCGCCTGAAAAACGGGCTTATGCCAATACTAACTACTCAGTACTGCATACTCAATACTACTGCTAGTATTCGTCTTCGTTGAACATGAAGTCTTCTTTGGTCGGATAGTCCGGCCAAACTTCCTCGATGTTTTCGTAAGGCTGGCCATCATCCTCCAGGGCCTGCAGGTTTTCAACTACCTCCATTGGCGCACCTGAGCGGATGGAATAGTCAATCAGTTCATCCTTGGTGGCAGGCCAGGGAGCGTCTTCAAGGTACGAAGCGAGTTCCAGCGTCCAATACATAGTGGTGTGGGCTACTTAAAAAAGGTGGTCGAATGAAAAACTCCGGCTATCAAAAACCCGGCCGGGACGGATAAGCTGACAACGTGGCTTGGCGCGTGGCGAATCCTGTCGGCAGCTTTCGGCAGCCAACGTAAGTTAACCGCTAAGGTTGTGCTACGCAACCAATCGTTGCCGCAATAGCGTAATCAGCTCGTTTTTAGTTCTGATTTTCCGGTCAAAAGCCCGGATTTTTCCCTGCAGCATCTGCCGGAAGGCATCGTTGGCGGGCGTAGCGCTCAGCTTGTCGAGGTTGTCCTGCAGGGTTTCCTTTTCCTGCTGGTCGTACTTGATGAAGTCGCGCAGGGCCTGCACGCGCAGGGTTATCTGCTCCTCGGGAGCGGCGGCGGCGTTTTCGGGGCGCTTGCGGATGAAGTGCTCCAGGGCGCTCATCTCAAACACCTTGTCGCAGGCCAGAATGAACTGCTCCCACACGCGGTCCGACTCTTCGCCGCGCACCGGGCCTACCGTTTTCCAGGCCGCCTGCAGCTCTTTGGCCCGCGCTACGGCCTCGTGCATGGGGCGGCCCAGCAGGGCGGTGGCCTCCGTCACGAGGGCGCGCTTGCGGGTCAGGTTGTCGTCCATGAAGTGCTCCTTGGCGTCGGTGCGCTTGCTGTCGATATGCACCTTCAGGCGCTCGAAAAACAGGTTGTGCGCCGCCCGGAACTGCGTCCAGAGGTCGTTGGCCTGCTTGCGCGGCAGGGAGCCGCCCACTTCCTTCCAGGCCTGCTGCAGCTGCTTGAGCTTGGCCGTAGTGTTCTCAAAATCGTCGGAATACTGCAGCGCCTCGCTCTGCCGGATCAGCACCTTGTACTGGTCGGCAGCGTGGTTGGTCATGGCCTTCTTCTCGCTCTGGAAGGCCTTGCGCCGCTGGAAAAACTCGTCTACGGCCAACCGGAATCGGGTTTCCAGCTCGTCGGTGAGCTGCTTATCTACGGGGCCGGTCTTGATCCAGGCCTGGCGCAGCTCGTGGATCTGCTCGCCGGCGGTGGCCCAGTCGAGGGTGTTGCGTAGCTCCTCGGCCTGCTCGATGAGGCTGATTTTGGTGGCCAGATTTTTTTCGCGGTTGCGGGCCACGGTCACCTTCACGGCTTCCTCGGCTTCGGTGAGGCGGCGGTGCAGGCTCGCGAAGTCGCCGAGGCCGTCGTAGCTGGCCACCTGGTCTTTCAGGTGCAGGGCCTTCATCAGGAAGGAGCCCTTGTTTTCCGATTCCTCGATCTTCTGTAGCAGGTCCTCTACTTTGGCCCGGAACAGGCGGAAACGGTTGGCAAAATACAGTAGAGAAGCATCGGGCGATTCCTTGACCTGGCCTACCTGGCGGGCGGGCAGATCCATAAACGGCCGCAGCCACACCTGGTCGCCTTCGACATAGCCATAGAGGCGGGCATCGGCCAGCAAGTGGTCTTGTTGTTCCATAATTTGATAACGCGGAAGCGAATAGGTGGTGTGATGAAAAGGCGCAGGGGCAACACTCAGGGTGGAAAGATGGGCAAGTTTACGGCATGTTGCAACAATCGGCCCCGGCAGGTGGCATAGCAAACTCCGTGGCCCCTGCCTACCTTTGGCGACTCCGGCGGGCAATTGCGGCCCATCTGGCCGAACGTAACCCTAAATCAGAAGGTTGGGCTACGGGGCCGGAGCAAACGGCTCAACGCTTGAAAATAGCATTTTTCAGCCAATGCGTCAGCCTGCCGGGTTTCAGTGCCACCGCTACACACTTCTTCTCTATGAGCGACCAGCCTACTATTATCTTTTCGATGGCCGGGGTCACCAAGGTGTACCCACCCCAGAAACAGGTTCTCAAAAACATCTACCTCTCGTTCTTCTACGGCGCCAAAATTGGCGTGCTGGGTCTGAACGGCTCCGGTAAATCTTCGCTGCTGAAGGTCATTGCCGGCGTTGACAAGCAGATTCAGGGCGACGTGGTGTGGTCGCCGGGCTACTCGGTGGGCTACCTGGAGCAGGAGCCCCAGCTCGACCCCACCAAGACCGTGCTGGAGGTAGTGCAGGAGGGCGTGGCCGAAACGGTGGCGCTGCTCAAGGAATTCGAAGAAATCAACGAAGCCTTCGGCGGCGAAGACCCCGACTTCGACAAGCTGCTGGAGCGCCAGGGCACCGTGCAGGAGCGCCTAGACCAGCTCGACGCCTGGAACCTCGACAGCAAGCTGGAGCGCGCCATGGATGCCCTGCGCACGCCCGACGCCGACGCCATCATCGGCAACCTGTCGGGCGGGGAGAAGCGCCGGGTGGCCCTGTGCCGCCTGCTGCTGCAGGAGCCCGACGTGCTGCTGCTCGACGAACCCACCAACCACCTCGACGCCGAGAGCGTGCTGTGGCTGGAGCAGCATTTGCAGCAGTACAAAGGAACCGTCATTGCCGTAACCCACGACCGGTACTTCCTCGACAACGTGGCCGGCTGGATTCTGGAGCTGGACCGCGGCGAGGGTATTCCGTGGAAGGGCAACTACAGCTCGTGGCTGGAACAGAAGTCCAACCGCCTGGCCCAGGAAGAGAAAACCGAGAGCAAGCGCCAGAAAACCCTGCAGCGCGAGCTGGAATGGGTGCGCATGGCCCCGAAAGCGCGCCAAGCCAAGAGCAAGGCCCGCCTCGCCGGCTACGACAAGATGGTGAACGAGGACTCAAAGGAGAAGGAGCAGAAGCTGGAGCTGTTCATCCCCGACGGGCCGCGCCTGGGCTCTCAGGTGATTGAGGCCGAGGGGCTGCGCAAGGCCTTCGGGGATAAGCTGCTGTTCGACGGCCTGTCGTTCAACCTGCCGCAGGGTGGCATTGTGGGCATCATCGGGCCAAACGGCGCGGGCAAAACCACGCTGTTCCGCCTCATCACGGAGCAGCTGCAGCCCGATGCCGGGACGTTCGTGGTGGGCCCCACGGTGCAGTACGCCTATGTCGACCAGCAGCACGACACGCTGGACGGCAGCAAATCGGTGTTCGAAACCATTTCGGGCGGCACCGAAACCATGATGCTGGCCGGCCGCCCCATCAACTCGCGGGCCTACGTCAGCAACTTCAACTTCCGCGGCGGCGACCAGGAAAAGAAGGTGGGTAGCCTCTCGGGCGGGGAGCGGAACCGGGTGCACCTGGCCACCACGCTCAAGCAGGGCGCCAACCTGCTGCTGCTCGATGAGCCCACCAACGACCTGGACATCAACGCCATCCGGGCTCTGGAAGACGCGCTGGAGAACTTCGCCGGTTGCGCCGTGATTATCAGCCACGACCGGTGGTTCCTGGACCGCCTCGCCACCCACATCCTGGCCTTCGAGGGCGACTCGCAGGTGGTGTGGTTCGAGGGCAACTTCTCCGACTACGAGGAAGCCAAGCGCAAGCGCCTCGGCGACGTGGAGCCCAAGCGCGTCCGCTACCGCAGCCTGAACTAACCGGCTCTGGAGCCTGATTTACAAACGTCCTCTTCTGGCTTCGGCCGGGAGAGGACGTTTTGTTTTTGGGGGAGGAGGGTGTAGAGACGCAATATTTTGCGTCTCGTCGTTGAACGACGCGGTAAAGGGTACTACAAACAACGTCAGCAACTACGAGACGCAAAATATTGCGTCTCTACACTTTCTTTATCCAGCCTCAATGCGGCATGTGGCTGATTTTGGCTTCGTCGAGGTCGAGCTGGGCTTCTTGGTGGCGGAGCATTTCTTCCTCGAATACGTCTTCGCGGCGGAGTACAAACAGTTCTTCGCGCTGCACCTGCAGCACATCCAGCAGCACGTGGTGGTAGCGTTTCAGGGCCTGGCGTTTGGTGTCGTCGTAGTCGAGGGCTTCGAGCAGGTTGCCGGTGCGCTGGGCCTCGGCCTGCATGCGGTGCTGCAGGGCGTTAATCATTTCGTTGTTCTGGATATCCTCGGGGTAGTGTTGGGCCAGGTGGGCAAGGGCCACGTGGCGCAGGCGCAGCCGGATGCCGGCTTCCTGGGCGTCGGTGGGCATGCGCTCCTCCAGTTTTTCCACGCCGGTGAAGCGGATGAGCAGTGGCAGCGTGAGGCCCTGAAACACCAGCGTTACCAGAATCACCACGAAGGTGATGAACAGCATCAGGTTGCGCTGCGGAAACTCCTGCCCGTTGCTCAGCAGCAACGGCACCGACAGCGCCGAGGCCAACGACACCACTCCGCGCATGCCGGCCCAGCCGATAATCAGCGGCCCCTGCCAGCCGGGGCTGGTTTCCTGCGTGCGGATGCTGCGGAAAAGCCAGCGCGGCACAAAGGCCGCCGGAAACATCCACACCAGCCGGATAATGATGACCAGGGCGCTGATGATGAGGCCGTAGCCGATGGCCTGCCCCAGCGAGTAGGTGCCCAGGCCATCTACCACCACCGGCAACTCCAGCCCGATAAGGATAAATACCAGTCCGTTGAGGGCAAAACCCACGCTGGCCCACACGCTGGTGGCCTGCAGGCGCGTGTCGGCATCGAACACGCGGTGGGAGCGGAAGGAAAGCAGCAGCCCGCCGCTCACCACGGCCAGCACCCCCGAAAAGTGGAATTCCTCGGCCAGCAAATACATGCCGTAGGGCGCAATAAACGTAAGCACCGTGTTGATGCTGGGCGTGGTGGGCAGGTACTTATGAATGAGGTAGAAGCCGTGCGCCACCACCAAACCCACGGCCAGGCCCATCACGCTCACCAGCAAAAAGCTGGAGGCCGCCTGCTGCCACACAAACGTACCCGACAGCACCGTGGCCAAGGCAAACCGGAACACAATCAAACTGCTGGCGTCGTTGATCAGGCTTTCGCCTTCCAGAATGCTGGTGATGCGGCGCGGCACCTGCACGCCCCGGAGCACGGAGGTGGCGGCCACGGCATCGGGCGGGGAGATGATACCGCCCAGCAGAAACCCCAGCGGCAGCGTGAAGCCCGGAATCATGGCCCGGCTCACGTAGGCTACCAGGGTGGAGGTGAAGAATACCAGCCCGAAGGCCAGCAGCGCAATGGGCCGTTTCCAACGCCAGAAATCCTTCCAGGATGTTTCCCAGGCCGCCTGGTAGAGCAGCGGCGGCAGGAAAATCAGGAAGATGAGGTCGGGGCTGATGACAATGCGCGGCAGCCCCGGCACGAAGCCCAGCACCAGCCCGGCCAGCACCAGAAAAATAGGGTAGGAGATGCGCAGCTTCTGGCCCAGCATCACGAGCAGCAGCATGGCAAACAACAGCCCCAGCACCAGCAGGATGCTTTCGTGGAGGGTAGCGTCGGGCATAAGCAGGAGCGGTTAGGTTGGCAGCGGGCTGGAAGGTAGCCGCTGCCAGGCACAAACGCTAGGGCCGCTTCGTTGCCCGGCCTTTGCCGCTTGCCGGGGCCAGCATCACCGTAACGGGCAGGAAGTTGCTGGCCGACAGTTCCTGGCCTTCGCGGCCCATGTAATCGTAGCGGAGGATGTTGATGCCGGCGGGCACCTGCAGCACGTAATGGCCGTTGGCATCGGTGCTGGCGGCGTTGGTAGTGCCTTTCAGCAGCACGGTGGCGCCACGCAGCGGCCGTTTCTGCTCGTCCAGCACGTAGCCGGTAAGGTCTACCAGCGCCGGGGCCGCAACAGTCGGGGCAGCTTCGGGGGCAGTGGGCTCTGGCAAAGGCGCCGGGGCAAACCGGGCCGTCAGGTCCTGCGCCTGGGGAGCGTCAGATTCCTGAGCGAAGGCGCTGGTGGCGGACAGGCTGGCCACGAGCAGCAGGAAGGAGGCAGCAAAGTGTTTCATACAACTGTCTGGTTGGAGTGGACGCAAGAAGACGTTGCAACAGGTGACAGCAGGTAGAGGAGCGGAATAATATCTAAAGTAGATAATACTTAGGTATGTTCAAAAAGAGGCATGTGCGTGTGATTGGTGGAAATGCATCTGCTGAAGCCGACAAGGGCATCGTTTTGTTTCTGAAAACATGTTAATTGATAGCTATTAGCTGTTTTTTTGGCTCTCAATTGTAGAAATTTAGCTAAGGAATAATTATTTATAGTGCTATCATTTTAATAGAATAGTTATATTATAAAATTGTGAATGACTCAGGTTTTTAATCAGACAGACGCACAAAGGCCCGGCCCGCAGAACTGCGGGCCGGGCCTTTGCGGGAGTTGGCAGGCGTGCAGCCGGCCGGCCGCTGGTGCGCACATAGCCGTCGGGAACACGCCCGGCACAGTAGCGCGGACTGTGTAGTTCACGCCTCAGAATGACTGTGCCTCGAACGGCACGGGGGCGCGAACTACACAGTTCGCGCTACTGGCCAACGGTGTTTACTGGTTTTTCAGCCACGCCTGGCGCTGCGCTAGCTGGGCGGGCGTGGGGTTGGGCATTACCGTGAGCTGGTAGCGTTTCACCTCGTCTTTGGCCTGCAGGCGGCAGCGAATTTTCTTCTCGGCGCCTGCGTGCCGGATGGTCAGCTCGCTCTCCTGGCCGACGGGGCTGGCTTCGATGCGCTGGAGGACGGCGCGGGCGTTGGTGAGTTTTACGGGCTCACCTTGATAAGCTACAAACTCGTCACCGTTGGCTACCCCGCAGGCCTGTAGGGCCGCACTCACCTGCTGAAACAGGAGGCGGCCCTCCGCATCGGGGCGGAAGCCGGTGCCGAGCGTGGCCAGGCGGCGCCCGGTGCGCTGCAGCGGCTCGTAGCGCACGCCCACGGTGGCGTAGTACTCGGCCAGCGGCAGGGGCTGGGCCTGCTGCACGTAGCGCGCAAAAAAGTCGCCGATTTCGGGGTAGGTAAGCTGGGTGAAGTCCTGGAAAAACGTCTTTTCCGAGAAGGGCTTGTCGGGGCCGTAGCGCTTGGTGAGCTCCAGAATGACTTCGCGCAGCCCGCGCTTGCCGCCCGACAGCTGCAGCAGGCGCAGGTCGAGTAGGGCCGCCGTAAGGGCGCCGCGCTGGTAGATGTTGCCGTACTGGCGCTGGCCTTCGTCGGAAAAGGAGTTCAGCCCCAGCTTGCTCAGCGAGTAGGTGGTGTCGGTGCGCTGGCGGTCGTAGGCAATCTTGCCGCTCATTTCCTCCAAGTACTTTTCCAGCGGCATCAGGCCGCCGCGCAGCTGCATCATGCCGGCCGCCCACTCGGTGGTGCCTTCATACAGCCATAAATGCTCGGAGCCGGTGGGCTGCACGAAGTTGAACTGCTGGATGATTTCGGAGTGGATGTTGAGCGGCGTCACGACGTGGAAAAACTCGTGGGCGGCAATGCTGGTGATGCCCGCCGCCGACTCCGGTGTGAGCGGCTCTTCGCGCAGCACGTACTCCGAGCTGTAGGAATGCTCCCAGGCGCCAGTGCTGCGGTCGTCGAAGTGGTAGAGGAAGGTGTAGCGCTGCACCGGCAGCTGCACCAGAAATTGCTGGGCGGCCGTCAGCATCTGTTGCATCTCCTTGAGCAGCGGCTCGGCCTGCACCTGATCGGTGCGGGAGTAGCAGAATAGGTCGATTTTGGTGGGGCCGAGCAGGGTGCTGGCCTGCGTGAGGCGGCCCAGCAAAAACGGCGAATCCACGGCTTGGTCGTAGTTTTTGGCAGCGTAGTAGCCCTGGGAATCGGCCGTGAGGGCCGTTCCGATTTTCCAGGCGGCGGGGTAGTTGAGCTTGATGCGCAGCGGCCGGGCCTGCCAGCCCTGCGGGTAGCCCAGCACGGTCTGGCCGTTGAGCAGCGCGTGGTCGGTTTCCAATGACGAGCCGCACATGCGGTAGATGCTGTGCTCGGTCACGGGCGTGTCCCAGGTTTCGGCAATGGTGTAGCGGATTTCGCGCGTCTTTTCGGGCTTCAGCAGCTGCCACTGGTTGGTGGAAAGCTGCTTGGACGGTAGCAACCGGCCCTTCTTGTCGAAGGCCTCAAACTTGCGCACAAACCGGCCGATGTCCATCACCTGATACGTGCCGGGCGCCGTGGCTGCAAACTGGTAGATGCCTTGCTCTTTGCCGAGCTTCGGCAAGGCCAGCTGCACCCGAAACTCGTCGCTGTTGGCGGCCGGGTCGATGGAAATGGTGTAGGTAAGCGGCTCCTGCGCCCGGGCCGCCGTAATCGGCACCGACAGCAGAGCAACAACAAGCAGGGAATGCGCCAAGCGCAACAGGTTTTTCATGAACAAAGAAAGGCCAAAAGGAAGAAACGTAGTGAAGCTGCCCGGCCCCACGCCGTAGGCGCCAGACCGGCGTGTTGCCAGGGACAGCAAAACCGGCTCACCGTTGCCTAACGACGGAAAATCGGGCTGCGAGGCAATAGAGGTCGGCGTGAATGCAGCCTCGTCAGGCACAAAAAAGCCTTCTGTTTCCACAGAAACAGAAGGCTTTCAATTGGGCGTCGGTTGCGCTAAGCAGGCTTGGCGCTGGTGTGTGCCGCGTCCTTCTTGTGGCTATCGTAGCTGGTCTCGCTGTCGTCGCTGATAGCGTCGGCGGCCTTCTTGGCGGCGATGATGGCAATAACGGCTACGCCGGCAATGCCCAAAATGAGTTGGGTGGTGGTGAAGCGCTGCGCGGCTTTCTTGAGCAGCACGCCGCTGTGCTTGATGAGGTCGTCGAGCTGGTCGGACTCGCCCTGGAATACTTTGTAGCCGCTTTGCAGGGCATTGATAACGTCTTCAGGCAGGATCTTTTCGATTTCCTTTTCTACGTTCGAGAGTTGAGTGGCCATATAGCGTAAAGGGAGAGAACAGTGAAACACAAAGCCGGTGGCGCGGCCCCGGAGCCCCTATACGCGAAAACCCGCCGCCGGTTTTTGGGGGAGTAGGGATGAGGGATGAAGGAGTAGGAAGTAGGGCCCTGGCAGACTGGCCCGACGGCAGAGCAGCAGCAGCCACCTGACGGTATGCCACCATTAATACGCTCCTTCATCCCTTATCCCTACTCCTTCATCCCTCATCCCTCCACCACAACTAGCCGGGAGCTGACGCGGGCGCCTTCGCGCACCTGGCAGTGGTAGGAGCCGGCGGCCAGGCCTGTGGCAAACGGAATCTGGCGGCGGCCGCGGGGCTGGTTTCGGTCGAGCAGGCGGGCCACTTCGCGGCCCAGCGCGTCGAGCACCACCACCTGCACGTGCCCGCCTTCACTCTCAAACTCCACCGTGGCGTGGTCGCGCACGGGGTTCGGAAACACGCTGAAGTTGGCCACGTTGGTGGCGGCGGCGGTGCTGGTGCCGTTCACGATACCGGGCCGGATAACCGGCACGTTCGGGAACTGCCCGAGGCTGGACGGCAGCAGGGCATTGAGCGTGGCCTGCGGCACCCGGAACCAGTCGCGGAGCAGGTTGGCGTAGATGGCCCGGAAGTCGAACTGCATCGGCACCTGGTCGTTGACGCCGGCGTTGGCGGGCAGCACGGGGTTATTGCCGTGGATGATGGGGTTGACGCTGGTGCCGAACACGATGAGCGGGGCCGCCGCGCCGTGGTCGGTGCCCTTGCTGGAATTGGCCTTGATGCGGCGCCCAAACTCCGAGAACGTCATGCCCACCACCCGGTCCTGCACCGCAAGGCGCCGCAGATCGTCCTGGAAGGCTTCCAGGGCCTGCGAAATCCGGCCCAGCAGCGTAGCGTGCGTGCCCGTGGTGGTGCTGCCCGTGACGGGCACCTGCGCCGCGTGCGTGTCGAAGCCGCCGAGGTTGCAGACGTACACCCGCGTCTGCAGGCCGCCGGCTACCAGCTGGGCCACAATCTTGAGCTGGTCGGCGAGGGAGTTCTGGCCGGCGGCGGGGTAGAGCGGCGAGAGGTTGCGGGCCCGCGCCGCCGCCGCCTGAATGGCCGTGGTGTAGATCTGGGTCTGGGAAATCACCTGCCGGATGAACGTCAGCTCGTGGCCGGCCGGCGTGTTGGGGGCCGTATCAACCCCGCCCGACAGCAGCTGGTAGAACGAGGTGGTGCTGGCAATGGCCATGCCCATGTTCACGCTGGGGCCCTGCACGCAGTTGCTCACCACCGAGCCGATGCTGATGGCCAGCGGATCGGGGTTCTGGGCGCTGGGGTAGCCGGTGGGGTAGTTGGCGTACTCCGAGTTGAGGTAGCGTCCGGCCCAGCCCGAGGTGATGGTGACGTTGGAATCAGAAGCCGACGTCCAGATGTCGGTGGCGCGGAAGTGCGAGTAGTTGGGGTTGGGGTAGCCCACGCTCTGCACCACGCCAATCTTGCCGTCGTCGAACAGGTTTTTCACGCCCGTCATGGCCGGGTGGATGCCTGTGGCGGCGCGCAGCGTTAGCACCTGGTTTTGTGGAATGGCAATGTCGGCGCGGGCGTTCATCAGGGCCGAGTACTGGTCGGTCGGGATGATCATGTTCAGGCCGTCGTTGCCACCGTTCAGCTGAATCAGCACCAACACCCGGTCGGTCTGGGTTTCGCCGCCGGTCAGCTCAAACAGCTCCGGCGAAAAGCCGTACGCCCCAATCGGCAGGCCGCCCAGCAGCGTGGGTAGCACGGTGGCGGCCGCGGTAGTCTGGAGGAAATGTCTGCGTTTCATACTTCGTGTTAATGGTTAAATGGCTGATTGTTGAATTGCTGACAGCCAGATGGCCGCTGCCTGAGTGAGCAGCCGGCCAGTAAGCCATGCAGCCATTAAGCCATTAAGACAGATGATATTCGGCCAGGCCCATGAGGGTGCGCAGCAACGACTGCAGCTTGGTTTGCACGGCGGCGCGCTTGGCGGCGTTGGTGGGTGCGGCCAGGTACTCGTTCCACTCTATCGTCCACTCAAAATCGGGTAGGCCCGGCAGCAGCGTGTCGTTGAGGTAGGTGAGCTGGGTGGGCGTGAGCTGGATGGGCGTCAGCAGCCGGGCCAGCTCCGCAATCAGCAGGTTGCAGTCGGCGGCGGTGGCGGCGGGCAGGGCCAGCACCAGCGCAATCGGGTCGATTTTGATGGTGGCGCCGCTGGTGGTGTAGCCGTTGTTGCTGATGAGCAGGTCGGTGAGCTGGTTGCGGCGGGGCAGCGTCACGGCGTTGATCCACATTTCGTAGTACTGCGGCGTCTGCCAGTAGGCCGGCCAGCCGGCCACGTTCGGCGGGTCGCCGAGCAGCTGCTGCTGCACGTTCGTGACGCCGTTGAGGTAGTTCCACATGGCGTATTGTGCCGTGACGTTGGTGGCGGGCGGAAAGGCCACCTGCAACTGCCGGGCCGTGCCCACCGTGAAGTCGAGCGGGCTCTTAATCACGCAGCCCATGTTCACGGTGTCGAAGAAATGCTCGCTCCCGAGCAAAGCCCGCAGCACCGGCGCCACCTCGTAGTTGCTTTGCAGCAGCAGCTGGGCCATGGGCTCAATCACCTGGGTTTCGGTGGTGGCGTCAATCACGTAGTACACAAACCAGCGGTAGAGCTTGCGGCACAGGAAGCGCGCCGTTTCCTGCTGCCGGAACACCAGCGCAATCAGGGCCTTGTACTCCTGGTCGGTCTGGTTGCTGATAGTGGCGTTCTGGAAAGCGCTGCTGAAGGTTTTGGTGGTCGTGTCGTGGCGCGAGGCCGTGAAGTAGCCGACCTGGGTGGTGGCGTTGTCGCGCCAGCCCGTGAGCACGCGCGCGGCGGCCTGCACGTCGGCCTCGGTGTAGTTAGTGTAGTTGCCGGTCCCGATGAGTGGGCCCTTGCCTACCGTAAACAGTTCCAGCAGCTCGCGGCCATAGTTTTCGTTGGGGGCTGTGGCGGTGCTCTGGTTGCCGTTGAGGTAGCGCAGCATGGCCGGGTTCACGGTCACGTCTTCGGCCAGGCGCTGGATGTTGCCCAGCGCGTGGCGGCGTAGCAGCGCGCAGTACTGGTAGCCGTAGCGGGCGTCGTTGATGTCGCCAAGCTCCACCACAAAGTGGTTGTGCCAGAACAGCGTCATTTTCTCCACCAACGACGGCACCTGGCCCAGCAACTGCCCCAGCCACCAAGCCCGCAGCGAGGAGCGCCGCACGCCCTCGAAGTTCTGGTCGAAGGCCTGCGTCACCCAGGTCTGGCCCAGCGGCACGCTCGTATCCGTGGCCGACACGTTGAGCGGCGGCGCGGGCGCGGCTGGTGCCGTGAGCAGCGTGGTGAGCACCTGCGGCATGCTCCGGCTGGCCGCCGTCAGGATTTCGGAGCGGGTGGGGCCGAACAGCGTGCGGCGTAGCAGGTGCGCGGCCTGGGCGTAGCCCCACGGGCCCGTGTAGGGGTTCAGGCCGGCCGTAGAGCGGGGCGCGGTGGGCAGGCTGGTGTTGGCGTAGCGGCTCACGGTTTCGTCGCCGGAGCCGGTGGGCGGGTCGGTGCCGGGGGCGGGCGGCTCCGACATGGCGGCGGCCGGGGCTACCAGGGCAGAGGCGGGTTTGCGGAGGAAAGCTCTACGGTCCATTGGCAGATAGTTGAGGTGGAAGGGCAGCAGCTGGTAAAGGCCTTGAAAGGAAGAGGTTAATCCGGCGCCTTACAAGGGCGTGTACTATCGACTTATTAAAATAGTGAAAGTTTAATAGACGATTCTTTTCAGGGTGCCATGCCTTTCTTGAAAGAGTGCCGGCCGCCAGCCACCAAACCCCGGCCATGTGCCCACAGCCCGGTTCCTGGCTTGCGGGTGCCGCCCGCAAATCCACAAAAAAAAGCCCCGCCGGATGAGGGCGGGGCTGAAAGAAAGCCGGAGCAAACCGGGGCTATTCGTAGACTTTCACCACAAACACGTAGTCCTGAAGCTTGCGAATCTGCTGGGGGCGCGAGGTGCCGGCCAGCTGGTTGGTGCGGGGCAGGTTGTAGGGCTGGGCCTGCGTGGCCGCCGCGCTCAGCGAGTCTACCAGCCGCATCAGATACGACGACTTGGTGGCGAAGGCCGCGCTCTGCGCGTCCATCTGGCGGCCGCTGATGATGCCAATCAGGTTGCCCCGATCATCGAGCAGCGGGCCGCCCGAGTTGCCGGGGTTCACCGGAATGCTGATCTGGTAAAAGGCCGAGTCACCTTCAAAGCCCGAGCGGGCGCTCAGCGAGCCATCGTTGAACACCAGGTCTTCGCGCGGATAGCCCAGCGTATACACTTTCTCGCCCAGGTCGGCGGTGCCGCGCTTGAAGGAGTAGGGCAGGCGGCCGAAGCCATTGAACTGCTTGTCGTTGATGCGCAGGATAGCCAGGTCGTGGGCCACGTCGGTGAACACCGGCTCGGCGCGGTAGCTGCGCCGGTCGCGGCCCTCAATCAGCAGCGAATCGGCCCCCTGAATGACGTGGTAGCTGGTCACCAGGTAGCCGTCAGCTGTCAGGGCGAAGCCCGTGCCGCTGAACTTGCCGGGGTTCACGGTTTCCGGCGCCGGTGCCTGGCCCCGGATGGCACGATTCATGGCCAGCTGGGTGCGGCGGATGCGCTCCACTTCTTTGCGCAGCACCGTGTAGCCGTACAGCGACGGTTTCTGCGAGGCGCGCCACCACTCAATGCCCAGCAGCGTGGTGAACACGGCCAGCACGGCCACCGAGGCGGCCACCATCATAGTGGCGCGGTGCCCCTGCCAGAACCGGCGCAGCTGCTGCTCGGTGCGCGAAATATGCAGCTGCGGCATCAGCGGGTTGCCGGTTTCCAGCACTTCGCCGTCTTCGGCGTCGGTCAGTTTCACGGCCTGCTCGGCGTCCAGCTCAGCCTGAATGGCGCGCAGCTTGCGGCGCACGCTCAGGCGCTGGCCGTAGCTGTGCAGCGTATCGGTCAGGGAGGTGAAATCGGCGTAGCGCTCGGCCAGCACGGGGTCGGCGGACAGGCGGCGCTCTAGGTCGGTGCGCGCCGGCGCCGCCAGCTCGCCACGCTGGTAGGCCTCGAATAAAGCGTAATAGTCAGCTTCCGTCATCATAGGGCTAAGCGGGTGGGTGAGGTCCGCTGTTGTCTGGTACAGCGCGGAAAGGAAAACGGGTGGCTGCCGGTGGGCAGGCGTATTTCCTCAACACGCGCTTGTCTGATCATGTCTCACTTTCCTGGTACTGCGTGAAAAAGAGCTTTTTCAGCCGCACCAGGCACTTGTACTTCTGGTTTTTGGCATTGTCGGCGTTGGTATAGCCGAAGTCTGCCGTGAGTTGCTGCATCGACTTGTCGAGCAGATAAAAGCCTTCCAGCAACGAGCGGCACGGTTCGCCGAGGCGTTCCATGGCTTCGTTCATGGTGGCGAAGCGCCGGTCCCGCTCCTCGGCTTCCTCCAGGTCGGCCTCGGCCCCTGTCTCCAGAAAAGGCTCGTGGTCGTCGAGGCGGGTGCCGAAGCGGGTTTTCTCGGCGAGGCGTTTCAGCCAGAGGCGGCGGCACACGGCGTAGAGGTAGGTTTTGATCTGGCAGCTCAGCTCCAGGGAGTTGTCGCGCACCTTCTCGTAAAACACCATTACGCCCTCCTGGTACACGTCCCGGGCGTCGTCTTCGGTGCCGCTGTTCTGCAGCACGTAGTGCGACACCATGGGCAGATGCAGCCGGTAGAGCTGCGCCAGGGCGCGGTCGTCGCCGCGGCGGATGGCCGCCACGAACTCGTCGTCAGTATAAGAAGCAGTGGCCTTCGCCATTCACTTTAGCAGTTAATACCCTGGAAGCAGTGGGGTAACCCCCTACGAAAATAAATTTCGGCGGTGGGTTACCTTTCGGCTTATTCTGGATGAACGGGGTTTTCAGACAAATTTTCCAAATTTACCACAACGATGAACAACCTCCTGAAGGTATCCGCTCTGTTCTGCGCCGTAGCTCTGGCTTCGTGCGAATCTAAGCCCGCCACCACCGAAGCTACCACCACCACCGAAACCGGTACCGTAGAAACCACGGCTCCTGCTATGGACACCACGGCTATGGCTACGGACACGACGGCTATGGCTGCTCCGGCTACCACCGAGGCTCCTGCTACCACCACGGAGGCTACGTCGACCACGACGACCACCACCACCGAGCAGAAGTAATTGATACGGAGCTGACTCTGGTCAGGCTCCGGCAAAAGCCCGGCTTCCTTTGCGGAAGCCGGGCTTTTTTGTTTTTCTGGCGGCGCGACTGGAAATAATCTAAAAATATTTAAGTATTTGATATTTAAAATGCAAACTTTGCACTTTGGCTTGCTGGGTTGTTACCGCCGCCATATAGCTTATCTAATCTGCCTTCGCCGTGCCGCGCGCCACTCATCGTATTACCACTCCGCAGAACGTCTTTGCGAGTGAACCAGCCGCCACGGAGCCTATAAGCTCAGAAGTGCCCACCACGCCAGCCGAAGAAATGCCTCTGGCCAATTCGGTGTTTATGGTCGGCGAGTATCTGGTAGGAGACGGCGAAGACGCCCGGCTTGGCGGCCACCCAGATATCCGGTATTAGTAGCTGTTAAACTGCTCCCGTCGGAAGTAGAGGGAGGGTGAATCGTGAAGGGCACTGTACTGACCGATTAGAGTTTTTCCTCCAGCCACAAAAAGCCGGCAGCCAGCACAAACAGCGCTACAAACCAGCCGGCGGGCCACGCCGCCTGCCGCTGCGCTGGCTCCGAGATATAAGCCGATGTCGCTGGTTTGGGAAGGGTGGCCACACGGCGCAGCGCCTCAGGGCCCTGCCAGTCCGGCGCCCCGAAAACATACAGCCACTGCGCCTGCTGCCCAGGCCGCTGCAGCTGCTGCCAGCCAGATTGGGTTGGCCAATACGTAGCCGTGCTCCACTCCGGCAGCAGGGCATCCTGGCGCAGCGCCAGCCGGGCCAGCGGCGCACCAGCCGCATCCGACACCAACAGGGGCCGCGTGGCAGATGCGGAAGCGCCAGCCAGCTGCAGCGCTACCGGCAGCCCGGCACAGGGCCAGGGATCCAGCGCCAGCCACTCGGTGGCGGCGGCTTCCGGCCGGCCGGCCGCAGAAAGTAGCCGGCTCCAATAGGCGGCGTACGTGGCGGTTTCGTTTTGCAGCAGCCATGGGTACGTTTCGGGCAGCACCGAAACCACCACCGTGCCCACCCCCAGGCGCTGGGCCGCCACCACCGCCCGGGCCGGATTGGCTGTGCCCACCAGCAGCCGGGCTGGGGCACTCAACTGCAGGATAGCCGGCATTACGGCTTTGGTGGCCGGCCACGCCAGGCGCTGCGGACGGTCGGTGGCGGGCTGAGGCAGCACGCGCATGGTGGTGGCACCGCCCAGGCTGCGCGCGGGCGTGGTGGTTTCGGCCAGCACTACTAGGCCCAGGCCTGCCGTGCGCTGGGCTGTGCGTACGGCCTGCGCCTCGGGGCCGGCAAGGCCGCCCAGAGCAGCCGCGTCGGCCACTACCACATCGTAGCGGGCCAGCAGCGCCAGCGTCAGGCGGCTGAGGTCGGTGGCGGGCTGGTTGCTGAACTCGGTTTGGGTGAGGCCGCGGCTGATGCCGGTGCGCCAGGCTACGGCGTGCTGCCGCGCGGCCAGGTGGTTGCGCAGGAACTTCAGCTCAAACGAAGGCGTAGCCGCCAGCAGCAGCACCCGCAGCGGACGAGTCGGCAGCACCTCGGCGGGCACCGGCTCAGCGGCCAGCGGACGGCGCAGCGGCCCGGCCGAAACCGTGGCTACCAGCCGGCCGGCAGCTTTGGGCGTGTAGCGCAGCTGAAACCTGCCACTGCCGCCCGGGAGTTGCACCGAGTCGTGGGTGGCGCCGGCAGCCTGCAGCCGCACCCATACCGGGCCGGGGGCGGCGGCGCGGTAGCGGCCTTCCACTACCAGCGGCTGGCCCAGCTCCAAACGTCGGTTCCAGGCGGCGGCCTGAAATCCAGCCGGGGCGGGCGGCGTATGCCAGAGAAGTCGAATGGAATCCAGCTCTGGCACGACGGCGGCGGGCAGCCCGGCGCCCAGCAAGTGCAGGTAGCGCAGCGCCGGCCGCTGCTCGGCTAACGCGCCCAGTCGGGCCACGGCCTTGGCCCCCGTTGGAACGGCCACACTGGAATCAGGCGCATAAAACCAAACACGCGTGGTTGGTCCCAGGCGGCGCAGCAGGGCTAGTAGCGTGTCGGGCTGATAGCCAGGGGTGAGTAGAATGGCTTCGGAACGCGCTACCGCTACCGAGTGCCGGGGCGGGAAGGCCAGCAGCCAGAGCGCGGCTACGGCCACCAGCCCGGCCAGCACGCGCAGCAGCCGGCGGCGCCGGTCGGGGCGGTAGAAAGTGGCCAGGGCCACGCCCAAGCCCGCCAGCAGGCAGGCGCTCAGTAAAACGTATAGCATCATAGCGCTTGCAGGTAGCGTTGGCCCAGGCGGTCGGGGCGGGGCGAGCGGGTGGGGGCGGCCGGCGGCGCCGGGAGCAGGGCGGCCAGGGCTTTTTCGGCGGGCGCGAAGCAGGGGGCGCAGGTGGGGCGGGCGGCGCGGGCATCGGCGGCCAGTTGGCGCAGGGCCCGCACGGCGGCCAGGTAGGCGCCGGGGCGCTGCAGCGCGGCCTGAGCTACGGCCTGCCCGGCGCGGTCCAGCAGCACGGCGTCGGCAGGAGTGGCAGGCTGGCCGGCGCGCAGAGCCGCCAGCAGCCGCACCGCCGTCCTGATTTCAGGCTGCGTGGCTGGGGCCGGCAGCTGCCGGGTGCGGCGGGGGGCGGCGGCGTTGCCCAACTCACCGGACAGGCGCAGGGTGGCTTCGGGCAGGGCGGGCGGGTTGTAGCCGGCGTTGCGCACGTAGGCGCGAGTTTGCTGCTGCACCTGCTTGAGCAGACGCAGGGCGCGGTACTCGTAGGGCAAAGCCTCAGCGGGTTTGGCCAGCCGCAGCCGCAGCTCGGCCTCCCACATCTGGCTGAGCACCCCGCGCAGCTTGGCCTTCACTTCGGGCTCCAGGAAGTCGGCGGTTTCGGAGTCGTCGTGCTTGTGCACGTAGGCGTCCATGAGGGCCGCGGCGCCGCTGGCGGCACTGGTTTCGCCGGCCGGCGAGTGGTCGGCGTGGCCGTGGTCGTCGTGGCCGGCGTGCTCGGCGGGGTTTTCGGTGGCGTGGTCGGCTTCGCCTTCCTTATGGTCGTCGTCTTTATCGGCAGCGGAAGGGCCGGCGGTTTCGCCGATGCTGCCCTCGAATTCTTCGCCCAGAAACTTGCCGTAGCGCAGGCGCAACACTTTCTGGTCGAACCCCAGGTTGTTGCCGCGCTCGGCGAAGTCGGTGGCTGTCAGCCTGGGCTTTTCGGCCAGCAGCTTTTCGGTGTCGATGATGATCTGGCGCTGGCTACGGAAGTAGGCCGGCACCACATTCACGCTTAGCGAAATATCGGTGAGGCCGTCCTGCACGGTGGTGTCTTCCCACTGCACGAGGTAGGTGTCGGAGCGGGTGAGCTGGCGGGCATTGTCGCGGGTCTGGACGTAGAAGTACACTTCGTCGCCGTAGGTGAGGCCCAGCGCCGGCAGGTTCAGCACTGAGGCCAGCGTGGCCTGCCGGGGCTGGCCGCGCAGGGCGGCGCTGAGGTTGGTTACTACCTCCTTGAACTTCACGGCCTCGCCCTGGCCCTGCGCCACGGTGGCCACCAGCTGGGCCTCGCTCAGGCCGTAGTCGTCGCGCAGGGCTACACGGACCGCCACCTGGGGGCGCTGGCCGAACTCGATGAGGGTGTAGGGCTTGGGCGTCTGGAGCTGGAGGGTGGGGGCGCGGTCGGGCTGCACGTCGAGGGCGTACTCCTCGGAGTTCTGCCCCGCGAAGCGCAGGTGATACAGGCCCGAGGTCGTGGCCGGCAGCTCCACCACAAACTGCGTGGGCTGGCCCGTCACGGCCCGAAACGGCTGCCTAAATTTGCCCATTTCCAGCACGGGCGGCGTACTACCGGCCGCACTCACCTGCACCGTCCAACGCACCCGCGAACCGACCGGACAGCTGAAGCTGAGGCCGGTGGGAGCATAAACAGCCCGGCGCGTGTAGGCCGGCGGCTGCACCCGGATGCGGGTGCCCAGCAGCCGGGGCGGCGCCGACTGGCCCGGTTTAGCGGCCGCCACTGCCGCCGCCGGAAAGCGCACAGCCAGCAGCGGGGCTGATGTAGGCTGGGGAGGATGATAAAGCCAGCCCCCAGCCGCCAGCAGCAGCAACGCCCCCACGCCGCCTGTTACCGGCTTCCAGGCGAATGGCAGCAGCTGCGGCTGCGCCTGCTGCAGCTCCGCCAAGCGCTCCTCGATGCGCTGCTGCTGCAGCTGCTCCAGCAGGTTGAGGGGGCGCGCCGGGTTGGGCAGCAGCAGGCCGGTGCTGTCTTCCAGCGAGGGATAGAGGCGGTCGAGGCGGCGGGCCAGGACCGGCAGGCGGGGCTGGTGCAGGCGGTAGAGCAGCAGCGCCACCACAATCAGCAGCGCCACCAGTAAGCCGATCAGAAGCGGCGCGGCGGTGGGCCAGTGCCGACCCCAGGCCCACCCGGCCAGCCCAGCCGCCGCCGCCAGCAGCAGCACGGCCCCGCTGGCGCGGCGGGCCTGGCGGCGGGCAATGCCGGCCAGAAGCGCCGCGCCGGAAAAGGTATCGGTGGTGGTCGGCATCAGGCGGTAGCAAGGGTAGGCGAAACAATGGACCGGCGGTAGGCCAGGCCTCTTTCCAGGGCAAACAGCAGTAGGGCCGCCAGCACCACCCAGGCCCGCACATCCACCAGCACCGGCGGCGGCAGCTGCCGCCGGCTCTGGGCGGGCAGACGTCTAACCGGCTGCCACGGCGCTGCACCCAACTGCCGGGCATCCAGCCGGCGGCGCTCGGTGGGGGCGGGCCGGGCGGCAAATAGCGGCGCATCGGCCGACTCGGTGCGGAGCAGGTGTAGCAGCAGGGTGGGCAGGGCGGCGGTTTCGGGGAGGCTGGTGGCGGCGGGCTGCAGGTGGGTGCGCAGCAGGTAGCGGCTGCCGCGGCCGGCTGGCTCGCGCAGCAGTACCGGCTGGCCGGCCCCCGTCTGCCAGACGACGGCCTGACTGGCCGGAACGCGGCTGGTATCCAGCCGCAGCACCTCCACGGGGGCGGTGGCATCGGGTAGGAGGCCGGTAAGGTGGAGGCGGCCGACGACGGGCGCGCCAACGGCGGCGGTTTCCTGCCAGAGGTGGCCGCCCCGTTGCGCCCGTGCCAGCCACGCAGCCGGAACTGGCTCGT
Organism: Hymenobacter yonginensis; assembly: GCF_027625995.1. NCBI lineage: Bacteria > Pseudomonadati > Bacteroidota > Cytophagia > Cytophagales > Hymenobacteraceae > Hymenobacter > Hymenobacter yonginensis. The sequence continues at coordinate 4,264,054 of NZ_CP115396.1, forward strand.
CACTCAGCCAAAATAGCCAGTCGGGCGAGGTAGATAAGTCGGCGGCAGGCGTCACGGTGCGGATTTCTAGCGGCCGGGCCAGGCCAGGGGCCACGGCCTGCAGCGCGGCGCGCAGGTAGCGGGCGGCGGCGGCGTGGCGGCTATCCGCATACAGCACCACTCGCAGCGGCTCGGTTTGCACCACCACCTCGGGCTGGCCGGCCTGCTGCAGCTTGGCCAGATTTCCGGTTTGGTAGCGCAGACCGGGCAGCCCGGCCACCGCCAGCGGCCCGCTGCTACGCGGCCGGGCCAGGCGTACTATCCGGAACGTGGTGCCTTCTTCCTGGCTGCTGCCCACCAGCAGGCGCAGTGAATCAGGCGAAAACTGCCCGGCCTGCGCCAGCCACGCGCTGGAGTCGGGTAGGGGCACTGTTTGCCAGGTGAGGCGCGCCGGCAGGGTGGGGCGGGCGCCGCGGAAGTGCGGCAGCGCCGCGCCGCTCAGCACCCGCAGCGGCCGGCCCGGAAAAGAGTCGGCGGCCTGGCGGGCGCGCAGCCAGTAGTCGTCGGGGGCGGCGCCGGTTGCTGGCCGGAGTAGCGCCAGTGAATCGGGCTGCTGCCAGGCGGCGGCGGAAATCAGGCGGAAGTTGGGCGCGAACTGCCGCAGCTCGTAGCCGCGGCGGCGCAGGGAGTCGAGGGTGGGGCGCAGGCCGGGCAGCACCTCGGGATGCAGCACTTCCGGCGCCAGCAGCACCAGGCCCCGCACCGGGCGGGCCGGGCGCTGCTGCTGCCACTGGGGGCCAGCCAGCGCCAGCGCTACCAGCCCCACAATGGCTGTCCGTAGCAGCAGCAGCGCCAGCTGCTCCAGCCGCAGGTTGCGCAGGCGGCGGTTGGCGGCGGCCTGCAGCCAGCGCACACTGCCCATCGGCACCGTGCGCCCCGGCCGCCGGTTCCACAAGTGAATAGCCACCGGAACCGCCAGCGCCAGCAGCGCCAGCCAGCCGGCAGCAGCATCAGAAAGAAGAATCGTGGGCAAAACGAACGGCAGGTGAAGTGGCGAAGGGAAGGTCGTGAATTGGGGTGGCAGGCTGCGTGGGGTAGTAGGTGAGTTGTTGGAGTAGCGCCGTCATCCTGAGCTTGCGAAGGACCATATCACGCCTGAGTTACTACTTAAAGATGTCGTTCTACTGTAATAAGGTCCTTCGCAAGCTCAGGATGACAGAAAATTACCCCATAGCATCGCGGCGGCGCAGGAACTCGCGGATGGCCTGGGTGAGGGGTTCGGCGGTGCTGAGCTGGTGGTAGTCGAAGCCGTGGCGGCGGGCCTGCTGGGCGGTGGCGCGCAGCCACTGCTGCAGCTGCGGCTGCCAGGTGGCGCGCTGCTGGTCGGCGTTGAGCTGCAGGCGCTGGCCGGTTTCTAGGTCCTCGAACGTCACGGCGCCGCGGAAGCTGAAGTTGAGCTCGTTGCCGGCCATCAGGTGCAGCAGCAGCACCTCGCCCGAGGCGGCACGCAGGCGCGTGAGCAGGCGCTCCATTTCGGCATCCTGCTCATACATATCGGTAGCGCACACCACCAGGGCGCGCTGGCGGCGGGCCGTGAGGGGCGCCAGGGTTTCCTGGGTGGGGAAGGTGCCTGCCGCTTCGGCGGTTTCGAGGGCGTGGTAGAGGCGCGGCAGCTGGCGGGCGTCGGCGCGGGGCGGCAGGTGGCGCAGGCCGGCCGGGTGCAGAATGGTGAGGCCCACGGCGTCGCCCTGCTGCTGGGCCAGGTAGGCCAGCGCGCCCAGCAGCAGCCGGGCGTAGTCGAGCTTGGTGAGGCCGTTGTCGTCGGGGTGGTTCATGCTGGCGGTGGCGTCCAGCACGAGGTGCACGGTCAGGCTGGTGTCCACGTCTGATTCGCGCAGGTAGTACCTATCGGAGCGGGCGGCCAGGCGCCAGTCGAGGCGGCGCAGGTCGTCGCCGGGCTGGTAGGGGCGATACTGGCTGAACTCCATGCCCGCGCCCTTGCGCCGGCTTAGGTGCGCGCCGTGCAGAAAGCCCTCAGCCGCCCGCTTGGCCGCCAGCGGCAGGTTGTGTAAGGCGTGAAGGAGTTCAGGGGAAAGCATGTGGTTAGTTTCAATTAGTGAACGTCATGCTGAGCTTGCCGAAGCATCTCTACCGCAGTGCTAATCAAAAAAGTTAGCCAGAGGTAGAGATGCTTCGGCAAGCTCAGCATGACGTGCTTTTAGACCGCCCCAAGCCCTACACCGCCACTGCCTTCAGCAGCGCGGCCACGGCGTCGTCGGAGGTCAGGTTCTCGGCTTCGGCGTTGAAATTGAGCAGCACGCGGTGGCGCAGCACGGCCGGGGCCAGCGCCCGGATATCTTCCAGAGTAGCGGCGAAGCGGCCCTGCAGTAGGGCGCGGGCCTTGGCGCACAGAATGAGCGCCTGCCCGGCGCGCGGACCGGCGCCCCAGCGGCCATAGTCGCGGATAAACTGTACCTCCGACGTGGCCGGGCGCGTGGCCCGCACCAGCCGGTTCACGAAGCTCAGCAGCTCGGGGCTCAAACTCACCTGCCGCACCAACTGCTGCAGCTGCCGCACATCCTCGCCCGCCAGCACCGACTTCACCTCGGGCCGTGCCGTGCCGGTGGTGCCGCTCAGCACCGCCAGCTCTTCCTGCTCGGTGGGGTAGCCGATGCGGATGTAGAGCAGAAACCGGTCGAGCTGGGCCTCGGGCAGCGGGTAGGTACCGCTTTGCTCGATGGGGTTTTGGGTGGCCAGCAGAAAGAACGGCTTGGGCAGCGCGTGCTCCTGGCCGGCGTAGGTCACGTGGCCTTCCTGCATGGCTTCCAGCAGCGCCGCCTGCGTCTTGGGTGGCGTCCGGTTGATTTCGTCGGCCAGCACGAGGCTGGCGAAAATGGGGCCTTCATTGAACTTGAACGAGCGGTGGCCGGTGCCGTGGTCTTCCTCCAGAATCTCGGTGCCGAGAATGTCGGTCGGCATCAGGTCGGGTGTGAACTGGATGCGGCGGAAGGGCAGGTCGGTGGCCTGGGCCAGGGTGCGCACGAGCAGGGTTTTGGCCAGGCCCGGCACGCCTTCCAGCAGGGCGTGGCCGCCGGCCAGCAGCGCCACCAGCACCTCATCCAGCACGGCCTCCTGGCCTACAATCACCTTGGCAATTTCCTGGCGCAGCGGCGGCAGCTTCGCCAGCAGGGCATGAACGGCAGTTTCGGTTGAAATCACAGAGAAAAACAGAAGGTAGAGGAAGGCTTATAAAGTCTGATGCAAGGTTGGCTTTTCGGCTTCTATGCGGCCATAAAGCAGGAAGCTGATGGAAAGGTAAAGTCGGAGGAACGGCGCGAATGGTTTGCCCACCGGCCACCCTTCGCGCACTTTTGATTCATCCTTATCCACCTCGCCACATTCACTGCATTATGAACACGTTTACTGGTTGCCGGACGCTCTTCTACAAACGCGCTTTGCTGCTCTTGGCTGCATCGGGGATGGCCTTTGCTGCCGCCGCCCAGCACCAGCACCAAGAAACGGCCAACCCCAGTGCCATCAGCGCGCAACAGCTGCGGCAGCTGCTGGCCGGCCCGGCCGGCGCCCCTGGCTCTGCGACTAGCGTCTTCGCCAGCAACGACTCCAGCCGTGCTACGTCGCCAAGATACGAGCAGCCGGCAGATGGCCCAGGTCGAGCCACCGACGCCGGTACGCCGGCGCCAGCAGCCACTCCTGCCACCGCAGGCCGCAACGCGCTGCGCGTGGATCTGGCCAATATGGTGTTCGAAAACGCAGTCAACTATGATCTGTTCACCCCGAAGCCCTGGGCGCTGCCGGTGTTGCTCAGCTACGAGCGGCAGCTGGGCAAGCGCACCAGCGCAGGCCTGGAGGTGCTGCTGAACGGCGGCAACTCCGAGCAGCGCCGGGGCGGCGGCGGGCTGCAGCTCCGATACTACGCCGTGCCCAGCCGCCGGGTGTCGGCGCTGGCGGGTTTCTACGTGGCTCCCACGGTATCGTACCGCAAGATTGGGTTTCAGGATGAGCGTATTCTGGCCGGCAAGCCCTACGCCACGGTGCGCGCCGCCGGGGCTGGCGTATACGGCGGCTGGCAGGCCGGCACCCGCCCTAACGCCCACGGCCGGCGCCTGATTCTGGACGTGGCGGTGGGGGCCATGCACTGGGTGCCCACCAGCACCACCTTCAACGGCGAGGCCGCCGTGCCCAACACCTACGATTACCGCTGGACCCGCACCCGCACCGCCCTGGATGCCCGCATCGGGCTGGGCGTGCAGTTTTAGGGCGCCACTACGCCGTGAGGGCATACAGCAGAATGTTCACCCCGAACTTGGTATTGTCTTCGGCCAGGAAGCGCTTGTTGCGGAAGTCGTAGTCCCACTCGCAGCCGTAGTCTTTGTTGGAGTAGAGCACGCCCAGCCGGCCGTTGATTTCGATGCCTTTCAGGTAGTCGTGCACCAGGTCGTCGCCCCAGCCGTTGAGCTCGAAGGAAGTAGGCGGCGGGCCATCCGGAAACTGGAAGAACTGCGAGTAGATGGCGTGGGTCTTAGGGATTTTCTTCAGCGCCCCGGCCCCGAAGCACTGCCGCATCTGCTCCTCAAAGCTGCGCGCAAACAGCCCGTCGATGTCGTGGTTGCAGTCGTCCACGAACACGAAGCCGCCGTTGCGCACGTACTGTATGAAGTTCTTTTTCTCTGCAGCTGAAAACTGCACCAGCCGGTGCCCCGACAGGTAGCAGAACGGGTAGCGGAACAGCTCCGCCGAGTCGAGGGCCACTACTTTCTCCTTTTGCACCACCGGCACTTTGGTGTACTGAATCAGCGAATGGAGCAGGTTGGTGGGCATCCGCTCGTCCACGCCGTTCCAGTCGCCGGAGCGGTATTGCAGGCGCACAAAGGTGAAGGGAGCGGGCATTTATTTGGGGGTGATGAGGTGATGAAGTAATGGGGTGATGAGGTAACAGGTAACAGGTGAAGGGTTTTTGGCCTGCAACAGCTACAGACGCGGCAGAGGCGGCAAGGTGGCTTCGGCGGCAAAATACGGTGCGGCGCGCCTTGTGCAGCCTGCCGCTGAAACTTACCCGTTCGGAGTATATGCGCGGAGCCGGTAGCTTCGTTACTTCTTCAGAGCGTAAGGCATACGTAATCAGTGGTTGGCTTTTCTTTAACTCTCTGATCAGCGTGTTCTTGGCAGTTGTCTTGACACGCGGTATGTATGCTTTTCTGCTTGAAGTCTTCGACACCCACTACCTGCTCTGCCCTATGAAACCACACGCTCTGTTGCTTGTATTGCCGCTGCTGGCCGCCGCCGGTAGTGCCCACGCCCAGGTCGGCATCAAGGCCGGCGTCAACGGGGCGGTGCTCAACGGCGAGAACATCGGCATGGACACGCGCTACAAAACCAGCTACCACGTTGGCGTCTTCGCGCGCATTCCGGTGGTGGGGCCGCTGTCCATTCAGCCTGAGGTGCTGTACTCACTGCAGGGCTCAGAGTTCCGCTCCATGCTGGCCAACTACGACACCAAGCTGCACTACCTCAACGTGCCGCTGCTGGCCCACCTCAAGGTAGGGCCGGTGTACGTGGAGGGCGGCCCGCAATTCGGCCTGCTGCTGGGCGCCCGCGAAGACGGCACGCTGCGCATCAGCGCCGCCGACGGCTACGGCCCCGTAGACCGCGACGCCGCCAACAACTACAAAAAGACCGATTTCAGTCTGGCCGCTGGGGCCGGCCTCGAAGTCGGGTCGTTTATTCTGGGGGCCCGCTACACGGCCGGCCTCAACGACGTGAATGACGTGGCCGACCTGAACGGCGCCAACGACCCGCGCCTGAAAAACCGCGTCATCCAGGTGTCGGTGGGCCTGAAGTTTGGCGGAGATTAGGCGCCGGCTGAGGGTGTAGGAGAAGGAGACGAAAACGCAGTTATTTGCGCATATTTTCATCTTCTTCCCTTTTATGAAATTACCTCTATTATCAGCGGCTTTGCTGCTGGCGGCCACCGGCAGCAGCCTGGGCCAGACCACCGGCACGCAGTTTGGCCTGCAGGCCGGCGTCACGCAGTCTGTCCTCGACGGCACCATCAACAACAACGCGCAGTTCAAGACGGGCTACGTGGTGGGCGGTTTCGTGCGGTTCCGGCCCAGTGCCCGGGTGGCGTTTCAGCCCGAGCTGAACCTGACGCGGCAGGGCTCCCGCAACGAGCAGCAGGTAGGCTACGGCACCATCCTGCGCAACAGCACGCACCTGACGTATCTGAACGTGCCGCTGCTGCTGAAGGTGTACCTCGGCGACGTGGTGAACCTGCAGGCTGGCCCGCAGCTGGGCTTGCTGGTTAGCGGCCGCGAGAAAGGCCAGGTAGGCTACATTTCCAGCAGCAGCGGCAGCGGCTACGTGGAAGGCGACGAAGACGTGAAGGCCGATTATAAAAGTGACGTGGCTGTGTGCTTTGGCCTCGGCGCCGACCTCAAAAACGGCCTCTCCGTTGCTGCCCGCCTCAACTACGGCGTCACCGACATCGAAAACAACGACCTCCGCAAGTCTTTCCGCGAAGCATACGATATAGGCGGCCTGCACAACCGCACCATCCAGCTCACGGTCGGCTACGCCTTCGGGTCGAAGTAAGCCCTGATACCCGTACTGTAACTGACAAGGCCCCGCCGGATGCTTCCGGCGGGGCCTTGTCAGTTGTGCGACAGCTGACATGCGGGCCTGCCGTGGCGGCTACCGGGCGCTGGCGCCCGCCTGCTGGTTGTACTCGCCGATGATGCGCACCATGTCCTGGTAATGGTAGCCGTCGGCTTTGCCTTTGACTTTGGCCGCCAGCTCGGGCTGCGCGCTCAGGTACTCACTGATCTGCTCCTCAAACTTGCCGCGCTTCACTTCCACCAGCTCGCCGCCGCGGCGCAGATACCAGTGGTTTTTGGTGTACGGGATGCCCACAATCGGTACCAGAACTGCGCCCGGTATCGGGATGGGAAGCGGCACCGATTTGGCTTCTGCGAAGTTGAACAGCTCCACCGGACCATCAACCAGCCGGGCCGCCAGCAAGTGCAGGCTCTTGCCGTTCAAGGCCAGTGTTTCGGAGTATTGGCCGCGCACTGTCATGCTCCGGATTTTATCGACGCTGATAAAGTGCGGCTTCGGAAATGGCCGGACTTCCGGGTGCGAGTAGTAGTAAGAAATGGTTTTCTCGAACCCATTCACGCTGATGGGGAAATAGGCTTTCACCAGCTTCCCATCCGGTGTCACGACTTCGCCCGGAGCGTATTCGCTTTTGCTACTGGTTTCGGCAGCGCGGGTGGTGTCGGTGGGGGCGGCAGAGGAGCTATTCTGGGCGTAGGAGGCAGTAGCGAGTAACAGAAGGAAGCCGGATAGCAGTGCTTTCATCAGACGAAGGAAATCGAGTATTTAGGCTATAAAAAACGGCCTCTCCGTGCTGCCAGGCAACACAAAGAGGCCGAAGATACAAAGTACTGTCATGCCTGACGTGCCGGCACCCTGCTATACCGCGTCGGAGAGGCTGGTGAATGTGAAGTCGCGGATTTTCAGCGGGGGCACCATGTTGCCGCCCAGCCGCTGGGCCTTCCCGATGGCCTCGATGTTGTTGAGCATAATCACCGGGCTTTCGTTGAAGCGCATGTTTTTGATGGGGTGCTTGATTTTGCCGTTCTCGATGTAGAAGGTTCCGTCGCGCGTCAGGCCCGTGACCAGCAGCGTCTGCGGGTCTACGTCGCGGATGTACCACAGGCGCGTGACGAGGATGCCCTTGGCGGTGCCTTTGATGAGGTCTTCCACGCTTTGGGTGCCGCCTTCCATCACGAAGCCGCTCGGGAAAGCCGTGGCCTGCTTCTTGTTTTTCTCGGCCCAGAAGCGCGAGTAAAACAGGTTTTTCACCACGCCTTTTTCCACCCAGTTCATGCGCTTCACGGGCAGCCCATCGCCGTCGAACACGCGGCCGGGGGCGGTGGCGTTCAGCGGGTCGGAGTAAATGGTCACGCGCGGGTCGAACATCTTTTCGCCGAGCTTATTGCCGCCTCCCTTTTTGCTCAGAAACGAGCGGCCTTCGTCGGCGCTACGGGCATCCAGCGCGTAAATCAGGCGGTTCAGGATGCCCTCATCCGACACCAGCGCGGCCGGCTCCAGAATCACGGTGTACTTGCCCGGCTCAATGGCCTTGGCATTCACCGAGCCCGAGGCCTTGTCGGCGGCGCGCTTGGTGAGGGATTTGGCGTCGAACTTGGTTACGTCGGTGTAGTCGGCCACGGCGTAGCCCGAGCCGGTGCCGTCGGGCGTGCGCACCGTCACGGAGAAGTCGAGGTTGGTGAGTTGCTGGTAGCCTTCGAGGCCCTTGTTGTTGCGGATGGCCGTGAACGTGGGGCCGTCTTCGAGGTAGCCGGCGGCCGTGAGCTTGCGGGCTTCGCAGAGCGCAATGCTGTCCTGGGCCACCTGGGCGCGGAAGTCGGGCGTGATGCCGGCCGTGCTGGCGGCGTAGGTGGTGGGCGTCAGGTATTGCTGTGGGCCCAGCATAGGCATGTACTCGGGGTCCTCGGGGGCGAGGCGCGCAATTTCCTCGGCCCGCTGCACGCAGCGGCGCAGGGTGGCGTCGTCGAACTGGTTGCAGGTGGCCACGCCGCTGCGCTTGCCGAAGCGCGCCTCCACGGCCAGACTCACGTTGCTGGACGAGCCGGCCGTGCTGACGTTGTTGCGGGCGTAGCGGATGTTGCCGGTGGTGCGCCCATCAAGCTGGGCCGCGCACTCGTCGGCGGTGGAAAAGCTCAGCACCTTCTTCAGGATGGCCTGGGCTTCGTCTTGGGAAAGGATTGCCATGTATGTTGATGTCGTTTGGATGGGAAGTAGCCCTAGCTGTAGTTGCCTCACCCCAACCCCTCTCCCTTTGGAGAGGAGGCCAGGGGGTGAAGTCCTCGTCGCTAGATTTTCCGGGCCGTGTTGATGACGTTGACGCCGTTGAAGCGGGTAGTGCTGCTGCCGTGGCTCACGGCCGACACCTGGCTGGGCTGGCCCTTGCCGTCGAAGAAGGTGCCCAGGAAACGGTAGTCGGAGGCGTCGCAGGAGCCGGCGCAGGAGTTCCAGAACTCCTGGGTGTTGGCCTGGTAGGCCACGTCTTCGAGCATGCCCGTGATTTTGCCTTTCTCGATGGCATAGAACACTTTGCCGCCGAACTGAAAGTTGTAGCGCTGCTGGTCGATGGAGTAGGAACCCTCGCCGGCAATGTAGATGCCCTTGTCCACTTTGCTGATCATCTCGTCCACGCTCAGCTTTTCGGTGCCGGGGCGGAGGCTCACGTTGGGCATGCGCTGAAACTGCACGCTGCTCCAGGAGTCGGCGTAGCAGCAGCCGTCGGACTCGGTCTGGCCCACAATGGCCGCCTGGTCGCGGATTTTCTGGTAGTTCACCAGCTTGCCTTCCTTGATGAGGTCCCACTCCTTGGTTTTCACGCCTTCATCATCGTAACCGACGGCGCCGAGGCTGCCCGGCTGCAGCTTGTCGGCCACAATGTTGACCTGCTTGGAGCCGTACGGAATGTTCTTGGCTTTCCATTCCAGCGTGGCGAAGGAGGTGCCGGCAAAATTGGCCTCGTAGCCCAGCACGCGGTCCAACTCCAGCGGGTGACCTACGCTTTCGTGAATCGTGAGGCCCAGGTGCGAAGGGTCCAGTACGAGGTCGTACTTGCCGGGCGTTACGGATTTGCAGGTGAGCTTTTCCTTGGCTTGTTTGGCGGCCAAGGCGGCGTCTTCCAGCATGTCGTAGCGCTGCTTGTAGCCGATGACGCTAGTGCCCTGGGGGCCGGCCATCTTGTCGGCGGCGCGGGGCGTGAGGTACTCGTAGCCGAGGCCCATCGGCGAGGCCATGGCGCCGCGCGAGCGGAACTTGCCGGTTGTGCGGTCCACCACCGTCACGTCGAACGTGGGCCAGATGCGGTGGATGTCCTGGTCGATGTAGGAGCCGTCGGTGCTGGCGAAGTACTTCTGCTCGTTCACCTGAAACAGGGCCGAGTTGACGTAGCTGGCGCCGTTGCTGAGGGCCGCGCCATTGGCGGCCAGCAGCAGGTCCACCTTCTCCTTCACGGGCACCTCGGCGAAGTTGCGCTCAATAGGCGTCTTCCAGCTCACCTCGCCGTAGCCGCGCTGCGGGGCCAGCTGCACGGGCTGCTTCTGCACCTTCTGGTTGGCTTTGGCAATGGCCACGGCCGTGCGGGCGGCTTCGGCCAGACCGGCCTCGGTTACGGTGTTGGTGGAGGCGAAGCCCCAGGCCCCGTTCACCAAGGCCCGCACACCCGCCCCGAAGCTCTCGGTGCTCACAATGTTCTGCACCTGCTTTTCGCGCGTAAACACGTACTGGTTGAGGTAGCGCCCGATGCGTACGTCGGTGTAGCTGGCACCGGCGGCTTTGGCGGCGTTGAGAGCCGCATCAGCCAGCCGCTTTTTCAGGGCCGGGTCGATGACGTCGAGCAGCTGCTCGGGCTCGACGAAGATGCCGCCCATGCCCGGCAGGCTGGGGAGCAGCAGACCGCCGGCCGCCAGGCCGGTGAGTCCCACAAAATCACGTCTTTTCAAAGTGCGGAAAGGTTAGGGGGAGAAGGAATACACACGTCAGGCAATAGATGCGGCAACCGGGAGCAGGGTTGTTTGGCGCCGCCGTAATATTTGGAAAAGCTAATAAAAAAAACCGCCCGGAAATGTCCGGGCGGTTTGGCGGGTCGGCCTGAAGCGCACAAGGCCGTCATGCTGAGCTTGCCAAAGCATCTCTACCGTTTCGTCTACACGACTGAGTTAGCCAGAGGTAGAGATGCTTCGACTTCGCTCAGCATGACGTTCTGTGAACAGCAGCCTTAAATCTTCCTTGCAGTGTTGATGACGTTGACGCCGTTGAAGCGGGTGGTGCTGGAGCCGTGGCTCACGGCCGAGCTTTGCGAGGGCTGGCCTTTGCCGTCGTTGAAGAAGCCTGCCAGCCGATAATCGGAGGCGTCGCAGGAGCCGGCGCAGGAGTTCCAGAACTCCAGCGTGTTGGTCTGGTAAGCCACGTCTTCGAGCATGCCCGTGATTTTTCCTTTCTCGATGGCATAAAACACCTGCCCGCCGAACTGGGAGTTGTAGCGCTGCTGGTCGATGCTGAACGAGCCGTTGCCGGCAATGTAGATGCCCTTGTCCACCTTGCTTACCATCTCGTCCACGCTCATCTTGGTGGGGCTGGGGCGCAGGCTGACGTTGGGCATGCGCTGGAACTGCACGTCGCGCCACGACTGCGAGTAGCAGCAGCCATCCGACTCAGTCTGGCCCACGATGGCCGCCTGGTCGCGGATTTTTTCATAGTCCACGAGCGTACCTTCCTTGATCAGGTCCCACTCCTTGGTTTTCACACCTTCGTCGTCATAGCCCACGGCGCCCAGCGAGCCGGGCTGCAGCTTATCGGCCACGATGTTGACCTGCTTGGAGCCGTAGGGCGTGCCTTTGGCTTTCCATTCCAGCGTGGCGAAGCTGGTACCGGCGTAATTAGCCTCGTAGCCCAGCACGCGGTCCAGCTCCAGCGGGTGGCCCACCGATTCGTGGATCGTGAGGCCCAGGTGGTGCGGGTCGAGCACGAGGTCGTACTTGCCGGGCGTCACGCTCTTGGCGGTCAGCTTCTGCTTCACCTGCTTGGTGGCGCGTACCACGTCTTCCAGGATGTCGTAGGAGTTGCGGTAGCCGAACACGTCGGACCCTTCGGGGCCGGCAATCTTGTCCTCCGCTTTGGGCGTGAGGTACTCGTAGCCCAGCCCCATCGGCGCGCTCAGCGACTGCCGCGAGCGGAACTTGCCCGACGCCCGGTCGATGGCCGTCACGCCGAACGTGGGCCAGATGCGGTGCACGTCCTGGTCGATGTAGGAGCCGTCGGTGCTGGCGAAGTACTTCTGCTCGTTCACCTGAAACAGCACCGAATTCACGAACGAAGCGCCGTTGTCGAGCGCCTTGGCGTTGGCGTTCAGCAACAGATCCACCTTGTCTTTGATGGGCACGGCAAAGGCGTTCTGCTGAATCGGGGCCTTCCAGCTCACCTCGCCAAACCCGCGCTGCGGGGCCAGCTGCACCGGCTGCTTCTGCACCTTGGAGTTTGCTTTGGCAATCTGCACGGCCAGCTGCGCGGCCTTGGCCAAGCCGGCTTCCGTCACGATGTTGGTGGAGGCAAAGCCCCAGGTGCCGTTGGCAATTACCCGGATGCCCGCCCCATAGCTCTCGGAGCTGACGATGTTCTGCACCTGCTTCTCGCGGGTGAACACGCCTTGGTTGAGGTAGCGCCCGATGCGCACGTCGGCGTAAGTAGCGCCAGCCGACTTGGCCGCATTCAGCGCCGCATCAGACAGCCGCTTCTTAATAGCAGGGTCGTCGGCTGCGTCCAGCAGACGCAGCGGGTCCACGGCCGTGCCTTCGCCGAAACCTGGAATAGTAGGCAGCAGCAAAGCGCCGGTAGCCAGGCCCGTAAGGCCTACAAAATCACGTCTTTTCATAGGAGAAAGGATATTGTCATTCCGACGAAGGAGGAATCTGAGTTATACTTGAGAGTACAATTTTACCCAGATTCCTCCTCCGTCGGAATGACAAGATTCGAAAGCAAAAACCGATGCGCTACCACCACTATTTCGTTTACATCGTGACCAATCCCAAGCGTACCGTCCTTTATATCGGCGTCACCAACGACCTGGCCAGAAGACTGGAGCAGCATCTTGAAAACGAAGGCCGGAAACATACATTCGCCGGTCGCTACTTCTGCAATCTGCTGATGCATTGGGAAGCCTTCGGCGACATCAAACAGGCAATTGCGCGGGAAAAGGAAATCAAGGGATGGCGGCGCGAAAAAAAGGATGCGCTGATAGCTGCACATAGCCCGGAATGGCGGGATTTGCACCCCGATATCATCGGGTAATTGTCATTCCGACGAAGGAGGAATCTGAGTGAAAACGTTCAACGGTTTCAACCAGATTCCTCGCTCCGCTCGGAATGACAGTGCCTACACCGCGTCCGACAGGCTGGTGAACGTGAAGTCGCGGATCTTGAGCGGGGGCACGAGGTTGCCGCCCACGCGCACCGGCTTGCCGATGGCTTCCAGGTTGTTGAGCATGATAATCGGCGACTCGTTGAAGCGGAAGTTCTTCACCGGGTGCTTGATGCGGCCGTTTTCGATGTAGAAGGTTCCGTCGCGGGTGAGGCCGGTGTAGAGCAGCGTCTGTGGGTCGACGGGGCGGATATACCACAGGCGCGTCACGAGGATGCCCTTGGCCGTGCCCTTGATCATGTCCTGCACGCTCTGGGTGCCGCCTTCCATTACCCAGCCATCGGGGCGAGGCAGGTCGGGAATGCCAGCTTTCTGAGCCCAGAACCGCGACGAGTACAGGTTCTTCACCACACCCTTCTCAATCCAAGTGGTTTTCTTCTGCGGGCGGCCGTCGCCGGAGAAGCTGAGGCTGGCAATTTCGGGGTTGGTAGGGTCGGAGTAAATGGTTACCCGCTCGTCGAAGAGCTTTTCGCCCTTCTTGTTGCCGCCGCCTTTTTTGCTCAGGAACGAGCGGCCTTCGTCGGCGCTGCGGGCGTCCATGGCGCTCATCAGGGCCTGCAGCAGCGAGGCATCGGTGTTGGCCACCAGGGCGGCCGGCTCCAGAATAACCGTGTATTTGCCGGGCTCCAGGGCCTTAGCGTTGCGCGACATGGCGGCCTTATCGGCGGCTACGCGGGTGAGGGCGGCGGCATCGAACTTGCCGGAGTCGTTGTAGTCGGCGGTGGCGTAGCCCGAGCCGGTACCGTCGGGCGTGCGCACCGTGATGCTGAACTCCAGGTTGGTGAGCTGCTGGTAGGCCTCCAGGCCCTTGCTGTTGCGCTTGGCGATGAAGGAGGCGCCGTCGTTGAGGAAGGCCGCCGACGAAAGCTTCTTCTCGTCGCAGATTTTCATGCTGGCTCCCACCTGCTGGGCGCGGTAGTCGGGCGTGATGCCGGCCGTGCTGGCCGCGTACGACTTAGGTGCGGCCACGTACTGCTGGGCACCCAGGAAGGGCATGTACTCGGGGCTTTCGGGGGCGAGGCGTGCAATTTCCTCGGCCCGCTGCACGCAGCGGCGCAAGGTGGCGTCGTCGAACTCGTTGCAGGTAGCTACGCCGCTGCGCTTGCCGAAGCGTGCTTCCACGCCCAGGCTCACGTTATCCACGGCGCCGCTGGTGCTGATGGAGTTGCGGGCCGAGCGGACGTTGCCGCCGGTTTCGCCGGTGAGCGTGGCTTCACACTCGTCGGCGGTAGCAAAGCTCAGCACCTTTTTCAGGATAGCCTGCGCCTCGTCTTTGGAAAGAATTGCCATATGGTTGATGTGCTGATGTTGGATGAGTGGATGGGCCCTAGCTGTAGTTGCCTCACCCCAACCCCTCTCCAAAGGGAGAGGGGTTCTAGCTTTAGTGTTCTAGCTGGGCTATCTTTTTAGAGCTAGTTCCCCCCTCTCCCTTTGGAGAGGGGGCTAGGGGGGGAGGCCGCCGTTGCTATACTTTCCGGGCCGTGTTGATGACGTTGACGCCGTTGAAGCGGGTGGTGCTGGAGCCGTGGCTCACGGCCGATACCTGCGAGGGCTGGCCTTTGCCGTCGAAGAACGAGCCGAACAAGCGGTAGTCCGACTGGTCGCAGATAGCGTTGCAGCTGTTCCAGAACTCCTGGGTATTGGCCTGGTAGGCCACGTCTTCGAGCATGCCCGCAATCTTGCCTTTCTCGATGGCATAAAACACCGTGCCGCCGAACTGGAAGTTGTAGCGTTGCTGGTCGATGCTGAACGAGCCGCGGCCGGCAATGTAGATGCCCTTGTCCACGCCTTTTACCATATCGTCCACGCTCATCTGCGAGGTGCCGGGCTTGAGGCTGATGTTGGCCATGCGCTGGAACTGCACATCCTGCCACGACTGCGCGTAGCAGCAGCCGTCGGAGTGGTCCTGGCCCACGATGTGCGCCTGGTCGCGGGTTTTCTGGTAGTCCACCAGCTTGCCTTCCTTGATGATGTCCCACTGGCCGGTTTTCACGCCCTCATCGTCGTAGCCGACGGCGCCGAGGCTGCCCGGTTGGGTTTTGTCGGCCACAATGTTCACTAGCTTGGAGCCGTAGGGCGCGTTCTTAGCTTTCCACTCCAGCGTGGCGAAGCTGGTGCCGGCGTAGTTGGCCTCGTAGCCCAGCACGCGGTCCAGCTCGGTGGCGTGCCCGATGCTTTCGTGGATGGTCAGGCCCAAGTGATTAGGGTCGAGCACGAGGTCGTACTTGCCCGGCGTCACACTCTTGGCCGTCAGCTTTTCTTTAGCCTGCTTGGCCGCCAGGGCGGCATCTTCCAGGATGTCGTAGGAGTTGCGGTAGCCCACCAGACCGGTACCGGCCGGCCCGTTGATGCGGTCGGCGGCTTTGGGCGTGAGGTACTCGTAGCCCAAACCCATCGGCGCGCTCAGGGCCTCGCGGGTGCGGAACTTGCCGGTGCTGCGGTCAATTGCCGTGGCGCTGAACGTGGGCCAAATGCGGTGAATGTCCTGGTCGATGTAAGAGCCGTCGGTGCTGGCGAAATACTTCTGCTCGTTGATCTGGAACAGCGACGAATTCACGAACGACGCGCCGTTGTCGAGGGCCTTGGCGTTGGCAGCCAGCAGCAACTCCACTTTCTCTTTCACGGGCACCTCGAAAGAGTTCTTCTCTATGGGTGTTTTCCAGCTTACCTCGCCGTAGCCATTCTGCGGCGCCAGCTTCACCTGGTCTTTCTGCACTTTGGCGTTGGCCTTGGCAATCTGCACGGCCAGCTGCGCGGCCTTGGCCATGCCGGCCTCGGTCACGGTGTTGGTGGAAGCAAAACCCCAGGTGCCGTTGGCAATTACCCGGATACCGGCCCCGTAGCTTTCCCCGCTGGCAATGTTCTGCACCTGCTTTTCGCGGGTGAAGATGCTCTGATTGAGGTAGCGCCCGATGCGCACGTCGGCGTAAGTGGCGCCGGCGGCTTTGGCCGCGTTCAGGGCCGCATCGGCCAGCCGCTTCTTGATGGCCGGGTCTACGGTTTCCAGTAGCCTGAGCGGATCAACAGGTGTCGCGCTCAGGCCCGGAATGGCGGGCAGAAACAGGGCGCCGGTTGCCAGGCCGGTGAGGCCCACAAATTCGCGTCTTTTCAAAAGAGTAAAGGTTTGGTGATGGAGAGTGGAAGGACAGAGGAAGCAGGGTAACTAGCTGTTGCAATCTACTGACGCAACTGCGGTTTCAGGGCTGCATTCGTTCATAAAACCCACAATTTTATTGCCGATCCGGCAATTGCAGCAGACCCAGCAGATCCGCCGCAATACCTTCCCAGGGCTGGGCCAGATCCAGCGTGACCACGCGCACCGGGTGGCCGCCGAGCGTGTAGCGCACATCCAGGGTTTGGGCGGCGGCCGGGTAGAGCAGGATGCCTTCCAGCTGCTGGCCGGGCAGCGCGGGCTGGTTTTGCAGGTAGGCGTAGAGCTGGTAGAGGTGGGGCGAAATCAGCTTTTGCTGCTGGTAGCGCGGGCGCAGCGCGGCCGTATAGTACTTGGTGTCGAGGATGATCTTGCGCTCGGGGCTCTCCAGCGACGTGTCCGTAATCATGGCCGGCAGCAGGGCCAAGGCTTCGGCGGTTTCGGCCTCGGCCTGCCACGGAATGGTTTCCGACGACACCCGGAACTGTTGCTGCTCCAGCCGGTAAAAGTTGCGCACAAACTGCTCGAACAGCTGCGCCATCAGCCGCTCGTCGCGGCGGAAGTCGTGGAAGCGGGAGGCGCCGGCCGCATCGGGTGTGGGCAGGGCGCTGTGGTGAATCAGCTCACACACGTTTAGTAGAAAAGCAGACAGTCCGGTGGGCCGCAGCCGGCGTACGGCGCGCAGCGTAGCCGCCGAAAGCGGCAGTGGTGCCAGGGCCGGCGGAAACCGCCTTACAACTTGCTTTATTTCGTGGCGTAGGGCGGCGGGTAGTGGGCGGGCGCGGGCCAGCTGCTGCAGGGTGCCCAGCAGCAACTGGTTGGCGGGCGTGGCCGCACTCAGCTCATCATAGGTGCAGATGGCGCGGCCCTGGGGCAGTAGGTTGCGGGCCAGGGTGGGGGCCAGCAGCAGGCGGCCGCGCAGCTCGGGCAGCTCCTGCGTTTGCTCGGAATAGCCGGTGGGCAGACCCTGCCGGAGCAGCCGCCGGGTACCCGTGAGTAGCAGGCGCGCCAGCAGTTCCAGCGGCCGGTGGAAAGCGGCCGCCTCCACGATCTGTTGCTCGGCCGGTTCCGGCAGGCGGTTCCAGGCATAGCAAAGCAGGTAGTAGAGGTTCTGAATCGGAATCATGTAGAACACGCTTTAGCTTGTTCGCGCTGGTGAGCGGCGGTGTAAGTGCGGACGGCGCGGTTTCAACTGGCCGCTACGCGTCCTCCGGTCGGAGACCGGGGCGATACGCCGGCCACCGGTCTTGCAGCTGTGCCGCGCAGACCGGGCCCGCACTACTCCGCTGCCTCTCCACGACCAGCCATCTAACCATTCAGCAATTCAGTTATTTACCTACCCCAGTAGCTTCTTTTTCTGGGCGGCGGCCTTGGCGGGCTGGTCCAGCCAGTAGTCATCAAGCAGCGGCCCGATTTCCTGCTCCAGAATCAGGGTGAGCCAGGATTCGGCCTCGGCGGCCGTGGCAGGGGGGAGGCAGAAGTAGCTGTGGCCGATGCGGAACTCCGGGCCCAGGTCGGGGTCGTCGGTGATGGTTTGGTTGAGGGCGGTGAGGCGCTGCGTGAGGCGCTGCACCACGGCGGCCGGCACGCCCTGCGCCGCCAGCAGTTGCTGCAGCGGTTCCCCAAACTCCGGCTCCAGCTCCACGAAAGCAAACCGCCGCCGCAGGGCATAGTCCAGCGGCGCGAGGCTGCGGTCGGCCAGGTTCATGGTGCCGATGAGGTACACGTTTTCGGGCACGAAGAAGCGCGGGGCCTCTGCCGGGCTGTAGGGCAGGCGCACGGCTTGGGCCGGGCCGCGCTTGTCAGCTTCCAGCAGCAGCAGCAGCTCCCCGAAGATGCGGCTCAGGTTGCCGCGGTTCAGCTCGTCAATCAGCAGAAAATAGGGCCGCTCCGGATCCTGGGCGGCGCGGCGGCAGAAGTCGGGCAAAATACCTTCCTGCAGCCGGAACACCCCCTGCGCATCGGGCCGGAAGCCCTGCACGAAATCCTCGTAGCTGTAGCTCGGGTGAAACTGCACCAGTTCCACGCGCGTGGCGTCAGTGGCGCCCAGCTCCAGCCAAGCCAGGCGCCGCGCCAGGAAGGTTTTGCCGGTTCCGGGCGGACCCTGCAGAATCAGGTTGCGGCGGCGGCGCAGGCCGGCCAGCGCGTCGGCCAACTTGCCTTCCGAAACAAACAGCTCCTGCAGTGCCTGCTCGCGGCCGTACGGCTCGGTGGGCAGCATGTAGGCGGGGGTGGGCTCGTGGGCCTGCACCTCCGTTTCAGTGGTGAGAGCCGGAGTTTGTTTCGGTGGTTTCGGGGCGGCTTCGGGGCCTACGTACAGCGCCTGCATATCCTGCTGGGCGGCCACGTCGCCATCCAGTGGCGAGTTGGCCAGGGTGGGGCGCTTGGTGGCAATGGTGAAGTCGAGGCGCTCCAGCACGCGGTTGGTGGGCGCGCCGGCGGCCAGGGGCCACGCGGCCTCGGGCTGCCCCAGCGCCAGCCGAAACGCCAGCTGCGCCACGGCCCGCGGCGCGTAGCGGCGGCCCCGGTACACCAGGTCGTAGACGGTGCTCAGGGGCATGCGCGGGCCTTCGCGGTCGAGGTGGCGCAGGGCGCGCAGCACCTGCTCGCGGGTGAGCTGCGTGGGGTCGAGGTCGGGAGTGGGCATGCGGGTCTAAAGTACACGCAAAACAGCGGCGGGCCGAATAAAATGCCGGAAGCGGGCGGTGGGGCGCCACAAAAACGCCCGGCTTCCTGGGAGGAAGCCGGGCGTCCGGGAATGCAGGGCAGCTTACTTCTGCTGCGTGGTTTTCTTTTTGCCGTCGGGCTTGTCCTTCACCGTTTCCTCGTTCTTCTTTTCGTCGCGCTTGGTTTCGGGGTCGGTATGCTTGGGGGTGGAGGCGGTCTGGGCCATGGGGCTATAAGCTAAGGTGAATGGATGCAGGAGTGTACGCAGCAAGCTGCGGCAGGGCTGCTAAAAGCCGGGATTTTGTAGCCCGGCCCGGCACAGTTTCGGGCTTCTGCCTACCTTCAGGCTCGCTGTATCCTTTTATCCTGATTCGCTTACGATGCCCATAATTACCCGTGTCCTCTACCTGCTGACCGCCTTGCTGCTCACGGCCGCCACCGCTGCCGCCCAGCAGCTGCGCCCCGAAACCGATTCGTTGGGCCAGGTGCTGCAGCGCGCCCGGCAGCTGCGCAAGCCGGTGTTCTTGTTTTTCCCGGCGGCGCCCGCGCCCGGCAAGCTCACCAAACAGCAAATGGCCCAGCGCTACAAATCCGGCTTCGATGATGCGGCCGTGGTGCAGGTGCTGCAGCAGGAGTTTCTGGTGGTGAAGGCCAACATGCGCGAGCCCGCCGGCCAGCGCCTGGCCCGCCGCTACGCCATCAATACCTTTCCTACCTACCTCTACCTGCACCCCGACGGCACGGTGCTGCACCGCAGCTACAGCAACACCCCGGACGCCGCCCGCTACTTGCGCGACATCGACACGTTCCGGCAGAAGCTGGCCAGCCCCGACAACCTGAGTGCGCTGGAGCAGCGCTACGCGCAGGGCGAACGGGCGCCGGAGTTTCTGCGCCAGTACATCGGAGCGCGCCGCAGCGTGGGCGCGCCCATCAGCCCGGAGCTGCTGGACCAGTACGTGCGCGAGTTGCCCGTCAAGGCATTTGAGCGGTTGGAGCAGGTGGTGTTCGTGTATGAATGCGGGCCGCTGGTAGACAGCCGCGCCTACCGCCTAGCCCGCCTGAACCAGCGCCTCGTGGATAGCATGTATGCCACGCTGCCGTTGCCCCGGCGGGTGGCACTCAATAACGGCATCATCTCCAATACCATGCTGGCGGCCATCAAGGCCAAAGACGAAAAGCTGGCTGTGCAGGGCGCCAATTTTGCGCAGGGCAGCTGGCAAGCGTCGCGCAACTACCAGATGGCGGCGCGGGCCTACAGCGGCAACATGCTGCACTACTACAGCGCCGTGCAGGACACCGCCCGCTACCTGCCTATGCTCACCAGCTTCTACGAGCGGTTTTACATGAACACGCCCGCCGACACGGTGCGCAGGTGGCAGCAGCGCCAGCAGGCCGCGCGCAGCCCGTTCCAGAACGAGCTGCCGTACCCCAACCTGGCCCGGCTGGACTCAGGCGTGAAGGTGCGCATCATGCCGCCCACCATGCAGTTCGATCCGGTGGACGCCGACCTCAACAATGGCGCGTGGGCGTTGTACAAATCAGGAACCCGGCGCAACAGCTACCTGATGCAGGCGTTGCGCTGGAGCCAGCGTTCTGTGGCGCTGGACCCCAGAGCCGCCTACTACGATACCATGGCGCATCTGCTCTACGCGCTGCATTTTCCGGCCGAAGCCGTAGCCACGCAGCAGCGGGCGGTAGCGCAAGCCAGGCAGGCCAAAGAGCCAGCTGATGGGTTTGAGCAGACCTTGCGCAAAATGAAGGCAGGCACGCTGAATTGATACTATAGGGCGGTGGCGGATATGAATATTTGTTTCGTGAAATATTATTTATACAGTACCTTGTTTTGCATACTACCGATTGATATGTTTGTAGCAGTAATCCCTACTGCATAGCAAACCCGCCGGAAGCTGCAGCCTCCGCGCCATTGCGGTGCCCTTGCTTTCCCTTCCCTTCCTTCCATACTCATGAAAAACCTGCTTACTGCTGCCGGCTGCGTGCTGGCTACCACGGCGGCGCTGGCCCAACAGGCCCCACCCACGCCGCCCGCCAACCCGGCCCTGCAGATCTACCGCGCCTCCGCCACCAAGGTCAACGACTTGGTGCACACCAAGCTAGATGTGCGGTTCGACTACGCCAAGCGCTACCTCTACGGCAAGGAGTGGGTGACGCTGAAGCCCCACGCCTACGCCACCGACTCGCTGCGGCTCGATGCCAAAGGCATGGACATCAAGCAGGTGGCGCTGGTGAACGGCCTGCAGCTGACGCCGCTGAAGTTCGACTACACCGACCAGAATAACCTGCGCATCTACCTGGGCAAGGCCATGGCGCCCGGCACCAGCTACACCGTCTACATCGAGTACACGGCCAAGCCCGACGAGCTGAAGGTGCAGGGTAGCGCGGCCATCAGCGACGCCAAAGGCCTGTACTTCATCAACCCCGACAGCGCCGTGGCCGGCAAGCCCGTGCAGATCTGGACCCAGGGCGAGACGGAAGCCTCTTCGGCGTGGTTTCCGACCATCGACCGGCCCAACCAGAAAACCACCTCGGAAATCAGCCTGACGGTGCCCAGCAAGTACGTGACGCTAAGCAACGGCGCGCTGGTGAGCCAGACGCCCGCCGGCGCGGGCCTGCGCACCGACACCTGGAAGATGGATTTGCCCCACGCGCCCTACCTGTTCATGATGGCCGTCGGCGACTTCAAAATCTACAAGGAAACCTGGCGTGGCAAAGAGGTGAGCTACTACCTCGAGCCCAAGTACGCGCCCTTCGCCAAGCAGATTTTCGGCAACACGCCCGACATGCTGGAGTTCTTCTCCAACCGCCTCGGCGTGGAGTATCCCTGGAATAAATACGCCCAGGTGGTGGTGCGCGACTACGTGAGCGGGGCCATGGAAAACACCTCGGCCACGCTGCACGGCGAGTTTGTGCAGATGACCGACAAGCAGCTGCTGGACCGCGAATACGGCAACGAGTCGGTCATTGCCCACGAGCTGTTCCACCAGTGGTTCGGCGACTACGTCACGGCCGAAAGCTGGAGCAACCTCACGGTGAACGAGAGCATGGCCGACTTCTCCGAAGGCCTCTACGCCGAGCACCGCTACGGCGCCGACGCCGGCGACTCGCACAACCACCGCAACCTGCGCAGCTACCTGCGCAGCGCCCCCGACGCCCAGAAAAACCTGGTCCGCTTCCATTATGCCGATAAGGAGGAGATGTTTGACCTGGTGAGCTACCAGAAGGGCGGCGCCATTCTGGACATGCTGCGCACCTACCTCGGCGACGACGTGTTCTTCGCCGGCCTGCAGAAATACCTCCAGGACAACAAGTTTGGCAACGGCGAGGCCCACCAGCAGCGTCTGGCCATGGAGGCCGTGTCGGGCCAGGATCTGAACTGGTTCTACAACCAGTGGTACTTCGGCACCGGCCACCCCGTTGTCACGATTGACTACGCCTGGGACGCTACCCAGAAGGTGCAGTCCGTGACCGTGAAGCAGACCCAGCCCGGCCAGCCGTTTCAGCTGCCCTTCGCCATTGATTATTACGTGAACGGCCAGCCCCAGCGCCAGCGCGTGATGATGACCCAGGGCACCCAGACCTTCCAGATGCCGCTTTCAGCCAAGCCGAACCTGGTGGACGTGGACGCCGAGAAAACGCTGGTGTGGCAGCAAACCGACAACAAGTCCGTGGCCGAGTTTGCCTACCAGTATGCCCACGCCCCGCTCTACGTGGCGCGCCGCGAGGCCCTGCTGGCCGCCGCCGCCAAGCAGGACACCGATGCCGCCGCCCGCAAGCTGCTGCTGGCCGGCCTCAACGACAAGTTCAACAACCTGCGCATGGTGGCCGCCGAGCGCCTGAAGCTCGACAACAAGAACATTGCCAAGGAAGCCGCGCCGGCGCTACGCAAGCGGGTAGCCACCGAAAAAGACCCGCACGCCCTGGCTACTGAGCTAACGGCGCTGGCCAAGCTCAAGGATAAGAAGGATGAGAAGCTGTTCAGTCGGCAGTTGAGCGCGCCGTCGTACACGGTGCAGGCGGCTGCGCTGCAGGCGCTAGGTGAGGTGCAGCCCGCCCTGGCCCTGACCAAAGCGCAGGCCCTGGAATCCAGCGAAGACGCCGGCATCAGCCAGGCCGTGGCCAGCGTCTACAGCCAGCACGGCGGCGACGCCCAGTGGGCCTACGTACGCACCCGGTATGATGCCGCCGATGGCCAGAACAAGTTTGGCTACTTCGAGGGCATGGGCGCGATGCTCACCCGCCTCAATGACCCCAAGGCCTTCACCGAAGACGTGGAGCGTCTGCGTGACCTGGCCATCAAGTACAAGCGCTACGGCGCCGCGGAGCCCGTAATTGAGGCCCTGCAGGCCGGCGCCAAAGCCCAGGCCGGCAAGCCCGCCGCCGCGGCCAACCAGGCCACCGCCGAAAAAGCCATTGCCGATATTCAGGCCGCGAAATAATCTGATTTGTTTGAGTTGAAAAGGCCACTCTGCGCAAGCAGAGTGGCCTTTTTCATGGTCTGCTGTGCGGGAATGAGCCTGGAATTCCTGCCTAGCCTGCTGGCAGGTTGGCGCAACTAGTACGCTTGGAAAGGTAAATACTATCGGTAGTTACTTCGCAAAGCTTCGTGTGGTAGACGCACTCGTAGCACTTCTGGCTGAGGCCTGCGTATACTGTCTTATGTTCGCATAATACGCTATGGGAGAAGGATAAGCGGCCACATGTTGCTGTCCTTTTTTGTGATTTTGAATGGTTGGTCAGCCTTTAAAAACAGCAGATATGAGCCCCACGCTACGCACGGTTTTTTCCCTCCTTTTGGCCCTGCCTTTCTACAGCTGCTCCAGCGAAAAAGGGACGGCGGCCGAACCAGAGCCAGCAGCGAGAATTCTGGTCTTCTATAAAACGGCTGGCTTCTATCATTCCTCTATTCCCGTTGCCATTGCCGCCCTACAAAAGCTGGGGGCTGAAAACAATCTGGTGGTGGATACCACCAAAGTAGCTGCCCAGTTCAACCCGGCCAATCTCGCCAGGTACAAAGCGGTTGTGTTCCTGAGTACAACCGGCGACGTGCTGGACAACACGCAGCAGCAGGCCTTCGAACAATACATCAGTGCCGGAAATGGCTTTGTGGGCATCCATGCCGCCACCGACACCGAGTACGACTGGCCATGGTATAATGGGCTGGTTGGCGCGTACTTCAAAGACCATCCCGCCATTCAGCCGGCCACCATTCAGGTAATCGACAAAAACCACGATGCCACGGCTTCTCTGCCCGATACATGGCAGCGCACCGACGAGTGGTACAACTTCCGAAGCCTGGACCCAGGCGTGCAAGTGCTGGCAAACCTGGATGAGCAGACGTATTCCGGCGGCAGCCACGGCAGCAGTCACCCGATTGCCTGGTACCACGGGTATCAGGGCGGGCGGGCCTTCTACACTGCGGGCGGCCATACAAACGAGAGCTACCAGGAACCGCTGTTTCTTCAGCACCTACTGGGGGGCATTCGGTATGCGGCCGGCGCATCAACTCGGGTGATGACTCCGAGCCCCAATCCGACCTATCTGTGGAATAATATGCTCGACCAGAACCTGACGCAGTGGGATAAATTCATAGGGGTGCCACATTACACCCTCAACCTGCCGGGTTACCCGTTGGGAGATGGGATGAACGGCACTCCCATCGGCTTGAATAATGATCCGCTGCAAGTGTTCAAAGTCGAGCAGGAGAATGGGAAGCCCGTGCTCCATATTTCCGGGCAAATCTATGGCGGGTTGAGCACCAAGCAGGAGCTAGGCAACTACCATTTTAAAGCGGAATTCAAGTGGGGTACGCGCAAATACGAGCCCCGCCTGACGGCCAAGCGCGACAACGGCATTCTGTACCATGCCAAAGGCAACCACGGCGCTTTCTGGAATGTGTGGATGCTCTCCCAGGAAATGCAGATCCAGGAAGACGACATGGGGGATTATTTTGCCATAGGGCCGGGCATGGATATACGCGCTGCCTACCGCACCGAAGACAACGAGCTTGATTGGATATATGACCCGGCGGCGCCTCTCAAGTCTTTCGGTATAGGACAACCCGGGCGTTGTCGGCGGGGCCGCAACCGGGAGCGGCCGTTGGGCCAATGGAATACAATTGAGCTTATTTGCCTGGGGCCAAAAAGCCTCCATATCATCAACGGCGAAGTGGTGATGGTGCTGGAGAATTCCCGGGAAACGAAGCCAGATGGCTCGCAGGGGCCGCTGACTAACGGTAAAATTCAGATTCAGTCGGAAGGTGCCGAAGCGTACTACCGCAACATGCAGATTCGGCCCATCACGGCAATTCCAGTCGAATACCGTTAGGGGCAAACAGTCGGTGACGCATAGACCGAAGCTCGGCTGGCAAAGCGGCCTTCGACTATCTATATTGAGTTTTACGGCTGCGCCCGATTGGCTTGTTTAGGTACCCGCTTCCACCGTGCGCCTGATGCCCAGCTTCTTCATGCGGGCCTCCAGTGTTTTGGGGTTGATGTCGAGCAGGACGGCGGCGCCGTTGGGGCCGCTGACCCGGCCGTTGGTGCGGTGCAGCGCCGCCAGAATATGGTCGCGCTCCTGCTCGCGCAGGGTTTTGAGCGGTCCGCCGGCATCGGAAGTGGCGGGAGCGGCCTGGGTGGCCGCCGCAAAGCCCTGAAACTCCAGAAACGGCCCTTGGCTAACTATCACGGCCTGTTCCAGCACGTGCTCCAGCTCGCGCACGTTGCCCGGCCAGCCGTATTGCTGCAGGGCGCGCAAATCCCGCTCGCGCAGGCCGCGCACGGGCTTGCCCATCTGCTTGGTGAAGCGCTCCAGAAAGTGCCGCATCAAAGGCTCAATGTCTTCGGTCCGCTCGCGCAGAGCCGGCAGCCGGATTGGAAAAACGTTGAGGCGGTAGTAGAGGTCGGCGCGGAAATGCCCGGCGGCTACTTCCTCTTCCAGCACGCGGTTGGTGGCCGCGATGACGCGCACATCAGCCCGGATGACGCGCCGCCCGCCGATGCGCTCAAACTCCTTTTCCTGCAGTACCCGCAGCAGCTTGGCCTGCAGGTCGAGAGGCAGTTCCCCAACCTCGTCCAAGAAAATGGAGCCGCCGTCGGCCAGCTCAAACTTGCCGATGCGCCGGTCGTGGGCGCCCGTAAACGCGCCTTTCTCGTGCCCGAACAGCTCACTCTCGATGAGCTGGGCTGGCAGCGCGGCGCAGTTGAGTTTGATGAGGGCGCGCTCCTTACGCGGCGACAGGTTGTGCAGGGCCCGCGCCACCAGTTCCTTGCCGGTGCCGGTTTCGCCCTGGATAAGCACCGTGGTATCGGTGGGCGCCACCTGCCTGATGCGGGTCTGCACCAGCTGCATCACCGGGCTGGTCCCGATGAAGTCTTCGAACTTGGCTGTGGTGTTGATTTCGTCGAGCAGGTAGGTTTTTTCGCGTTCCAGCTGGGCGCGCAACGCCTCAATCTGCTCGAAGGCAAACAGGTTTCGCATAGCCAGCGTGATTTGCGGGGCCAGGCCCGCCACTAGGTCCAGGTCGGCGGTGGTGAAGGCATCGGGGCGGCGGCTGGCCAGCACCAGCACGGCGGCCTGGGTGTCGTCGGTCCAGAGCGGCACGCCCAGCATGGCGCGGGTGCCGTTTTTCTCCATCGTGTACTGCAGCATGCGGTAGCGGCGGGCGGCCAGCTCGTAATCGGGGCCGGTGAGCAGCAGCGGCTGCGAGAAGATGCCGAAGGTTTCGCGCTGCATCTGCTCCCGATTGGCTACCCCGTCCCAGCGGCTTTCTTCCAGTGGCGCAAACGTGCCGTCGGGCTGCTTGGCAAACTCCGCAAAGCCTTCCGTGGCCGTTTCCCGCCGCTGAATGCGCAGCCCGAAGTAGTCGAGCGGCACAATGCGGTTGATTTCCTCCGCCACAGTCTGAAACAGGGCCTGCCGGTCTTTGCTGCTCAGCAGCACGTTGGTCACCGACAGCTGCACCGATTTTTCCCGCTCGCGCCAGGCTATTTCCTCGAAGGCCAGGGCATTGTTCACGGCCACCGCCACCAGGCTCCCGATTTTTTCCAGCAGCGCCAGGTCGGCGGGCAGTAGGGCAGGGGCACGCCGCGCCGCCATGCACAGCAGCCCAATCAGCTGGCCGCCGGTGCGTAGCGGCACCACCGTCAGGTAGTGCACCTTGCGCTGCTCCAGCAATACAAACGGCATGAAGTCCGGGTAGTCCGCCGTCAGCTCCCGGATGTCAATCTGCTGCACCCGTGGGTCGCGCACAAACAACTCAGTCGGGGAGTTTTCCACCGGCATCATACCGGCTACCGTTTGCGGCATCGGGTAGGGCACCTCGCCCAGATAATCGCGCATGAACAGCCGCTTGTAGCGCTGGGCGCTATCGAGCGTGATGATGGCAATCATATCGAACGGAAAAATCAGCCGTAGTTTCTCTGTTACGAGCTGAAAGAGCTTGTCTTTGCTGCGCGTGGTGGCAATGGCCTCGTTGAGGTACAGCAGCAGCGACTCTTCTGACTGGGGCATGTTATTTTGCTGAAATATCAGGAACAAGGTTCAGGTAATCCTGATATAGCAGGAAAACGTAACTAGGCGAAATTAGGTTGTTTAAGGAGGGAGTAAAAAAATAACTGCTTATACAGCCTGTAAAAGCGGTTTTTGTGCGGGTTAAAATCATTTTAATGATTTGGCACTGGATTGGGTAAGGGCGGTGTACCAACAAGCTGTAACCCGATGCTTTCCCGACCTCAATTTGCCGCTTCACTCCTGACGCTAGGGCTGCTGACCGCCGCCGGTGCCGCGCAGGCCCAGGTGCTATCCGATTCGCTGACGCTGGATGGTACCATCCGGTCGGTGCTGGATGCCAACCCGGCGATTACCACGCTGGAAGAAGAAGTGAATGCCGCCACCAGCCGCGTAACGCAGAGCCGCGGCGGTTTTCTGCCCCAGATTACGGGTACGGCCACCTATACCCGCATCGATCCGGTGGTGAAGCTGCAGCTCAGCCCCGACGCGCCAACGTTTCAGTTGGCCCCCAACAACAACTACGACGCCCACATCACGCTGCAATACGGCCTGCTGGACTTCGGTAAGAAGGACGCCACGTATAATCTGGCCGAAAGCCGCCGCCTGACCGCCGTCGACCAGATCAACGTGACCCGCCGCGACCTGGCGTACTCGGCGGCGCAGGCTTACTACAACATTCTGTTTGTGCGCGAAAGTATCAAGGTACAGAACGCCCAGATTGCCTCGCTGCAGCAGCACAAGCGCGAAATGGAGAAGCGGGTGGAAGGCGGCGTGAGCACGCGCTTCGACGTGACCACCACCGATGTGCGCATCACCCAGGCCCAGAACACCAAAATCGACCTCGAAAACCAGCTTCGTAACCAGCAGGTGCAGCTGGCCCGCCTGCTGCACAAGCCCGAGTACGTAGATGTGCCGGTGCGCGGCACCTTCGCCTACCAGCCTACCGCCGTGGACCTGAACCAGGCCCTGGCCCAGGCCATCGAAAACCGCCCCGAAGTGAAGCTGGCCCGCGACGCCGAGCAGACCGCCAACCTCAACCTGAAGCTGATTGAGCGTGCCAACACGCCCACGCTGGGCGTAGGGGCGCAGCTGGGCGGCAAAAACGGCTACCTGCCCAACCTCGACAAGTTCCGGCCCAACTCGGTAGGCGTGGTGCAGTTTTCGGTGCCGATCTATGACGGCAACAAAAACAAAAACCAGCGGGTAGAGGCCCAGGCCAACATCCGCGGCTCGCAGGCCCGCATCCAGGACACGCAGGAGCAAATCCGCGCCGACGTGCGGCAGGCCGTGAATAACCTGCAGTCGAGCACCGCCCGCTACGACAATGCCCAGCTGCAGATCAGCCAGGCCACCGACGCCCTCACCCGCGCCAAGGCCCGCTACCGCTACGACGTGGGCACCAACCTCGACGTGCTGGACGCCGAAACCTCGCTGGCCCAGGCCCGCCTGGCGCGGCTGCAGGCCATCTACAACTACACGCTGGGCCAATACCAGCTCAAGCGCGCCACCGGCGAGCAAATCTGGGCCGGTACAGCACCTGCCAAGTAGCCGCCGCGCCTTTCGTTTCGCCGTTTTCTATTTCCGCCCCGCATGACCATCGCCACCGTTCTTTGCCCAGTCGACTTCTCAGAAGCTACGGCGCCGCTGGTCGCCTATGCGGCTGCGCTGGCCGCCGGCACCCACGCCGAGCTGCGCCTGCTGCACGTGCTGGAGCCGCAGCCGGTGCTGGAAAACCTGCCCGATCTGGCGCTGGCCCAGCAGCTGGCCCATTATCATGCGCTGGCTACGGCCGCCGGGGCCCGCGTCAGCACGGCCGTGGTGCACGCGCTTGATGTGGCTCAGGCTATTGTGGCGGAAGCCCGCCGGCATCCTGCCGACCTCATCGTAATCGGGGCGCACGGCCGCACCGGCCTGAACCGGTTTCTGATGGGCAGCACGGCCGAAACCGTCGTGCGTACCGCTTCGTGCGTCACGCTGCTGGTGAAGTCGCCAGTGGATACGTCCTACCGGGCTTCGGCTTAGTGGTCAGTTGCTGATTGTCAGTTGTCAGATTCCAGAACAACCGATGATCAGCATCCAGCAATGGCCAACCAACAACTAACAACTCCCAAAAAACCTCCTTCTTATTCTGACATGGCAACTCCCGTTCAACAAGATCCGGCCGTAGCTACTTCCCGTCCTGCTGCTCCCGCCTACGAGCCCGCCGTGGACGAACAGCCCGCCGGCCGCTCCAAGCGTCCTATCATTCTGATTATTGTGGCGCTGGTGCTGCTGGTTGGCGGCTACTTCGGCTGGCAGCGCTACCAGTTTGGCCTCAGCCACGAAGAAACCGACGACGCCCAGGTGGAGGGCGACGTGTACCCGATTCTGCCGCGTGTTGGCGGACCCGTGGTAGACGTGAAGGTGCAGGACAACCAGACCGTGAAAAAAGGTGACGTACTCGTTACCCTCGACCCCGCCGACTATCAGCAGCGCGTGAATGCCGCTGAAGCAGCCCTGGCAGCAGCCCAGGCCAACGTAGTAGCAGCCCAGGCGGGCGTAGGCACCGCACAGGCCAACGTAAGCAGTGCCCAGTCGGCCATCGGCGTCAGCGACGCCAACCGCTCCCGCCTCGAAAAAGACCTGAAGCGCAGCGCCTTCCTGCGTAAGGAAGACATCATTCCACAGAGCGAGTACGACGCCGTGCAAGCTAACCTGAAGTCGACCAGCGCCCAGCGCTCCACGGCTCAGCAGCAGGTGCGCGTGGCCCAGCAGCAGGTAGCCGCCGCCCGCCAGCAGATTGCCGTAGCCGAAGCCGTGGTAAAGCAGCGCCAGGCCGACCTCGATAACGCTAAGCTCCAGCTCAGCTACACCACCATCACGGCCCCCGGCAACGGCGTGGTCAGCAAGAAAGGCATACAGCCCGGCCAGGTGGTAAGCCCCGGCCAGCAGATGATGGGCCTGGTGGCTTCCGAGCAAACCTGGATCATCGCCAACTTCAAGGAAACCCAGCTGGAAAACATGAAAGTGGGCCAGCCCGTGAGCGTAGAGGTTGACGCCTACCCCAACGAGGAGTTCCAGGGCCACGTCGAGTCGCTGTCGGCTGCTACCGGCGCCCGCTTCGCCTTGCTGCCCCCCGACAATGCCTCCGGCAACTTCGTGAAGGTGACCCAACGCGTCCCCGTCAAAATCGTGCTCGACAAAGCTGACCCCGAACACCCCCTCCGCGCCGGCATGAGCGTGGTAGCTACGGTGAAGGTAAAATAGTGCCTGGCTTTCGGGCCGGATAAAATCAGCCCGCCCCAAGTACTAAGCCCTAACAACTAAGCACAACTAAATGGAAACCGGATTAACGAAATGGATCATCGTGGCGACGGTGGTGTTGTGCACGCTGCTGGAGCTTATCGATACCAGCATCGTGAATGTAGCCCTGACGCAAATGATGGGCAATCTGTCCGCCACTCAGCAGGAAGTAAGCTGGGTGGTGGCTTCCTACGGCATTGCCAACGTCATCGTCATCCCGATGACGGGCTTTCTGGCCGAGCAGTTCGGCCGCCGCAACTACTACCTCTTCTCCGTGATTCTGTTTACGCTGGCTTCCATGGCCTGCGGACAGAGCACCAACATCTGGGAGCTGGTGGCGTTCCGCTTCATTCAGGGTATTGGTGGGGGCGCCCTCATGGCCACCTCGCAGGCTATTCTAATTGATACGTTTCCGCCCAAGCAGCTGGCGCTCGGGCAGGCCTTGTTCGGCATGGGCGTGATTATCGGCCCCACCATCGGCCCCACGCTCGGCGGCTACATAGTCGACAACTACTCTTGGCCCTGGATTTTCTATGTGAACGTGCCCGTAGGCATCATCGCCTCCTTCTGCACCGTTCTCTTCATCCGCGACCCGGAGCGCATCAAAAATGCCATCCCCCGGCCCCTGCGCGACATCGACTGGACTGGTATCTTCCTGCTTATCCTGGGCGTCGGCTCCTTGCAGCTGGTGCTGGAGCAAGGCGAGCGGGAAGAATGGTTTGAAAGCGCCTACATTCTGGCCTTCACCGCCGCCTCTATTATAGGTGTCGTCGGATTCATCTGGCGCGAGCTAACCGCCGAGCAGCCCATCGTGGATCTACGCGTGCTCACCAAAAGCCGCAACCTAGCTGTCGGCGCGTTCCTGTCGTTCATTCTCGGGTTCGGCCTGTTCGCCTCCGTGTTTGTGTTCCCCATCTTCTGCCAGCGCATCCTGGGCTTCACCGCCGCCCAGACCGGCCTGCTGCTCCTGCCTGGCGCCCTGCTCTCCGGCTTCATGATGCCCGTGGTGGGCAAGATGATTCAGCGGGGAGTGCCCCAGAAGTTCATGCTCCCCATCGGCTTCGGCGTCTTCTTTATCTTCTCCTACTGGATGAGCCGCCGTATCACACCCCTGGCCGGCGAAAGTGACTTCTTCTGGCCCCTGATGCTGCGCGGCTTCGGCTTGGCATTGCTGTTCCTGCCCATCACTACTATGTCGCTATCTGGCATCAGCGGCAAAGATGCCGGCCAGGCCGCCGGCCTCACCGGCATGATCCGGCAATTGGGTGGCTCGTTCGGTGTCGCTTTAGTCGGTACTTATATAGAGCGCACCTCCTTCCACAACCGCGTGGCCCTGCTGCCCAACATCTCCCTCTACGACCCCGAGACGCAGCAACGGGTCCAAGGCCTCACCGCCGGCTTCATGGCCAAAGGCGCCTCTTTGATGCAGGCCCAGCAGCAAGCCTACGTCGCTCTGGAAGGAATGCTCATGAAACAGACCGCCATCATAACCTACGGCCAGACCTTCCTGCTGATCGGTCTCTTCTTTCTAGCATGTCTGCCATTGGTGCTCATCATCAAACGCGCCCGTCCCGGCGAAAAGGTCGACTTGAACGCAGCCCACTAAGCCCATTACATACCATATAGTATAGAGTAGCGTGTTCGGGCCAGCAGTATCGTCCATCTCTATCTGCCCAGCCACAGGCCTGCTCAGCACAGTTTGCGGCAATGAGCGGTAGTATTTGCTACTAGGTAACAGCGGCTGTTGAGGCTGTTCCAGATAGTCGATCAAGTTTTTAAGTATGAAGCCTCACCGCCAGTCCTAAGCCAAAAGGATTGGTTGTGAGGCTTTTTACTGGAATTGGTATCTGATAAACGATGCCAGGAGGTACGCTCAACGCAGTTTTTGTCAAAAGCCACTTGTAAAAGCAAAAAGGCGTCTTACCTTTGCACCCCGCTTCAACCGGAGGCGGCCACTGAGAAACACAGCACAGAAAAACACGAAAAGTTTTTCTTGCAAATCAGGAACCGCTTCTTACCTTTGCAGCCCGCTTCGTTCGGAAGGGGCTAGCAAGAAAGAAAGGCCAGCGAAAAACACGAAAAGTTTTTCTTGCCGATTGCAAAAAGCTGCTTACCTTTGCAGCCCGCTTCGCTCGGAAGGGGAAAACGAAAGACAAGCTTACCGACTCACTTGGTGAGTCACTGAGTTCAGCCAATTGGGCCGGACGCACGTTCTTTGAATGGATGGAAATGACAAATAGGTAAGCTTCGCGGCTTGTTTTTCTTCGGAAAGGCAGGCGCAAGAAGTAAAAGAAGCGTGACGCTGGTAACACTACGAGCAGTCAACAATACCGGGTCGGATCAGCACTTGACATCAGCCCATGTTCGCATGGGTGTAGAGAATTTCTTACAATGGAGAGTTTGATCCTGGCTCAGGATGAACGCTAGCGGCAGGCCTAATACATGCAAGTCGAACGGGTATAGCAATATACTAGTGGCGCACGGGTGCGTAACGCGTAACCAACCTGCCCTGAACTGGGGGATAGCCCGCCGAAAGGCGGATTAATACCGCATAAACCAACAGAACGGCATCGTTTAATTGGTAAAGATTTATTGGTTCAGGATGGGGTTGCGTGACATTAGCTAGTTGGCGGGGTAACGGCCCACCAAGGCGACGATGTCTAGGGGACCTGAGAGGGTGATCCCCCACACTGGCACTGAGATACGGGCCAGACTCCTACGGGAGGCAGCAGTAGGGAATATTGGGCAATGGGCGAGAGCCTGACCCAGCCATGCCGCGTGCCGGATGAAGGCCTTCTGGGTTGTAAACGGCTTTTCTCAGGGAAGAAAAAGAGGATGCGTCCTAAACTGACGGTACCTGAGGAATAAGCACCGGCTAACTCCGTGCCAGCAGCCGCGGTAATACGGAGGGTGCAAGCGTTGTCCGGATTTATTGGGTTTAAAGGGTGCGTAGGTGGCCCGTTAAGTCCGGGGTGAAAGCCCACAGCTCAACTGTGGAACTGCCCTGGATACTGGCGGGCTTGAGTCCAGACGAGGTTGGCGGAATGGAAGATGTAGCGGTGAAATGCATAGATATCTTCCAGAACCCCGATTGCGTAGGCAGCTGACTAGGCTGGTACTGACACTGAGGCACGAAAGCGTGGGGAGCGAACAGGATTAGATACCCTGGTAGTCCACGCCGTAAACGATGGATACTCGCTGGTGGCGATAGACAGTCACTGGCTTAGCGAAAGCGGTAAGTATCCCACCTGGGGAGTACGCTCGCAAGAGTGAAACTCAAAGGAATTGACGGGGGCCCGCACAAGTGGTGGAGCATGTGGTTTAATTCGATGATACGCGAGGAACCTTACCTAGGCTAGAATGCGCGTGACCGGTTCAGAGATGGACCTTTCCTTCGGGACACAAAGCAAGGTGCTGCATGGCCGTCGTCAGCTCGTGCCGTGAGGTGTTGGGTTAAGTCCCGCAACGAGCGCAACCCCTACATTTAGTTGCCATCAGGTTAAGCTGGGGACTCTAGATGGACTGCCTGCGCAAGCAGTGAGGAAGGCGGGGACGACGTCAGGTCATCATGGCCCTTACGCCTAGGGCTACACACGTGCTACAATGGACGGTACAGAGGGTCGCTACCTGGTGACAGGATGCCAATCTCACAAAGCCGTTCTCAGTTCGGATCGAAGTCTGCAACTCGACTTCGTGAAGCTGGAATCACTAGTAATCGCGTATCAGCAATGACGCGGTGAATACGTTCCCGGGCCTTGTACACACCGCCCGTCAAGCCATGGAAGTCTGGTAGACCTGAAGCTGGTGCTCCGCAACGAAGCCAGTTAGGGTAGAACAGGTAACTGGGGCTAAGTCGTAACAAGGTAGCCGTACCGGAAGGTGCGGCTGGATCACCTCCTTTCTGGAGCTATCCGACTCGGTTGACCACTCGGTCGCCAGTCCAACACGGTTCACCCCCGTTTGTCATTTCCTTCATTCAAGTTATATAGATACAGCACAGGCATGTTCTGCATCTACTTTCTATTCCAACAGGGAGTAGAGACGTTCTTTGGCGTAAGGATAACAAGAGAGAAAAACAAAGAAAAGAAAGTGATTAACCTATGGTTAGTCACCCGAGCCCGTTCTTTACCGCAAGGTAGAGAACACAAGAGAAGTAAGTAAGGGCACACGGGGGATGCCTAGGCTCTCAGAGGCGACGAAGGACGCGATAAGCTGCGAAAAGCTGCGGGGATTGGCACATACGAGGTGATCCGCAGATGTCCGAATGGGGCAACCCCACTACGTGAAGCGTAGTGACCATCTACAGTAAGTAGAATGGGGCAAACCCGGGGAACTGAAACATCTAAGTACCCGGAGGAAAAGAAAATAACAATGATTCCCCAAGTAGTGGCGAGCGAACGGGGAGGAGCCCAAACCGGGTTGGTTACGGCCAGTCCGGGGTTGTAGGACCACAACATCTGATTATGCAATCTTAGCTGAACGACGTGGGAAAGTCGATCATAGAGGGTGAGAATCCCGTAGGCGACCTGATTACATACGGTAGTGGAATCCTGAGTAAGGCGGGACCAGCGAAATCCCGTCTGAATCCGGCGGTACCATCCGCCAAGGCTACATACTCCTGAGAGACCGATAGTGAACTAGTACCGTGAGGGAAAGGTGAAAAGAACCGGGAATACCGGAGTGAAAAGAACCTGAAACCGTGTGCTTACAAGCAGTTAGGGGGCATTCGTTGCCTGATAGCGTGCCTTTTGCATAATGAGCCTACGAGTTACTCCTCTCTGGCAAGGTTAAGTGCTTGAAAGCACGGAGCCGCAGCGAAAGCGAGTCTGAATAGGGCGCAGAGTCAGAGGGGGTAGACGCGAAACTTTGTGATCTACCCTTGGGCAGGTTGAAGGTTGGGTAACACCAACTGGAGGACCGAACCAGTTTCCGTTGAAAAGGATTTGGATGACCTGAGGGTAGGGGTGAAAGGCCAATCAAACTGAGAAATAGCTCGTACTCCCCGAAATGTATTTAGGTACAGCGTCGGCGTTGAGTTACGTGGAGGTAGAGCTACCGATAGGACTAGGGGGTGTCATAGCCTACCGAATCCTGACGAACTCCGAATGCCACGTAATATAGCCGGCAGTGAGGCTTGGGGTGCTAAGGTCCCAGGCCGAGAGGGAAAGAACCCAGACCATCTGCTAAGGTCCCTAAATTCGGACTAAGTTGAACAAAGGAGGTCCACTTGCTTTGACAGCCAGGAGGTTGGCTTGGAAGCAGCCATTCCTTTAAAGAGTGCGTAACAGCTCACTGGTCGAGCGAGAGGGCATCGATAATACGCGGGCATCAAGTCCGGTACCGAAGCAATGGATTTAGCGTGAAAGACCGCTAAGTGGTAGGGGAGCATTCCAGCAGCGGAGAAGGTGTGTCGTCAGGCATGCTGGAGCGGCTGGAAAAGCAAATGTAGGCATGAGTAACGATAAAGGGGGTGAGAAACCCCCTCGCCGATAGACTAAGGTTTCCTGCTCAACGCTAATCGGAGCAGGGTTAGTCGGGACCTAAGGCTACGCCGAGAGGCTACGTCGATGGACAGCGGGTTGATATTCCCGCACCTAGGATTTGGAGTGATGCAGTGACGCAGAAGTGAAAGTACCGCGGGCGGACGGAAGTGCCCGTTAAAGTGCGTAGGTATAGGGTTGGTAGTCAAGTACGCCGACTTTGCTGAAACATGATAGTACTCTACGGCCTCGGCCACGGAGATAGTGTACCTAATCAGACTGCCAAGAAAACCTGCTAAGCGTTTACTGAATTCTAGCCCGTACCGCAAACCGACACAGGTAGTCAAGGAGAGCATCCTGAGGCGCTCGAGTGAATCACGGCCAAGGAACTCGGCAAAATGGACCTGTAACTTCGGGAGAAGGGTCGCTTCCTCTGTGCAAGCAGAGAAGCCGCAGTGAAAAGGCCCAGGCGACTGTTTAACAAAAACACATGACTTTGCGAACGCGCAAGCGGAAGTATAAGGTCTGACACCTGCCCGGTGCCGGAAGGTTAAGAGGGGAACTTAGTGGCGCAAGCTGCGAAGGTTTGAATCGAAGCCCCGGTAAACGGCGGCCGTAACTATAACGGTCCTAAGGTAGCGAAATTCCTTGTCGGGTAAGTTCCGACCTGCACGAATGGTGTAACGATCTGGGCGCTGTCTCAGCCGTGAGCTCGGTGAAATTGTAGTCTCGGTGAAGATGCCGAGTACCCGCCACGGGACGGAAAGACCCCGTGCACCTTTACTATAGGTTGACATTGACGCTGGGTAACACATGTGTAGCATAGGTGGGAGACGTTGAGCCAGGGCCGCTAGGTTTTGGGGAGTCGCCGTTGAAATACCACCCTTGTGTTGCTTGGTGCCTAATCTGGCAACGGAGACAGTGTCTGCTGGGTAGTTTGACTGGGGTGGTCGCCTCCAAAAGAGTATCGGAGGCTTTCAAAGGTCCGCTCAATCCGCTTGGTAACCGGATGTAGAGCGCAATAGCAGAAGCGGGCTTGACTGTGAGGCCTACAAGCCGAGCAGGGTCGAAAGACGGATATAGTGATCCGGTGGTTCCGCATGGAAGGGCCATCGCTCAAAGGATAAAAGGTACGCCGGGGATAACAGGCTGATCTCCCCCAAGAGCTCATATCGACGGGGAGGTTTGGCACCTCGATGTCGGCTCGTCACGTCCTGGGGCTGGAGAAGGTCCCAAGGGTTCGGCTGTTCGCCGATTAAAGTGGCACGCGAGCTGGGTTCAGAACGTCGTGAGACAGTTCGGTCCCTATCTGTGGTGGGCGTTGGATATTTGACAGGACCTGACTTTAGTACGAGAGGACCGAGTTGGACCAGCCGCTCGTGCACCGGTTGTGACGCCAGTTGCAGCGCCGGGTAGCGACGCTGGGATGAGATAAGCGCTGAAAGCATCTAAGTGCGAAACTCACCTGAAGATGAGATATCCTATATAGGAAGAGTCGTCGTAGACCACGACGTAGATAGGCGGTAGGTGTAGAGGCCGAAATGCCACAGCCGAGCCGTACTAAGGACTCGAACGCTTTGCTTGACAATGCTCGAACCTTCGCTGTTTTTCTCTTTTGTCCTTACGTCAACGGTTTTGTTGGCAGCTCGCCATTGAACACAGAGCTGCCGCACCAGTAATGGTGGCTTTAGCCCGGGTGTTCACCTCTTCCCATTCCGAACAGAGTCGTTAAGCCCCGGAGCGCCTATGGTACTGCCTTCATCGGTGGGAGAGTCGGTCGCCGCCAACCTTACTGCATTTGTCCGCTGCCCCCGTGCCGCCCCTTTCCCGGGGCCTGGCGCGGGGGCAGCGGCGTTTATAGCCTTGGCTGGGGACGCGCGCTGCGGCGCCACCCGTGCTTGGTCAGGTGTGATTCTACATAGGGGAGCCTATTGGGACGCGATACGATAGGTATGACGCCAACTGGACCGCCGATATACCGTGGTCCATGCGGGTTATAGCAAACATTGTATTTCTGTTGTCTAATCAATTTTGGTTTGATCATAAGAAATAAATTATTCAAAATATTAACAGAATAATAATAATATAGTATTATTGTATATAACTGCTCACGTTTTAGTGCCATGCCCATTACAGCTGCTATTACAACGCTATATGAGCGTTGTGATGGATGCAGTTTTGTAAGGATCATGGAGGGGCGTTTGTGGATTTTGCCTTCTATTCCTCTCCGGTCATGTTTCGCTCAGCTACTAGTTCCAATCATTTGACAACTGCTTCGGGCATCTTTCGCTATTGCGCCTTTGCACTTGTAGTAAGCTTTGGTATTGTTGATAGCAGCATGGCTGCCAGCTTTGAAAAGAGCCTAAATGAACCGACGGAGGTAGTTGCAACTGCCGTCGTGCGTGGACGAGTACTTGATGAAGTGGGCAAGCCGTTAGCTGGGGCTACTGTGTTGTGGAAAGGAAGCCCTTACGGCGTCACTACGGACTCGCAGGGCAAC
Organism: Hymenobacter yonginensis; assembly: GCF_027625995.1. NCBI lineage: Bacteria > Pseudomonadati > Bacteroidota > Cytophagia > Cytophagales > Hymenobacteraceae > Hymenobacter > Hymenobacter yonginensis. The sequence goes on from NZ_CP115396.1 coordinate 4,302,677, forward strand.
TATCAACTCCCATTAGCTGCTGGGCATACTGTGGTGCTATTTAGCTACGCAGGCTATGTCAACGAAGAGGTACAGGTACGGGGGGCGGGAGTACAGAATATAACTCTGCTTCCTGCTGAGTCGAGTGAGCCTGCATCTGGAGTGCGCGAAAAAAAGCTATTGCGCAGCTTACGCTAGATTGGCTGCATACACAGGTTCCTATAAACAGAAAAACGCGGCCGTATTAGCCGCGTTTTCTGTTTATAGGAACCTCTGACGTTTACTGGTACTGAATGTACAGAGGCTTTGGGTTTAATTCAGCTAACACTTCCTTGGGTGTCATCAAGTGAGAATTCTTTGGCTTGATGTCGTACTCATAGAACAGTTTGAAGCCAGTGTACTGCACGGGCTGCTTCTCAATGTATGCCTTATATGAATCCTTCTTGAGCGTTGGGTCGCCCCAGCCGTCCATGTGCATGACTACCTGCACGCGTGGATCGAGCTTGATGTTTTTGTAGTTCGTTATCATGCCCTGGGTGAAGCGGTGCACCGTCAGGACTTTGGGGGGAAGCTTGTTTTCGCTGACGATGCGGGCCAGGAAGTTGATGGCGTAGTTGACATCCTTGGCATCGTAGGTGCCGATTTTCTTGCCGGGACGCACGCCTTTTGTGGCCATGGCAAACTCGGGGTCGATGCCCATGTGGACGATGGGGTCTTTGAGGTAGGGCTCCAGCTTGTGCAGCTCGTGCTCCAGGTCGCTCAGGCCCACTTGCACGTCCAGGAAGATGATGCAGTTGTTATCCTTGGCCCATTTGATGGTTTCCTCAATGGTGGCCTTGGAGTTCATCAGGCGGTACTTACCATCTTTGCCGGCATCTGCTTGGGCGGTAATGGTAACGCTGTGCAGCGCGGGCTGAATAGGCAGGCCGGGCTCGGCTTCCTGCCATTCCTTCTGCACCTTTCGGAACTTAGCCAGCATCTGCTCTTTGGGTTCGCGGCCCAGGATGCCCATGCCTTTCGAGCGGATGTTGCCGTAGAACGCCACGATGCGGTGGCCGGGCAGAATGGCGCCGGGTAGCTGACCGTTTTTCTTGGCAATCGAATCAGCCAGCAGCGAGTCGCGGCGCATAGCCTGCAGCTTGAGCTGCACGGTATCCACGACCACGGGCTGGGCGGCGGTGTCGGCTACGGCTGCTGGGTTCTCGGAATCGGTGCCGGAGCGGGAACCGCAACCGGGCAGCGTGGTGAGGGAAAGGGCCAGGCCCAGTGATGTGAGCCCGAGGCTGAAGGAAGAAAAATGCCGCACTGAAAAACTAAAAAGGAGTAAGGTAGTTGCCGAAAGTTACGTTTTCCGTGGGCAGCTACCGTAATCAGGGCGGTATTTTTTGCTAAGCTGACCGTGCGCTGTGCTTGCTAACGCCGGCTGGCATGCGCAGGGACTTAGGTTTGCCTAAACTATTGGTATTGAATATAAAGCGGGGTGGGGGTGAGGCTGGCGACTTCCTGCGGTGTCATGAGGCGGGAGTTGGGGCGGCTGTCGTTGCGGTAGAATATTTTGAAACCTGCATATTCAACTGGCTCCCGGCGGATGAATTTGCGGTAAGAGCTGCGTTTTACGCTAGGGGTGCCCCACCCATCCATATGCATCACAATCTGCACACGCGGGTCGAGCCGGATTTGCTGGTAGTTGGTAACCATGTCCTGACGGAAGCGGTGCACCACCAGCACTTTGGGAGGCAGGCCGTTTTCGCTCACTATGCGGGCCAGAAACTGCCGGGCGTAGTTGATGTCGCGGGCATCGAACTCTCCGACTTCCGTGCCGGGGCGCCGGCCCGACTTCATGGAAAACTCCGGGTCGATGCCGAGGTGCACGTATGGCAGGCGCAGGTATTTCTCCAGTAGCGGGAGCTCCTGCGGCAGCGTGCTAAGGCCCACCTGCACATCCAGAAACACGAGAGCCTTGTGCTCCTGGCCCCAGCGGATGACGCGCCGGATGGTGCTATCGGGCAACGACAGCCGGTACATGCCATCGGCTCCGGAATCACGCTGGGCGATGATGGCCGTCATGTGCAGGGCGGGGCGGACGGGCAATGAATCGGCTTGCTGCCATTGTGCGGCCTGCTGCTGTAGGCGCTGCAACATCTGGTCTTTGGGCAGGGCGCCCAGAATACCCATGGCCTTGTGCAGCGGGTTGCCATAGAAGGCCACAATGCGGTTGTTGGGCAGAATGGCCCCGGGCAGCTGGCCATCGGCGCGGCTGATGGAGTCTGCGCGGAGCGAATCGAGGCGGAGGCTACGAGGCCGCGGGGGAACCTGGGCCACGCCCGCAGTGCCTTGGGGTGGGGTAGGCTCGCAGCCACCCAGGGCGGCCGCCAGCAGCGGCAATGCCAGGACGCCGCCGGTAAGGCGGGCGCTTGAAAACAGTAATTTCAACAGAAAACCTCCAGGTACAACATCAGCAGCCCTGCCTCGTGAGCAAGGCCTCTACCCTGAGTCTGCTACGGGTAGAGGAAATCAGATAACACGCCTACGGAAGTTAAGTTGCATAGGATGCCGTATTTGGCATGGGCAGCCACTCAGGCGACCGGGCGGGGCCGGATGGCCTGCCGGGCCCAGGCGCCGGCCAGGGACGCTATTCCGCCCACCAGCCCGCCCAGCAGGGCCGTAACCAGCACCAGCGCCACTGCCGAGCCGCCCAGCGGCAGCAACTGCGCCACCCGTTGCGCCAGCAGGTGGTGGTTTTGGAGGCTAAGCCAACCAGCCAGCCCCAGCCACCCAACTGCAATGCCCAAGAAGCCAGCTCCAAATGCCGCGCCTGGCGTGGCGGCCGAAAAAAAGGCTAGCCCCATGCAGAGCGGCGTAATCACCCACCAGGGCAGGAACAGCTGGGCCACCGTGGACAGGGCCAAAATCATCAGCAACAGAAGCAGCGTAGGTTTCATGAGAGAGTGAGGAGAAGCAACAAAAAATGCCTGGGCTTTAGCGGAGCACCGCCATACTAGAATCGGCTAGCGGGGTATTTTCAAACACAGCGGGTCGGCTGTTGCGCAGGTAGTGCCGGCTCTAATCAATACGGCCACGAGGGGGCAGCTCAGCGGCGGGCATTGGGATGATGACCTGCTGCCGGACTGATACGGGCTGGTTGGCGGCGTTGCGGGCCGGGGTCCAGCGGGGCATGGCCCGCATAAGGCGCAGGGCTTCTTCGTCGCAGCTACGGCAGAGAGGACGCGTGATTTCCGCGGCACCAATGCTGCCATCCGCCTGCACCACGAAGCGCACTTCTACGGCGCCGCGCAAGTCCTCCTGCTTTAGTACTTTGGGCTCCTTCAACTCTTTGGTAAGGTATTGCCGCAGAGCCAGACCGCCGCCGGGAAATACGGCTGGCATAGCCACCTGGCCTCCTTCGAATACGTGGTTGGGTCCGAGCATTTGCACGGGAACGGTGAACTGTACCGCTACGGCGCGCCCATTTTGCTTGCCCGGCTCGAATGGTGGTAACGCCCGCACGGCCGCCAAGGCGGCTGCGTCGCAGGCAGGGCAGAGGCCGCGAACCACTTTCAAGTCAGAGATAGTGCCAGTAGACTGTACCACGAAATTCAGGAACACGGTACCCTCGGAGCGGCCTTCGCGCACTTCCGGCGGTAATACTAGTGCCTGCTGAATGGCGATACTCAGCGTAGTGCGGCCGGCGGGGCCACTCAAGGTCGGCATCTGCTCCACGTAGGTGTACACTTTCTCCGGCTCAGGCTGCGGAGGCACCGGTGTGGCTTGAGCGGGCATGTCCATCAGGTCGGAGGAGCGGGGCGGAGTAACGTTGAACACGACCGGAACGGTGTAATAAACCGGTACCTGCTGCCCGTTCTGCTTGCCCGGCTCGAAGCGTGGCAGGCTCCTGACTACCCGTACGGCTTCCTCGTCGCAGCCCGCGCCAATGCCTTTCTGCACCTGCACTTCTCTGACGAGGCCCTTGGTATCCACGACGAACCGAACGAACACACGGCCTTCTACTTTCTCGCGCAGGGCTTGCGCCGGGTATTTTACATGCTGCTGAATGTAAGCACGTAGACTATCCATGCCGCCCGGAAAAACCGGCATTTGCTCCACAAAAGTGTAGGCCTTGGACATACTGGTATCCTCGATGATAGTCCCAGCGGCGGGTGTATTCGGCGTTTTTCCGGCTGGAGTTTCAAAAACCACTGGCACGGAATGACGCACGGCCACCGCTTTATCTAAGCGGCGGGCGGGCCGCCAGGCAGGCATGGCTTTTATCAGGTGTAACGCCTCCGCGTCGGTGCCCGAACTCAGGCCACGTAGCACGCTGATATCGGTCAGGCGTCCATCTGAGCGCACCACAAAGCTTACGTACACCGCGCCTCGGATGCGCCCCTCACGTACTTCAGCGGGTAGCCGTGCGCTCTTGAGGTATTGCTTGAGGGCGAAAAGGCCAGCCGGATACTCCGGCCATATTTCCACCTGCTGCGTTTCGTACACGGGCTCCGTAGCGTGGGCAGATGGCGGCTGCCTGTTGGCAGCTGGTTGCTTCTGAGCCAGTAAGGGCAGCAGCGGCAGTGCCGTCAGCAGGCCTGTCAATAGAAGGCAGCGGGAGGAAGTAGCGGATAGCAACGACATATAAGTAGAGTTGAGCAGCGAAGGTAACGCCTCAGCGTTCCAGCATCCAGGCGGCTCGAACGCGCGGGTTGGGCTCGGTGGCCGAGCGCAGGAAGATCAGCTCGTTGAGCTGGCCCACGCGCCAGGTTTCCAGCATGTCGTCGTAGGCCACGGAGCCGGGGTTGCCGCTCTGCCCGCCCGGAAACACGCCGTAGGCCTTCACGCGCGGCCCCAGTGCCACCACCATGCGCCACGAAGGACCAGTGCGCTCGGTAGTAGCATTCACGATGCCCGCGCCGCCGCCACAGTCCAGGTCCATGTGCCCGAAGCCGGGAATCTGGAGCATGTGCAGGATGTCGGTGCTTTTCTGATTCTTCCAGGCCCAGCGCGGGCCCAGCGGTCCGTATTTGCGGGTCAGCGAGTCGGTGGCGAAGCGCAGGCTGCGGCGCACCAGCTGCGGCAGCGTCTCGCGCTGCGGCGTGCGTTGGTCGTCGATCCAGCGGCTGTCGGCTTCGCGCAGGATGAGGGTTTTGGTTCGGTCGCGGGCGGGCATGCGCATTTCCAGGCCGGTGGCTTTCAGCCCGAAATCGTCGGACCAGATGCGCTTGACGAGGTTGCCGTACCACAGCTCATACACGCTGGGCGCCAGGGCGTCGGCGGTGTAGTGGTAGTTCCAGCGGCGCAGCTCGGCTAGTACGCGGGCCTCGGGCGAGCTGGCTGCAACCAGGGTGTCGGCGTTGGCGGGGCCGGCGGCCAGCTGTAGCAGGCGGGGTAGCAGCAGCTGGGCCGTCAGGTTGAGGTTGTCGTTTTGCAGCATCCGCAGGCTGTCGGGCGTAACCTGGCGCATGCTGGCCAGCCGCTCGTTGATGCGGTGGGCACGGTCGTAGCTGCCATCGCCGTAGTTCCAGTTGAGGTAGTAGGGGTAATCGGGGCCGGTGGAAAACTGGTTGGCCGACGACACAAACTGCCGCGGTGGGTTCAGCACGTGCGGGTTCTGGGCGGCCGGAATCCAGCCCTGCCAGTCGTAGGCCGGGTCGGTGCCATCAAGGATGAACTTGCCTTGCTCGCGCCACTTCAGCGGGAAGCGGCCGTTGGGCCAGATGGCAATGTCCTTGTCGGCGCTGGCGAAGATGAAGTTCTGGGCCGGCGAGCCGTAGGTGCTGAGCGCGGCCGTGTAGTCCTGGTAGTTGCGGGCGCGGTTGAGGCGGTAGAAGGTCTGGTACTCGTTGGCGGCATCGTGTGCGGTCCAGCGCATGGCGTGGGCCACGGGCGCGTGGGCGGGCAGGAAGGGCTTCTCCGGCTTATCGTACACGATGGGGCCGTGGTGGGTATAGAGCACGGTGTCGAGGCGGTCGGGCTGGCCGCGCACGGTAATGCGCTCCACCACCCGCCGGATGGGTTTCCAGCGGCCATCGTGCCAGTATTCGCGCCGCGTGCTATCCTTGAATTTCAACTGGTACCAGTCCAGCACGTCGGCGGCCACGTTGGTCACGCCCCAGGCCACCTGCTCGTTGAAGCCGATGATGACCGTGGGCGTGCCCGGAATGCTCACGCCGTACACATTCAGGCCGGGCGCGGCCAGCTGCACCTGGTACCAGATGCTGGGCAAGTTGAGCTGTAGATGCGGGTCGTTGGCCAGCAGTGGGAAGCCCGAGGCCGACTTCGCCCCGCTCACCGCGAAGTTGTTGGAGCCCAGCTCGGGGTCGGGCTCGTTCTGCGGCACCTTGCCCGACATGGCCGCCAGAAAGCCCGGCGGCGTGGCCGGCACCGGCAGGGGCGTAAAGTCGAGCGGCGTGCCTACGGGCACGATGGGGTCTTCCTGCATCGGGTAGTCCGGAAACAGGTCCTTGATGACGGCCGGGCCATAGCGGGCCAGCGCGTTGCTCATGCGCAGGTCGTCGGAGCGGCCGCTCAGGTCGAAGGCCATGTATTTCAGAATCAGGGCGCTTTTCAGCGGCTCCCAAGGCTCGGGCTGGTAGTCGAGTAGCTTGTACTCGAAGGGTAGCGTCTGGGGCGTGAGGCTGCCGATGTAGGCGTTGGCCCCGTCGGCGTAGGATGTCAGCACGGTGCGCGTCACCGGGTCGGTCATGGCCGAGTCCAGGGAGCGGCGGGCTCCAAACGGCAGGCCCATGCGCCGGAAAAATCGGTCGGTTTCCAGCCGGGCGGGCCCCACAATCTCCGACAGGCGGCCAGCGGCCACGTGGGCAATGAAATCCATCTGCCAGAGCCGGTCGCGGGCCGTGAGGTAGCCCTGCGCATAGTACAGGTCGTGGTCGTTCTGGGCGAAGATGTGGGGCACGCGCCGGTCGTCGAAGCGGACCTGCACAGGCTGACGCAGGCCCGGCAGGCGCAGCGTCTGGAGGGCGGCGGGCGCGGCGGCAGGTTCGGCGTTGCGCCAGAACCCACGGAACGGGCTCAGGAACTTGCCGAACGGCGGCACGTCGCCCTGCCGGGTGTTGAGCACCCACGTCAGCGAAACACTGACGAGCAGCGCCAGAACAGGTTTGATAATACGCAGCATAGCAGGCAGTCCGGATAATCTCAGTCTCGTGCCACAACATCCGACAAAAAAACGCGGCGCGCAAACCACTGGGGGTTTGCGCGCCGCGTTGTGCAGGCAATAAGCTTCGGCAAGCTTACTTGGCCGCCGCGCCTTTCGAGGGCAGGAACACGGCAAAGCCGGCCGAGACGTTGAGGGCGCCGGCACTGTCGTAGTCGCCGATGCCATAGCGGCCGTAGCTGGCCACTACTTCCAGCGCTGCGCCCGGCGTCAGGAAATAGTTGTAGCCCAGGCCCGCGCCAAGCGTGAGGGAAGTCTGGCTGCTGCGCTGATCTTCTTTGGTGATAACCGCCTGACCACCGGAGGCGAAGTACATGCCCTCCGCCTGATACCGGTAGCTACCACGCGCAATGCCTGCCTGCAAGTGCCCGAAAAAGCGGTGCGCCCCCGTGCCCGGCAGGTAATAGCGCGCAAATGGCACCAGCCCTACCGCTACCTCGCGGCGCGTGCTTTTTTGAAAAGTGGTTTCAAAATGACTGCGTGAGTAGCTGATCGGCAGGCCGGCTCCCAGCAGAAAATTGTTGCCCACGAATACGCCTGCCGAAGGCGTCAGGGTGGCCGAAATGCTGTTGTTCTTGTCGCTGCGGCCATAGCTCAGGTTGCCCACGTTGGCCCCGATGTAGCGGGCGCCTTTTTCGGTTTGGGCAAAAGCCGAGGAGGCCAGCGCGCAGCTCAGGCCGAGGAGGAATAGGTGTTTCATTGAATGAAAACAGATAAAAAAGGGAGATATAACCGTCAGGAAGAGGCTGGACGTTGGCCAAAGGTTGCACAAAAAAGAGCTGCCCACACAACGTGCCGGCAGCTCTCCTTCTATATCAGGCAGATACTTTTTACAGGTTCTCGCTCTGCCGCACCAAACCGGCAATGCCCCATTCCTGCAGGCGCAGGCGGACCCGGTCGGCCTCGGCGCGGTCCTGGAAGCCGCCCACCAGCACGCGGCTGACGGGTTTGCCTTCCTTGGTGCCGGCGGCCAGCGTCACGGCCAGCGTGCGGTCTAGGGCCATGATCTTGTCGAGTACGGCCTGGGCGTTGCGCGTATCGCCGAAGGTGCCGGCCTGTACCACAAAGGTGGGCTTGGGCTCGGCCACCACTACTACGTCGGCAGCTTCGGTGGCGCCAGGCAGGATGGTAGTAGTGGCAGTGAGGGTATTCAGCGAGTCAGAAGCCAGGGCGGCGAGGTCTTCGGGGGCATCGGTGGGGCCGAGGGGAGTGGTAGCAGGTACTACTTCGGCTATTACACTCACGGCGCCGTTCTGCACGATGCCCAAAGGGCGGGCGGCAATTTCCGCCAGGTCCAAGATGCGCTGGTGGCGGAACGGGCCCCGGTCGGTAACCCGAACTACCACGGCCTGGCCGGTGGTGGGGTTCGTGACGCGCAGGCGGGTGCCGAAGGGTAGGGTTTTGTGGGCGCAGGTGTACTGGTTACGGTCGAACCGCTCGCCGTTGCTGGTGCGGTGGCCCTGGTGCTCCCGACCATACCATGAGGCGCGGCCCCGCAGCACAGTGGCGCGGCGGGCGGCGGTAGCGGGCGTTTTGTCGTCGTCGGCACGCCCGAGGGCGTAGGAGGCCGGTGCAAAGCCGGTCAGCAGCACCAGAACGAGGGACATCAGCCAGCCCATGGTATGTAGTCGTAGAGTAACCGTCATCAGTACGCGGCGTTGGTGAACACGACAAATCTAAAATTGCTGACCAAACTCCGACCCGATTCCCAAGTGCGTTAGTATTGTGGAGGCGATTAAAATTGTCTTTTTTCTACAAAATTTGCATTTAATTTATTGCTGCCAGAAAGGGCCAAATAGGGTTTTGTGTTTCCTGAAGGGTGATTTTGTATTATAATAGGAAGGCTGACAGGTAGGCATTAAAATGAGACTATGCGCCGGTCAAAAAATATTGGCCATCGGAGGCCGGAAGCCTTTCCGGGCTGGTTGCAAAAGTCCCGGAATTTCACTAAGGGTGTAGGCGGCGGCGCAGGGCCAGATAAGTGCTGATGAACGTGTTACGAACTGCCACCGAAAAACCGGCTGGCAGCAGGGGGCAGAATTAGGCGCGGCGCGGCATTTTGCCGTATGTTGCCGTATGGATTTCGGCCGCCTTTCTGACTTACGCTACGTTGACTTCCGGCTCCCTTCGGACCACCCCGATACGGCCGCGCTGCTGGCCCGGGCGCCGGCCCCTGCCAGCCCTGGCCTCTACGTCGGCTGCCCCATCTGGACCAACAAGGCCTGGCTGGGCTCCTACTTCCCGGCCGGCATCCGCGAGGCGGACTATCTGCAACACTACGGCCGGCAGTTCAACAGCCTGGAGCTGAACACCACGCACTACCGCATCCCCGACGCGCCTACCGTGCGCAAGTGGCGCGACGCCGTGCCGCTCGGCTTTCGGTTCTGCCCCAAGCTGCCCCAGATCATCAGCCACGACCGGGCCTTATATAATGTCGACGACCTGACCACCACGTTCTGCCGGTCCATTGTGGAGCTGGAGGACCGACTGGGTTGGTGCTTTCTGCAGCTGCCGCCCACCTTCGGCCCCGAGCACCTGAGCCGGCTGGAGCGCTACCTGCTCGACTTTCCGGCCGATGTGCCGCTGGCCGTGGAACTGCGCCATCCGGCATGGTTTGCCGATTCCGTGGCGTTTGCCGCCGTGGCGGCTATGCTGGAAGCCCTGGGCAAAACGCTGGTGATAAGCGACGTGGCCGGCCGCCGCGACGTGCTGCACATGCGCCTGACCACGCCCACCGCCTTCATCCGCTTCAACGGCCACGGCTTGGTTGCTTCCGACTACCAGCGCGCCGACGCCTGGGCCGAGCGCATTGCGGGGTGGCTGCAGCAAGGCCTGCAGACCGTGTATTTCTTCGTGCATCAGAAGGACATCATGCATACGCCCCTCTGGACGCAGCACTTCCTGGGCCGCCTGCATACGCTCACGGGGCTGGGCGTGAATCCGCCCCGTATCATCCCGCAGGCGGTGCAGGGCAGCCTGTTTTAAGCATACCTATTACTCATCCGGCAGAAGAGCCTGCCGAAACCACGTTGCCTCATGAAGCACCCTGCGCACCTGTTGCTGGCCCTGGCCCTGGCTTTTTCCGGCGAAGTGCAGGCGCAATTCGCTCAGCTGCCGCCCGCCGAAGCCCGCTGCTTGGTACTGCCCCTGAGTCTGGCGGAGCGGGCCGCCGTTGCGCCGCTGGTGGTAGAAGCCGAGGTGCTGAGTGCCCGCAGCTTCTGGGATGCCGGCCACCGCCGCATCTACACGGCGCACCAGCTGCGCGTATTCAGCGCTCTGAAAGGCACGGCCCCCACCCAGCTAACCGTGCTGACGGAAGGCGGCACCGTGGGGCTTGACCGCCATCAGCTCACCAACACGCTGGAGCTGCGCCCCGGCCAGCAGGGCGTGCTGTTTCTGGTGCCGGCCAGCTTCGCCGACACGGCCGCCGAGGCCGGGGCGTGGGCAGTGTATGGTAGTGAGCAGGGCTTTCTGCCCTATGACTTGGCTACGGCCACAGTCGCCGACCTTTTTCGGCCCCTGGGCGCTATTGATGAAGCCTTCTACCAACAGCTGACGGAGGCTACCGGGCAGGCGCGGCAGCTGGTGCAGCCCAACGCTGCCCTAACCGCCGTCCGGCAGCGGCTGGCAGCGCCCGTAGTGGCGCGTGGGCAGGCCCCGGTAGTCAGCAGCCTGAGCCCGGCCACGGTACCTGCCGGAACGGGCGCGGTGCTCACGCTGGCCGGCTCGGGCTTTGGCGCGACGCGGGGCGTGGGCTTCGTGGAGTTCCCTAATGCTGATAACGGCGGAGCCTCCCTTGTGAAGCCCCAGGACGCCGACTACGTGAGCTGGACCGATACGCGCATTGTGGTGCGGGTGCCGGCCCTGGGCCAACCCGCCGCCCCGGCCGGCAGCGGCCCGGTGCGCGTCACCACCAACGACCAGCAGCAGGCCACCAGCGCCACTTCGCTCACGGTGCCTTACGCCGTGAGCAACGTGCTCAGCACGCCCGGCAACCAGCTGGTGCGCCCCAACCACATCAGCCAGAACGGCCGCGGCGGCTACAGCTTCCGCTTCGAAACCACCTTTGCCGCCAACACCGCCGCTACTGCCGCCTGGAACCGGGCCCTGGCCACCTGGCGCTGCCAGACCGGCATCAACTGGGACGCCGACGCGCCCCCGCGTACCAGCCGCGGAGCCGCCGAAGACGGCGAGAACAGCATCGGCTTCGACCAGGGCGGCGAGCTGCCCGCAAACGTGCTGGGCCGCACCACCAGCTACTACCGGGGCTGCTTCCGGCCCGACGGGCGACTGGTGTTCTACGTGCAGGAAATCGATATGCAGTTTGACGACGCCACCACCTGGCAGTTTGGGCCCGCGCCGGCCGTGGGCACGCAGCTGGATTTCGAGTCGGTGGTGGTGCACGAGCTGGGACACGCGCAGCAGCTGTCGCACGTGATTCTGCCGCGGGCCATCATGCATTTTGCCGTGGCGCGCGGCCAGAATACCCGCTTCCTCGCCGCCGATGACGTGGCGGGTGGGCGGGTGGTGCTGCGCAAGCGCAGCTTTGCGGTGCAGGGCTGCGGGCCGGCGCCTATGCTGCCGGCGCCGCTCACGGCCTTTTCGGCCGCGCCATCTTCGGCGGGCATTGTGCTGAGCTGGGCCACGCGTGCCGAGTGTTTCCTGAGTGGGTTTGAGGTGCAGCGCGCTCAGGGCACCGATACCACCGCCTGGCAGACGCTGGCCGCCGTGCCGGTATCGGCTGCCTACACCTACCTCGATGCCCAGCCCCAGGCCGGTCTGCGCTACTACCGCCTGCGCCTGCGCCGCCCCGATGGCAGCTTCGATGCTACCGCGCCGGTGCTGGTGAGTGCCGATGCCGCGGCGGGCAGCCAGCCCAGCGTATTCCCGAACCCGACGGCGGGCCAGCCGCTGCAGCTGTATTACCCGGCCACGACGGCCGGGCGCCTGCGGGCCGAGCTGTTTGACGCCGTGGGGCGGCGGGTTTCCACTACGTTTCTGGAGTATCAGCCCGGCCTCAACCTGCTGCCGGTGCCCACCGAAACCCTGAAAGCCGGCTGGTACGTGCTGCGCTACCTCGATACCGACAGCCGCACCGGCGCGCTACGGTTTGTGAAGACCGGCGAGTAGCGGCTGGCGCTAACGGATGGGCAGCGTGAAGGCCACCGTGCCCGGCCCCACCTGCAGCCCGCTCAGCAGCGGATACAGCCGCTGGGAGGCATGGCGGTGGTGAGCCGCAAACATCAACCCATCAAAAGCCAGCAAAAAGCCACCCTGCAGCAGCAACGACTGCCCATAGCCGCGCAGCTGCTGCTGGCGGCGCACGGTGGGGCGCGAAGCGGCCCGCTCCCGCAGATACAGGCCCGTGGCCAGATAGGCCACATCGAGGCCGGCGTTGAAGAGGTACAGGTTTTCGGTGCGCAGCTGTGTGCGGACCAGCGTGGCGCGGTCGGTGGGGGCGGCTGGCGGGCGGCGCGTGGCCCATAGCGAACTGCCAGCCAGCGCCAGGTTCACTACGCCCCAGCCCACGTTCATCTGATGAAAGTATTTCTCGCGGCCTTCGGTGGCGAAGTAGCGTGCCCCGCTCACGCCTACGTTGCCGAGGGCCCAGCCACCCAGCACCAGCATGCCGCGTTGGTCCAGCGTGGTGCGCCGGGCCTGAAACTCGGTGGCCGGCAACGGCAGCTGCTGCGCCGCCAGTTCGTTAGCTGCCAGCAGGGGCAGGACAAGCAGAACAAGGGAGCCGCGCATCAGCAAGAGCGTTTTCAGTTGACTTGATGGGTTACCGCTCCAGCAGCATAGCCCCGTAGGAATAGCCGCCCCCGAACACCGTGATGATAACCCGGTTGCCGGGCTGCAGACGCGGCCAGGTGTCGCCGAGGCCGATGGCGGCGCCGGCACAGCCCGTGTTGCCCAGCCGCTCGATGTTAGATACGGCGCGCTCGGGGGGCAAGCCCAGCTGCTGCAGCACGTTTTTGGTGATGCGCAGGTTGGCCTGGTGCGGAATCAGGTAAGTGAGGCTGTCGAGGTCCAGGTGCTGGCGCTCCAGCAGCTGGCGGGTCACGCGGGCCATGTACTGGCAGGCGTACGTGAAGACGTCGCGGCCGTGGGGCATCACAATGCCGCGTTCCACGGGCTTCAGCGTTACGGCTTCGTCGGCTTTGCCGGCCACGGCCGCGCCGCCGGTCAGCACCTCCACCACGCGCAGGTCGGTGGGGGCGAGGCGCTCCTTGGTGAGCAGCAGGGCCGAGGCGCCGTCGCCCCAGAGATGGCCGGCCACAGTGTCGCTCTCGTTGTTGTAGGCGGTGTTGTGCTCACTCACCACCACCACGGCGCGGCTGGCCTTGCCCATGGCGAAGTAGCCTTCCACAATCTCAATGGCGTTGAGCAACGACGAGCACGCCGACGAAATGCTCACCACCGGAATATCGTTGATGCCCAGGTCGCGCTGCACGGCGTGGGCCAGTGTGTAGATGGTGTCGTGCGGGGTGTAGGTGGCCCCCACGATGAGGTCGAGCTCGGTAACCGGAAATGCCGGGGCCTGGGTTAGCACGCGGCGGGTGGCCTCAATAGCCATGGTATTGGTGTTTTCGCCGGGACCAGCCTTGCGGCGCTCCCGAATGCCGGTGCGCTCAATGATCCAGTCGGCAGAGAGGCCGTTGAGATTGGTAAAATGCTCGTTGGTAACGACTTGCTCTGGCAGATAGGATGCCACCTGGTGAATGTACACGGACGGAAAGCGAATGAGTTGGGCCTAAAACTACGGCAATGTACGCGGTGCGGGCCCGGGCGTCCGGCAAATTAGCGGCCGTGGCCCGTACTTTGCACCGAGCTTGCGCGTTCAAACGCCCACACAGCAGGCTCCGTTCGCTTCGTCTCGTTACAAGATTATGCTATTTCGCTTTCGTCGTCGTGGCCTGCTGCCCCTGCTGGGGCTGGGCCTGCTGGCTGCCAGCCCGGCTGCCGCCCAGAAATACCGCACGGCGGCCGGCCTGCGCCTGAGCCCGGGCCAGTACGGCCTCACGGTGCAGCAGAAGTTTTTGCCCGGCGCCACCCTCGAAGGGCTAGCGCTGGCCGGCACCCGCGAAGTAAGCGCTACGGTACTGGCCGAGCGCCACTTCGGCATTCTGGGGCCCAGCCTCAACTACTACCTCGGGGCCGGCGGCCACGTTGGTAACCACAAGGATACCGGCACGTTCGGGGGCGTGGATGGCATTGTGGGCGTGGAGTACAAAGTGGCCCTGACGCGGCTGGTCATCTCCGCCGATTTCAAGCCCAGCATCGAGTTCGGCTCCGACGACTGGGCCCGCTTCCCGACGGCCTTCTCCGTGCGCTACATCCTGATTAAAGAGAAGAAAACCGGCCTGCTCGACGGCGTATTCGGCGGCGGCAAAGACAAGTCGAAAGCCAAGGATAAGCCCCGCAGCTCCGGCCGCCGCGGCCTGTTTGACTGGTAGCCGATAGGCGGGGCTTGCTACTTTTTTCCGGCGATGCTTCCATCGGCATACCGCTCCTCCGGGGTTGCTCCGCGACTTAGGATACTCAAAGCCTGCTGTTACGCAGGGCGTTAGTTTTAGTGGCGTTAGAGCAGTAGCGCGAACTTTGTAGTTCGCGGCCCTGCGCCATTAACATCCAACGGCGCGGAGACGCGAATTACAAAGTTCGCGCTACTACCGCCCCGCCACGGCTAATCCGCGACTTAACCTACTTAAAACATGATCAGCCCGCCCAGCGCTACCAGCGTCAGGGCCAGGGCCAGTGTGAAGCCGTAGCTCAGGCCTAGGAGCAGGGATTTTAGCACTGTTTTCGGCCAGCTTTGCTGATAGAAGTTGCGCAGGGACAGCAGAAAGTATATGCCCGGAATCAGCAGGACATAGTCTTGGGCCCAGGCCATAAAGCTGAGCTTGCTCAGCAGCAGTGCCACTGCGAAGTACACAAACAGGAAGCAGTGGATGTGCACCGTGAAGATGAGGTGGC
This sequence comes from Hymenobacter yonginensis, assembly GCF_027625995.1. NCBI lineage: Bacteria > Pseudomonadati > Bacteroidota > Cytophagia > Cytophagales > Hymenobacteraceae > Hymenobacter > Hymenobacter yonginensis. The sequence goes on from NZ_CP115396.1 coordinate 4,317,801, forward strand.
TGATGTAGTGCCGGCGCTGCCGGAAATACGCGCCCTTCAGCAGCAGCGCCGCCAGCGGCATAATCAGGAAAATGAGCAGCGACAGGCCGCGCAGAATCTGGTGCATGGCTTCCTCGCTCGTGACGTGGTGCCAGCGCACGGCCCGCTTCACGCCCAGCCGGTTCCAGAAGCCGGGCACGGCACCCTTGCTACGCAGCACAGAGTCCACCTGCGCCTGCGTGATGTCATCGGGCAGCTTTGCCACCTCTTCTTCCGGGAGCTTGACGCCCATCACCGAGAGGTTGAGGCCGTCGGAGGCGCTTCTGCGGGTTGTTGAGTCTGTGGTGGCCTGCGTGAGAGCCTGCGGCGGCCGGCCGGCTTTTTGGCGCTGCTGCATCAAATCCGTGAAGAGGCGCTGCAGACTGTCACTGCGGGCCGGCGACTGCGCCTGAGCAATGTCGCGAAGCAGTTGCAGTTCCTGCTGCCGGGCAGGATCGTTGGCGGTTTCTGTCAGGGTGGCGGCCTGCCGGGCAAACAGCTGTACCGGCCGCTCACGGCCGTGTTCAGGCTTGGTAACCGACGATAGGAGCAGGAAAAACACAAAGCTCAGGAACACATAGAGCCGCACCGGCGGCACGTAGGGCATGCGCCGGCCCTCCAGAAAGCGCCGCGTGAGCACGCCCGGCCGAAACAGCAGCAGGCCCGCCGTTCGGAATACCTTGCCATCGAAGTGGAACAGTCCTTCCAGCGTTTCTTCCACTAAGTGGCCGAAGGAGATATTGACTTCGTGATTCTGTTGGCCGCAGCGGGGGCAGAATTCAGCCGGCGTGTCGGCCGGAAACGAGTAGCCGCAGTTTGCGCAGGCCGGTAAGTGGGTAGCGTGGTGCGCCATAGGGAAGAGCTGGGGCCGTACCGAAGCTGCAACTGGTGGTACGTTGGCGCAAGTAAGCATTTTCCGGCCGGCACATGCAAGGCGCTCGCACTGGTTGCGTGGGGGGCGCGGGCGCTCTGCCGGAAGACTTAGCACAGCCTGCTGGGTGCGTGCCTGATAGTTTATTTATAATGCAAAATAAAATTAGAATGTTGCAATATTATAAAATAACTATTACATTCACTCAGAGTAGTTGCCGTCTTCTTTCACCATTATGCTTTGAGGCTCATGAAGACAATCTTTACCACTCTGCGAATAACCGGTCTTGGTTGTCTGCTAGCTTTGTGGACGCTGTTGAGCAGTGGGTCCAAGGCAATGGCCCAACCCAACAACTGCATCGGCCAAGACCCGAGCGGTAGCCCAGCTACCAGCGGCTTATATGCCGAGTACTACAGTGGCTACTTCGACGATGACCAGCTGTTCTTCACAAATCGGGCGGCTGGCCTGATCCGAACAGATGTGCAGGCCAATTTCCCCAACAGCGGGTTTGGCGACCTGACGACTGTGGCCGCCAATACGCTTGCGGACCCGGATGGCTTTAGTCTGCGTCAGCGCGGCAGTTTGGCCATTACTACGGCCGGCATGTATACATTTTATCTGTATTCTGACGACGCGGCCTACTTCTGGCTTGACAATGCAGCGCTAGCCAGCCCGGCTATTTTGGCGCAGGCCACCATTGCCAACGGCGGGATGCACAGTGCCTCCGTGGCGCAGCAGGCCAGCGTGTATCTGGTGGCCGGGCTGCATAACATCCTGCTACACTACGGCGAAATGGGCAGCGCCAACACGCTGATACTGGAATACGAAGGTCCTGATGCTCCTGCCCGGCAGGTAGTGCCTGCCAGCGTGTTCTGCACGGCCGTGCAGCCCGTGCGGACCCTCCCTGCCAACCTGATGTACGCCAACGATAATCAGACGGTGACTGTGGGCACCGGCACTATGTCGTCGGTGCCAACAGTGACGGGAGTAGGGGCTACGCCGCAGTTTCTGTTGGCAAATGCTGCCAGTCTGCCAGCCGGCATAAGCCTCAACGCCGCCACAGGCCAGCTGACGTTTGGCGTGAATGTGCCCACGGGCCTGTATCAGCCTAATATACTTGTGATTGGCAGCCAGGGCGCTACGTTGTTTCGGCAGGCCTACACCTTTGTAGCGGCTGTGCCGCCGGCTGCCGGCTGCATGAGTGTCCGCCCCGACCGAGGCCCCCCAACGCAAGGGCTATACGGCGAATACTACCAAGGCTATTTTGCGGATGATCCGGCCTACTTCTCGGCTAATCGGCCCGGCCTAGTACGCCTGGAAAGCCACCTCAACTTTGATACTGATGGCAGCTGGGGCGACCTGACTGCTGTGGCCACGGGCACTGCCACCGATGCTAACGAGTACAGTGCGCGCTTTCGGGGAAGTTTCACCATCAGCACTTCCGGCCTTTATACACTCTATCTCCGGTCTGATGATGGCTCCCGGCTGTGGCTTGATACCTACGCGCTGATGTCGACCCCACCCAATAACATGGCCACCATCAATAATGGGGGCATGCACCCCGACTCCACAGTAGCCGTTACGCTGCCTTTGCTCGCCGGCCAGCATGACCTGCAGATTCATTTTGGCGAAAACGGTGGGCGCAACAAGCTTGTGCTAGAATACGAAGGCCCGGATGCCCCAACGCGGCGCGTAATGCCCCCTAGCATTTTTTGCTCGGGCGGTAGTGGGCGGCCCCTTGGCGTCCGGCCAGTTGCCCGGCAGTCAAGTATGGTAGTAGCTCCTAACCCCAGCAAAGGCAGTTTTGGAGTTCGTATTGCGCAGCCACAACCGAGCCCGGGCACCCTTCAGCTGCTGGATATACAAGGCCGCCTCTGCTACCAAACCAGCCTGTTGGATGTTGCCGAGCAGCAGGTGCAGCTTCAGCTACCTAGTTTACCAGTGGGGGTGTACTTGCTGCGTCTCACTACCGAAACCGGCACTGCTACTCAGAAAGTAGTGATAGAGTAAACGGCACAGCCTGTCCACAGAAAAGGGAGTTCCGGCTGAACAACGCTGCAGCCGGAACCCCCTTTCTCATGGTGACGAATGACGTCAAAAGTTACTCTTTGCGCACCCGGCCGGAGCCGGCAATTTTGCTGCTGACGTTGGCGCCGCCGCGTACGTATACGTTGCCGGAGCCGGCAATGCTGGCCTCCAGCGTACGGCTGGCGTAGAGGCGGCCGTTGCCAGAGCCGCTGATGCCGATGGTGCTGGCCTCGGTGCGCAGCTCGGTGGCCAGCACGTTGCCGGAGCCGCTGATGCGGGCCTCATGCCGCGGGCAGGTGCCGGCCACCTGAATTTCGCCCGATCCCGATACGGCCGATTTTAGCTCGCTGGCTGTGAGCCGGGGCAGCAGGATGCGGCCGGAGCCGCTGACCGCCAACGACAGGCGGTCTGCCTTCACGGCCTCTTCGGCTTTGATCTGGCCGGAGCCGCTCACGCTGAGCTCTGCCACGTCGGTCATGGTCACGTACACCGTCACCGGGCCTTCGAGGTTGTCGCCGGACCACATTCTGCCGTTCTGCTGCTTGGTGCTGATGCGCAGGCGGCCACCTTCCACCACGGTTTCGATGCGGGCCAGGTCGGCAGTGGTGGCTTCCACTTCCACGCGCTGCGGGCTGCCCTGCCGCAAAACTATCTTGGCCGAATTGGCCACGCCCAGGCGCGTGAAGGCCGCCACAGAGCGTATTTCGCGGTTGGGCGCAGCCAGGAGCAAAGCGGGCAGCAGCAGAGCCAGCAGCAGGGTCAGGGAGGCGTAGCGTAAGCGTTTCATAAGTGGAGAAGGTTGAAGGTGAGGGGTATGCCCGGAAAGATGGACAGCCGCCCGCAACAGTTGCCTGCAGCCAGGCCGGCCATAAAAAATAACCAGTGACCCGGCAGATAAAGCTCTGCCTGCGTGCCCCGACGCTCGTGACACCATCCTAAAAAAACACCGTCCTGCAGGCAGCCAGGGGCGGTGTTTTTTGTGCAGCTTTGAGCCGCAGGCCGCGTTGCACTTTCGCGCTGTCTGCTAGCCCGGCCATGCACCCGCACGAACAGCTTCTTCACCGCTTCTACCAAGCCTTTCAGCGTCGCGACCATGCCGCCATGGCCGCCTGCTACCATCCCCAGGCCACCTTCGAGGATGCCGCGTTTCAGCTTCAGGGGGCCGATATCGGGAAGATGTGGCGCATGCTCTGCGAGCGGGGCAAAGACCTGCGCCTCGCCTACAACGACCTCCACGCCGACGACCACGCCGGCCGCGCCACCTGGGACGCCCGCTACACCTTCTCGCAAACCGGCCGCAAGGTGCACAACCACATCCAGGCCCGCTTCACGTTCCAGGACGGCCTCATCCTCACCCATCACGACGAGTTCAGCTTCTGGCGCTGGTCACGGCAGGCGCTGGGGCCGGTGGGGTGGCTGTTGGGCTGGTCGGGGTTTCTGCAGAACAAGGTGCGCAAATCGGCGGCGCAGGGGCTGGCGGCGTACCGGCCGCAGCTGAGCCAGTAACCAGAACGTCATTCCGAGCGAAGGCGAAGCCGTAGTCGAGGAATCTCGCTAGTGTAGTAAATAATGCTACTACAACCTCAGCACGCGAGATTCCTCGACTACGGCTTCGCCTTCGCTCGGAATGACGTTCTACTCTTTTTCTCTCAACTACCGCTGCTACCAAATCGTCACGCGGGCGGAGTCGGGGCGGTAGAGCTTGTCGGTGGGCTTCACGTTGAAGGCCTCGTAGAAGGCCGGCACGTCGGCGAAGGGGCCGTTGACGCGGTAGCTGGCCGGCGAGTGCACGTCGGTGAGGATGCGCTGGGCCAGCACTTCGTCGCGCTGGTGGTTCTGCCAGCCCAGGGCGTAGCCCAGGAAGTAGCGCTGCGTGGGCGTCAGGCCCCCGATTTTCTCGTTTTTCTTGTACTGTTCTGTTTTCTTGAAGGCATCGAAGGCAATGACGATGCCGCCCAGATCGGCAATGTTTTCGCCGGCCGTGGCCTTGCCGTTGATGTGCAGCGAGTCGAGCACGGTGTAGCCATTGAACTGGCGCACGATGCCATTTACGCGCTGCTGGAAGGCGGCGCGGTCTTTTTTGCTCCACCAGTTGCGCAGGTTGCCGTTCTCATCGAACTGGCTGCCCTCGTCGTCGAAGCCATGGGTCAGCTCGTGTCCGATGGTGCTGGCGCCGGCGTAGCCGTAGATGATGGCGTCGTCGGCGTCGGCATCCTTGAGACCGGGCACCGCGAAGATGGCGGCCGGCAACACGATTTCGTTGTTGCTGGGATTGTAGTAGGCGTTATAGGTCTGGGGCGTCATGCTCCATTCGGTGCGGTCGACGGGCTTGCCCAGCTTGCTGAGCTCGTAGCGGTAGCGCCACTGGTTGGCGCGCATCATGTTGGCGGCGTAGGAGTCGCGCTTGATGTCCAGGGCCGAGTAGTCGCGCCACTTGGCGGGGTAGCCCACTTTCGGGGTGATTTTGGTGAGCTTTACCAGGGCCTTCTGCTTGGTGGAGTCGCTCATCCAGTCCAGGGCCTGAATATGCTCGCGGAAGGACGCTACCACGTTCGTGGTCAGCTTTTCGTAGCGGGCCTTGGTTTCGGGCGTGAAATACTCTTTCACAAACAGCTGGCCCAGGGCCTCGCCCATGGCGCTTTCCTCGTCGTCGAGCACCCGCTTCCAGCGGGGGCGCTGCTCTTTGCGGCCCTGCAGCACGGTGCCGTAGAAGCGGAAGTTTTCGTTGTCGAAGGGTGCACTCAGGCGCTCGGCGTAGGTGTGCAGCAACTGCCACTGCAGGTAGGCGCGCCAATCTTCCACGGGGGCCGTGCGCAGCAGGCGGGCGGCTTCGCGGTAGAACTCGGGCTGGCCCACAATCACCGTATCCACGCCGGGGATGCCGGCCTGCGTGAACCAGGTTTTCCAGTCGAGGCCAGGCGTGAGCTGGTTGAGCTGGGCCAGGGTCATCTTGTTGTAGTTGGCGTAAGGGTCGCGCAGGGCTTCCAGCTTGCGCGAGGCCCCGGCCAGGGCCGTTTCCAGCTTCACCACCTGGGCGCTGTGGCGCTGGGCAGTGGCGGCGTCTTCGCCCATCAGCCCCAGCATTTTGGCCACGTGCGTGCCGTACTCCTTACGGATGTTGGCGGTGCGGGCGTCCTTGTTGAAGTAGTAGTCGCGGTTAGGCAAGCCCAGGCCGGCCTGGTACAGGTACAGCGCCATCTTCTCGCTGTTTTTTGCGTCCTGCGCCACGTAGGGGCCTACCAGCGCATTCACGTTCAGCGGAATCAGGCGGGCCATGGCAGCCTGCACGTCGGCGGGGGTGCGCAGGGCAGCCAGGCGGTCCAGCTCGGCTTTCAGCGGCGCCAGGCCCTGCTTGTCGATGGCCACGGAATCCATGCCAGTGGCCCAGAAGTCGCCGATTTTCTGCTGCGTGCTGCCGGCGGCGGCGTTGGCTTTGGCGGCTTCCTGGTTGAGGGCGCGCAGGCGGGCGTACACCTCATTCTGCACTTCCTTGCCGATGCCCCAGCTGCTTTCCGAAGCCGGAATGGGGTGCTGCTTCAGCCAGCCGCCGTTGGCGTACTGGAAGAAGTCGTCGCCGGGGCGCACGGTGGTGTCGAGGTTGGCCTGGAGCAGGTCGGGCTGGGCGCTGCCGGAGTTGGTGCCGGAGTTGCAGCCGGCCAAAGCCAGCAGCAGGGCGGGGGCAGCCAACCAGCGGCGCGAGGAGGGAAGGAAGGTCATGAAAAAAGGGAGGTTGAAATCAATTACGGACGCAACCTAACAGTTCTGCCAAACACCTGTTAGGTTGCAGCTATGCCGTTAAAATTTCTGCTGCTGCTCAACTTCGCGCTGGCCGCCTACCTCACGGGCCTCATCTGGACGGTGCAGCTCGTGCACTATCCCGGTTTCGCCTACGTGGCGCCCGAGAAGTTCGGGGCGTTTCATCAGCACCACACCCGCACCATGAGCTTTGTGGTACTGGCCCCGATGGTGCTGGAGCTGGGGTTAGCCGTGTGGCTGGCCTGGCAGGGCCGCAGCACGCTGGGCGCGGCCGGCTGGTGGGCGCTGGCGCTGGTACTGCTGATCTGGGCGGCCACGTTCTTCATCTCCGTGCCATTCCACAACCGCCTCGCCGCCGACGGCTACAGCTATGTGGCCATCGACGGGCTGGTGCGCACCAACTGGCTCCGCACCGTGGCCTGGACCCTGCGCAGCGGCCTGCTGGGCTGGCTGCTCTGGAAAATATTGTAGCGCAAAGCCTTTGCTTCGCGTATCGTTGATAAGATAGCGCAGGCGTCCCAGAGCTGAAACCTTGGACGTCAGCGAAACTGCCAAAACGGAACGTAGAAACCTTCCGTAGCCTAGGGCTTCAGCCCCGGGCCGCCCGCGCCGTCCTTTCTTGTAACGATACGCGAAGCAAAGGCTTCGCGCTACAACATCTTTCAAATCAGCACCTCAACCCATGCTGCCTGCCGCCGCCGACTTCCTGCCCGAACTTCAATTCCAGACCAGCCGCAGCAGCGGCCCCGGCGGGCAGAACGTGAACAAGGTGGAAAGCCGCGTGGAGCTGCGCTTCCGGCTGCTGGAGTCGCAGCTGCTCACTGATGAACAGAAGCAGACGCTGCAGCAGAAACTGGCCTCCAAGCTCACCTCCGAGGGCGAGCTGCTGGTAGTGGCGCAGGAAGACCGCAGCCAATTGCGCAACAAGGAAACGGCGCTGCAGAAGTTTCATGAGCTGCTCACCAAAGCCCTGCACAAGCCTAAAGCCCGCAAAGCCACCAAGCCCAGCAAAGGCGCCGTGCGCCAGCGCCTGGAGTCCAAAAAGAAGCATGGCGACAAGAAAACCAACCGCGGCCGGGTGGATTTTTAGTTGCCGTTGCTAGCTGCAAGCATAAATCCTCAGGCTACAAGTTTTTCTGCCTGTGTCAAGCCAATGTGCTACAGCAGTAAGCTTGGTATTTACAGTTTGAAAATCAGTTCAAATCCAGCCCGAACAGCACCCCAAACCACGGCCGATGCTGGTAAATCCAGTGGCGCTGGTCGGGGCCGAACAGGTGGTCGGCGCCGGCGGCCAGCCCCACGTTGAACACGCGGGCATCGTAAATCAGGGCTGCGCCGACGTGCGAGACCAAGCCTTCGTATTCGGCAATGGCCGTCTGCTGACGGGTAACGTCGGGGTTGATGACGGCCGCCCCCAGGCCCACAAACACGCCGTAGCCAATGCCCGTGTCGCGCAGTACCGGAGCATTGCCGGGCCGGTGCCGGGTGGGCGTGCTCACATGGTAAAAATCGAGGCGCCGGCCCAGATACAGGGCCGCATTGAAGCTGGTATTGAGCTGCACCGGCAGCGGCGCCCGGGCCGGCCGAATCTTGAAGGGCAGCGTGAATACATCCACATCGAAACGGCGGCTCAGCAGCACGCTACTGTGGCGCCGGGCCAAGAGCAGCGGGCTGGCTATGGCCGAGTCGGTGGCCGCTAGCAGCAGCGTGTCGGTGGCCTGGCGTAGATACACGGGCTGCCTCCGATAGGCCTGCAGCGTTGGCGCCGTGGAGCGCAGCACCCAGTAACGCCCGGTGGGCAGCTGCTCTACCCGGCCCACGGCGGCGCAGCCGGTCAGGATGGAGCCAGCAGCCAGACACAAGCACAGGCGCAGCAAACCGGGCATAGCAGACGTCAGCATACAACAGAGAATCAACGAGAAATAGGGGAAGCTTAAATCCAGCCCTTGCGCTTGAACCAGACGTAAATCCCCACCGAAATAACCACCATCGATAGGATGGAAACCGGGTAGCCCAGCTTCCAGGTCAGCTCGGGCATGTAGTTGAAGTTCATGCCGTAAATGCCGGCAATGAAGGTGAGGGGCAGGAAAAACGCCGAAAATACCGTCAGTACCCGCATGGCCTCGTTGGTGCGCTGCGACGAGAGCGAGAGGTAGAGGTTCATGAGGTTGGTGGCGCCGCCGTCGAGCTGCTGGTACATGGTTTCCACCTTCACCTGCAGATCCTGGGTGTCCTGTAGCAGCGTATCGTCCGTGACGGAGGTGGCCAGCTGCCGGCGCAGCATCGTCAGGATGTCGCGCGTGAGCAGCAGCAGCTGCTTGGCGGCGGAGGCTTTGCGCTTGAGGAAGTACAGGCCCTGCAGGGCGTTGGGCACTTCCTGCTTCAGGAAGATTTCGGCCTCGTAGTCGTCCAGCTCCCGCGTGAGCGTGAGGGCGGGCTGCATGTAGCTGTTGAGGGCGTAGCGCACCAGATGGAAGGCCACTTCGGCGGGCGTGTTGCACTCCTGACCGGGGGCGCGGGCCACCCGTTTCAGCTCGTTTAGCACCGGGTGCGGCAGCCGGTGCACCGTAATCAGGTAGTCGGCGGCGTAGAACACGGCAATCTTGGTGCTCAGCTCCTGAATGGTGTCGGCCTCGTTGGTTTTGGGCGGATTAAATACCCGCAGAATCACGAAGCTCAGCCCGTGGGTGGCCTCAAACTTGGGCAGGTGGGTGGGCTCCAGACAGTCGCGCACCAGCGAGTCGGGCAGGTCGTACTGCGCGGCCACGGCCTGCAGCTCGGCCACGGTGGGGCTGGTAATATCCAGCCAGGCAAAGGCGGATTCCTGATGGGTGAGGAGGGTTTCGGTCATGGGCAGTGCAGTTGGCAACAGGTCCTGTAACGCGAAATTCCATTTCGCGACGAGCGAAGCAAGTATCCGGTAACGTGCCGCCTGGTTGTTGTGCAGTGCCGGATACTCGCTTCGCTCGTCGCGAAATGGAATTTCGCGTTAAAGCAGCGTGCCGCGCAGCACCAGTGTAGCCACTGAGAAATAGATAATCAGGCCCGTTACGTCCACGAGCGTAGCCACGAATGGGGCCGAGGCCGTGGCCGGGTCGAGGCCCAGGCGCTTGAGCAGCATGGGCAGCATAGCCCCCGACAGCGCGCCCCACAGCACTATGCCCAGCAGCGAGAAGCCCACCGTTACGGCAATCAGTTGCCAGTACGGCCCGAAGTAGCCCGGGTCTACCACCTTGGCCCATAGCACGATGCGCATGGCACCCACCACCCCCAGAATGCTGCCCAGAGCCAGCCCCGACACGATTTCGCGCCGCATTACCAGCCACCAGTCGGAGAGGGTGAACTCGCCCAGGCTCATAGCCCGGATGATAAGCGAGGTAGCCTGCGAGCCGGCATTGCCGCCGGCCGAAATAATCAGCGGAATAAACAGCCCCAGCACCGCCGCCTTCTGCAAGTCGTCCTCGAAGTGGTGCATGGCCGAGGTGGTCAGCATCTCGCCAATCAGCAGAATCACCAGCCAGCCGGCGCGCTTTTTCACCATGCTCCAGATGGACGTGGCCAGGTACGGCTCATCCAGCGCCGCCGAACCGCCCAGCTTCTGGATGTCCTCGGTGTCTTCTTCTTCCCGGATGTCCAGAATGTCGTCGATGGTCACGATGCCAAACAGCACGCCGTCATCGTTGACCACGGGCAGGGCCACCCGGTCGTTTTTGCGGAACACGTCGATGGCCGCTTCCTGGTCCTGCATGGCGTTGAGCTTCACGTAGCGGCGGTCCATCAGCTCGCTCACGGGCCGGTCGGGCGCCGACAGCAGAAACTCTCGGATGCGGATATCGTCGATGAGCACGCCGCGCTGGTCAGTCACGTAGAGCACGCTCAGCGTCTCCGACTGCCCGCCGTGGCGCCGGATGTAGTCCAGCACCTGCTGCACGGTCCAGCTCTCCCGAATGGCAATGTAGTCGGGCGTCATCAGGCGGCCCACCGAGTACTCGGGGTAGCCCAGCAGCTCCAGCGTCACCTTGCGCTCCGGCTCGCTCAGCGTCTGGATCAGCTCCTTCACGAAGTCGTCGGGCAGGAATTCCAACAGCGCCGTCCGGTCGTCGGGCGACATTTCGTTGAGGATGTCGGAAATTTTCTCCTGGCTCAGGTTGGCCAGAAAGTGCTTCTGCACCTCCAGGTCGAGGTATTCGAACACCTGCGTGGCCAGCCGCAGCGGCAGCAGCCGGAACACAATCAGCTGCTCACGCTCCTCCTCGGCCTCAATCAACTCCACCAGCTCGGCGGGCTCGTAATGCTTGAGAATCTCCTTGAGCTTGAAAAACTCTCCCTCCTGAATCAGGGACGTAATGTGGTCGGCGGTCGGGTTCTGATTCATGTAACGCAGAGGGTATGTCTCGCTAGGCAGGAGGGTTGGTGACAAAAAAGCCCGCAAAAATAGCCATTCTGTTTCGGGATGCAGACTCCGGCCGCTAATAATATATCGGCGGCCAAGCCAGCATTGGCCCCTGGCTGAAACGACACTGATAATAAGCCCAGTATCTGCCAGATATTGGGCGGCTGGCCGGGCCTGCAGCGCCGCCGCAATACTTCTGCGGCGTGGGCGGTAGCAAATCAGGAGGCTGCCCGTACATTTGGGCCCGCTTCTTCGCGCTTTCTATGCCTCACCAGACGCCTGCCGCCCCGCCGCTCGGCACCCTTGTTGCCCTCGGCGGCGGCGACGACGACGCCATGCTGGCTTTGCTCTGCGACCTGCTGCCGAGCCCCGCCACCGCCGTCGAAATCGTGACCGTGGCCTCCCGCGACGACACCCGCTCCGGCCGCGCCTACGAGCGGGCCCTGCGCGAGCTGGGCTGTACCGGCGCCCGCCACCTGCGCATCAGCGAGCAGCACCCGGCCGATGCCCCCGACACGCTGCGCCGCTTGCGCCACGCCGGCCTCGTGTTTTTCAGCGGCGGCGACCAGGAGCGCATCACCGATTTTCTGCACCACACCGAGTTTGCGCGGGTGCTGCACGAGCGGTACTACCACGATGCCACCTTCATTATTGCGGGCACCAGCGCCGGCGCGGCTGTGCTGCCCGAGTACATGATAGTGGACGGCCACGGCTGGCGCGCCCTGCGCAAAGGCGGCATGCAAACCAGCGCCGGCCTCGGCCTGCTGCCCCAGCTGCTCATCGACCAGCACTTTGTGGAGCGCGGCCGCTTCGGGCGGCTGGCCCACGCGCTGCTGGCCCACCCCATGTGCCTGGGCCTGGGTTTGGCCGAGGAAACCGGCCTCATCATCCGGGGCGGCACCGAGGCCGAGGTGTTCGGCGACGGCGTGGTGATGGTGGTGGACGGGCGCCAGCTGCACGGCAACAACCTGGGGCGCATCGGGCGCGGCGAGCCGGTAAGCGGGCAGGATCTGCGAGTGCATCTGCTGGTGGCCGGGCAGCGCCTGCAGCTGCAGAATAGGCGGGTGATAGGAGAGGATCCGGATACAAGGTGAGCTTCAACTCACCATATTTGCACGCCGCCGGCCGCACGCCAGACTTTCCGGGCTTTCCGGTTCGTTCTACGGTGCGTAACAAATAGTCGGCAAGCCGACTAACCAAGCATTTTTCTCCCTACATTTAAGTCGCGACAACCCCTAATTCTCACCTTTCTCACTTTTTTATGACTTTCAAATCTCTACTCCTCGTGGGTGGTGCGCTACTTACGGGTACGGCCGCATCGGCGGGCGGCTACCAGGTGACGCTGGCCGGGATTAAGAACAACGGTATGGGCGGCGTAGGCGTCGGCCTGTCGCTGGACCAGGCGGCCATGTTCTACAACCCCGGCGCCCTGGCCATGGTGAAGGAGCGGGGCGTGCAGCTCGGGGCCAATGCCACGCTGGCCCGCCAGGCTTTCCGCGCCGAAAACGGCAGCGTGCAGCGCGAGCTGCAAAACAACACGACTACGCCGTTCAGCCTGTTCGCTGGCTTCGGTCCTTCGGAAGGCAAGTTCCGCGCGGGCATTGCCGTCTACACGCCTTTCGGCAACAAGCTGCAGTACGCCGACGGCTGGGAAGGCCGCTTCGCGCTGACGCAGATTGACCTGAAAGCCATCTACATCCAGCCTACCTTCAGCTTCGCCGTTACCGACAAGCTGAGCATTGGCGCCGGCCTGACGTACCTAGCCTTGGGTTCGGTGAACCTGCAGCGCGACATTCCGGCCCAGAACGCCGACGGCCAGTTCGGCAGCATCGAGCTGGACGGCGAGGCTGAGCGCAAGTTTGGCTTCAACGCCGGCGTGTTCTTCAAGCCTTCCGAGAAGCTGAGCGTTGGTATCAGCTACCGCTCCAAGATTGATGCCCAAGTGAAAGACGGCGACGTGACGTTCCGCAACCTGTCGGCTACCGTAGCCCCGCGCTTCCAGGCCACGAAATTTGCCGCCACGCTGCCGCTGCCTGCTACCACCTCCATCGGTATCGGCGTGATGCCAACCGAGAAGCTGACCATCGGCCTCGATGTGAACTTCGTGGAGTGGAGCGCCTACAAGAACCTGACGTTCGATTTCAACGCCCCAGTAAACGGCTCGCCAACCAGCACCTCGAAGCGTTTCTACGAAGACGCCCTGACGTTCCGCATTGGCGGCCAGTATCAGGTAACGAGCGGCCTAACCGTGCGCGCCGGTGGTGCCTACGACAACTCGCCGGTGAAAGACGGCTACATCACGCCTGAAACGCCCGATTCGGACCGTGTAACCGGCACGCTGGGTGCTTCCTACAAGTTCGGCGAGAAATTCGGTGTAGACCTGAGCACGCAGTTCGTGAACCTGAAGAAGCGCACGCAGACTCAGGATGAGTTGCTCAGCAACGGCACGACTGACCGGGTAGCTGGCACCTACAAGACCAGCGTGGTAGTACCCGGCATTGGCCTGAACTACACGTTCTAATCTTCCTCGTATTTCCCACTCACTGAGATGAAAAATTATTCGTTGAAGCGCACCTTGCCGGCCCTGGGCCTGCTGGGCTTGGGTCTGGCTGGCTGCCAGCCCGAACTGGAGGAACCTACCTCCAACAAAGGCACGGCTGATTTCACCAAGTACGTGGCAGTCGGCAACTCTCTCACCGCTGGCTTCATGGACGGCGGCCTGTACCGCGAAGGACAGTTGAGCTCCTACCCCAACCTGCTGGCTATGCAGATGGCCAAAGCAGGTGGTGGCGCTTTTGTACAGCCTCTGTTCTCAGAAGCGCAGTCCAACGGTTCGGGTTATCTGAAACTGACGGGCTTCACCGCCACTGGTTCGCCTATCACGGCCAGCGTCACGACCAATCTGGCACTACGGGCTGGGGCTACCGCTGCCCGGCCTTTGTATACCAAATTCACGGAGCCGGTAAATAACCTGGGTGTACCCGGTATCCGCATGTCGGATATCGAAACGGCCGGTTATGGCAGCGTGCAGGGCAACCCATACTTCGAGCGGATTACGCCGGATGCTTCTCCTACCCAAACCTACCGTCAGCGCGTAGCGGCTTCGCAGCCGACGTTCTTCACGTTCTGGCTTGGTAACAACGACGTACTGGGCTACGCTACCAGCGGTGGCGCCGGTGCGGGTATCACGTCAAACACTGTGTTCACCACGCTGGCCAACGGCATTCTGGATGATCTGACGGCCGGTGGCGCGAAAGGTGTGGTGGCTACCATCCCGGACGTAACCAACATTCCGTTCTTCACCACGGTAGGCCCAACCCTGCGGGCAACGCTGACTGCCGGTAACGTACCCGGCATTGTGGTAACTACTGGTACTTTCTCCACTACTCCCGGTACGCCTGCCACGCGCAAGACCATTGCCACTACCGCCATCCGCGACGCTAACGGCAACGGTAACCAACTGTTCACGCTGACGGCTGCTCCTTATCTGGGGCTGCTGGGCCGGACCAACAACGGTAAAGCATGGCGCGATGTATACGGTCAGGTTCGCGGCGCTTTGCCACCTGCCGTTTCCCTGAGCGTGTTCCTCGCCATCCAGGGGGTTGATACCACGCAGGCGTTCGGAGTATCGCCCGGCAACCCGATTCCTAGCACGCTGGTGCTCGACGACGTGGAGCAGACGACGGTACGCACGGCTACCACTGCTTTCAATGCAGCTCTCACGACCAAGGCTACGGCTAAAAACCTGGCAATATTTGATGCCAACGCCTTCTTCTCCCGCGTAGCAGCAAATGGCGTTGTCAGCAATACCGTAACCAACACGGCGGCATACATCAGTGGCAACCTGTTCTCACTCGATGGTGTGCATCCAACGCCCCGTGGCTATGCAATTATTGCCAACGAGATGATTAAGGTTATCAATACCAAATACGGCTCAACTCTACAGCCCGTAGATCCAAATGCTTCGCGTGGTGTTCTGCTGCCCTAAGTAATTGATAGTTGAATAGAAAAGCCCGCTTCCTGATTCAGGAAGCGGGCTTTTTTGTGGCCGTCGGCGGCACGCTGTTGCTACGACAGCTGCACCTGCTGCAGCACTTCGGGCAGTTTTGGGGCAGCCTCGCCGGCCAGGCGGGCGGCAATGAGCTGGGCGTGGTAGCGGCCGTTTTCGATAAACCAGCGGCTG
Organism: Hymenobacter yonginensis; assembly: GCF_027625995.1. NCBI lineage: Bacteria > Pseudomonadati > Bacteroidota > Cytophagia > Cytophagales > Hymenobacteraceae > Hymenobacter > Hymenobacter yonginensis. Next base: position 4,333,050 of record NZ_CP115396.1, read on the forward strand.
GTGTTGAGGCCGCCGCACACGGTACCGGCCAGGTAGAGGCCGGGGCGGTTGGTTTCCAGCGTGTCGGCGTTGTGAGTGGGCGTCTGGGCGGCGTCGGCTTCGCAGGTGATGCCCAACGTATTCAGGAAGGAGAAGTCGGGATGGTAGCCGGTGAGGGCGTACACGTGCTGGGCCGGCAGGGTGCGCGGGCCGTCGGGCATGTTCAGCTCCACGGTGGTTTCGGTGATGCTGGCCACGGTGCTGTTAAACAGGCAGCCGATGCGGCCTTCCTTGATGCGGTTCACCAGATCGGGCCGGATCCAGTACTTCACCGACTCGCTGATTTCCGAGCCGCGCACGACCAGCACAGGCCGGGCGCCGGCGCGCAGCAGCTGCAGCGCCGCTTTGGCCGAGGAGTTTTTGGCCCCGATAACCACTACGTCCTGGTCGGCGTGGGCGTAGGGCTCCTTGTAGTAGTGCGTGACGTGGGGCAGGTCTTCGCCGGGCACGCGCAGCAGGTTGGGCACGTCGTAGAAGCCGGTAGCCACAATCACGAAGCGCGCCTTGATGCGGCCCTTCTCGGTTACCACTTCAAAGCTTCCCTGCTCGCCTTCGAGGCCGGTTACCCGCTCGTAGAGGCGCAACGTCAGCCTTTCGGTCTGGGCCACGCGGCGGTAGTAGTCGAGGGCGTCTTCGCGCAGCGGCTTGTAGTGCAGCGTCGTCATGGGGTGCCCCCCGATTTCGAGCAGCTCGGGCGTGGAGAAGAACTCCATGTTGGTGGGGTAGCCGATGATGGAATTCACCAGCGCGCCCTTGTCGAGCACGCACACCGAGAGGCCGCGCCGCTGCACTTCCAGCCCGCAGGCCAGCCCCACGGGTCCGGCCCCGATTACCACTATATCAAAAGAAACGTCGGTTGTCATACGCTGTAATACCGGCTCGGCGGCCGGGAGTTTTGGCCGGGCTTTAGTAGCGGCGGTACCAGGGGCTTACTTGCGGCGCTGCAGATGCTTCAGCGCGCCGGTGCTCCACAGGGCTACGCCGATAAGCACGGGCTGGAAGAACAGCCGCGCCAGGCGTTTCTGGTCAGTGTCGAGGTTGAAGGCGGAAAGGTGGTGCGTATACTGGTGGATGTTGCCGGGAAATACGGCCGCGTAAAAACCAGCCAGTCCGAGGCCCATTTCCACCCGCCGCTTTTTCCAGAACAGCAGCGCCAGTCCCAACCCGATTTCCACCACGCCCGAGGCCAGTACCGTGGTGTCCTTGCTTAAGGGTACGAAATCGGGCACCTGAGCCTGAAAATCCTGGCGCTGGAAGGTGAGGTGGCCGGTACCGGCTACTACCATAAAGGAGCCCATCAGCACGCGGGCTACGTTTTGCAGGGTGGTGGTATGGGGTTGAGGAGCCATAGGAGGACGTGTTAGCGTGAGCGTGTAAGCCGGCTATACGGCCACTTCGCCCACGCGGATACCTTAGGAGTCTTCCCGCCCGCAGCAGTGGCTCCTAGTGCAGGCCAACGAGGCTATGCCCCCGCTACCAGGCGTCCAAAAGCCGACGCAGCAGGATGATTTCGCCGGTGTGGTAGGCGGCATGGTCGGCCAGCAGCATGGCTTCGCGCAGGATGGTCTGGCCGTCGCCGTGCGGAATGGGGGCCAGCAGGTCCGTATCGGGGGCGTGCAGCAGGTCTATAAAGCGCTGCTGGTCGGTCTGGATCTGGGTGAGCGTCTGGTGCCAGGTGGCTTCGTCGGCGGTGGCGGTATCGGCGGGCCAGTAGCCGGTGGGCCAGTCCGGCGAAACGTGGTCGGCGCCGAGCGAAAACTCCACAATATCCCACTGCGCGATGCGTACGTGCTCTGCCAGCTGCCAGATGGTGTACGGCGCCTCCGGCACGCGCTGGTTCAACTGCGCGGGTGTGAGGTCGGCGCAGGCGTCGACGAACGTGACGTGGGCGTTGGCCTGGGTCAGCAAGCTAATCAGCTCCGCGACTATTCCGGCTTTCGTGGCGTGGTCCATGGAATTTGGGAATAATGGTGGCAGAAAGCAGTAGCGCGAACTTTGCAGTTCGCGCCTCCGCGCCGCTCGGGTATAGTGCTATCGGCGCGGGGACGCGAACTACAAAGTTCGCGCTACTATGTTCTGTTTCGGGGCGTTAGTGCGCCTGCAGCCAGTTCTGGCCAGTGCCTACTTCCACTTCCAGCGGCACGCCGTGGGGCAGGAGCAGGGCGGTGGCCATCAGCTCCTTGATTTTGGGCGTGATGTAGGCTACTTCCTCCTGCACGGCGTCGAACACTAGTTCGTCGTGCACCTGCAGAATCATGCGGGTGCCGAGCTTTTCCTGGCGCAACCACTCGTGGATATTGATCATGGCCTTCTTGATGATGTCGGCCGCGGTGCCTTGGATGGGGGCGTTGATGGCGTTGCGCTCGGTGTAGCCGCGCAGGGTGGCGTTGCGCGAGTTGATGTCGCGCAGGTAGCGGCGGCGGCCCAGCAGGGTGGTGGCGTACTCCAGCTCCCGGGCCTGGTTGATGCTCTCGTCCATGAACTGCTTCACCCGCGGAAACTCCTGGAAGTACGTCTCGATGATGTCGGTAGCCTCCTTGCGGCCGATGCCGATGCGCTGGGCCAGCCCGAAGGCCGAAATGCCGTAGATGATGCCGAAGTTGACGGTTTTGGCCTTGCGGCGCATCTCGCCGTCCACTTCATTCAGCGGCACTTTGAACACCTTGCTGGCCGTGCTGGTGTGAATGTCGAGGCCCTGGCGGAAGGCTTCAATCATGGTCTGGTCGCCCGAAAAATCGGCCATGATGCGCAGTTCCACCTGCGAGTAGTCGGCGGCCAGCAGCACGTGGCCGGCGTCGCGGGGTACGAAGGCCTTGCGGATTTCCCGGCCTTTCTCGGTGCGGATAGGAATGTTCTGTAGGTTGGGGTTGGTGCTGCTGAGGCGGCCGGTGGCCGTCACGGCCTGGTTGAAGCTGGTATGCACGCGGCCGTCGGCTACGTTCACTAGCTGGGGCAGGGCCTCCACGTAGGTGCTGCGCAGCTTCGTGAGCTGGCGGTACTCCAGAATGAGGGCAGCAATGGGGTTGTCGGCGGCCAGCTGGCTCAGGATTTCCTCGCCGGTGGCGTACTGGCCGGTCTTGGTTTTCTTGATTTTGCCTTTGCCAATGTCCATCTTATCAAACAGCACCTCACCCAGCTGCTTCGGCGAGCCAATGTTGAATTCCTGGCCGGCTTCCGCGAAAATCTGCTTTTCGAGGTCCACGATGTAGCCCTGCAGCTCGGCCGAGTACTCGCCCATGGCCGAGGAGTCGATTTTCACGCCCTCGTACTCGATATCGGCCAGTACCGGCACCAGTGGGTTTTCCACCTCATTGAGCAAATCCAGCAGGCCCACTTCCTTGAGCATGGGCTCGAATACGTGCTTGAGCTGCAGCGTCACGTCGGCATCCTCGCAGGCGTAGTCCGATACCTCGGCCGGGGGCAAGTCGGCCATAGTTTTCTGGTTTTTACCCTTGGGGCCGATGAGGTCGGTGATGGGCACCGGCGTATAGTGCAGGTAGGTTTCGGCCAGCACGTCCATGCCGTGGCGCATGTCGGGCTCCAGCAGGTAGTGGGCCAGCATAGTGTCGAACAGCGGCCCGCTCACCTGCACGTGGTAGTGCTTGAGAATGGTGAGGTCGTACTTGATGTTCTGGCCGATTTTGAGGATGTGCTGAGCCTCGAAGAACGGGCAGAACTCGTCCACCAGGGCCTGGGTGGCGGCGTGGTCGTCGGTGGGCACGGGCACGTAATAGGCCTCGCCGGGCAGCCAGCAGAAGGAGAGGCCCACCAGTCGCGCCGTCATAATATCCAGCCCGGTAGTTTCGGTGTCGAAGCTGACCTCGGTTTGCTGCAGCAGAAACGCCAGCAAAGAAGCGCGCAGCTCGGGCGTGTCCATCAGGTGGTACTGGTGCGGTACGTCCTGCAGGGTGCGGCGCGGCCCGGCCGGCGCGCCAAACTCGCCCGTTTCGCCTTCCTCAGCGCCAATAGCCACCGCCGCATCCACCGACGAGCCGAATAGGCTGCCCTGGCCTTCGGCGGTTTTGGGCCGCCGCGCTCCGCGCGAGGCCGGGGCGGCACTTACGCCGGCGGGGCTGCCGCCGCCCAGCACGCGGGCGGCCAGCTGACGGAATTCCAGCTCGTCGAACAGCTGGCGCAACTGTTCAGCATCAGGCTGGTCCAGCACCAGCTTGTCGGCCTCAAACTCAATGGGCACGTCCAGGTGGATGGTGGCCAACTCCTTGCTCATCAGGCCCTGCTCGGCGAAGTTGCGCACGTTTTCCTGCTGCTTGCCCTTGAGCTGGTCCACGTTGGCAATCAGGTTTTCGACGGAACCGTACTTCTGAATCAGGGTCTTGGCCGTTTTCTCGCCGATACCCGGAATGCCTGGAATGTTGTCGGAAGCGTCGCCCTGCAACCCCAGAATATCAATCACCTGCTCCGGCCGCTCCACCTCGAAGCGCTGCAGCACGTGCGCCACGTCTAGGATTTCGGCGGCGTTGCCCATGAAGGCCGGCCGGTAGATTTTGATGCAGTCCGTCACGAGTTGGCAATAGTCCTTGTCGGGCGTCATCATGTACACCTCGCCAAAGCCCTGGGCCTCGGCCCGGCGGGCCAACGTGCCAATCACGTCGTCGGCCTCGTAGCCTTCCACCATCAGAATGGGGATGTGGAAGGCTTTGATGATCTGCTTGATGTAGGGAATGGCTAGGCCGATATCCTCGGGCATGGCCTGGCGCTGGGCCTTGTACTCGGCGTATTGCTCGTGGCGGAAGGTCTTTTTGGCGGCATCAAACGCCACCCCAATGTGGGTGGGCTTCTCCTTCTGCAGCACCTCCACCAGCGTGTTGGTGAAGCCCAGGATGGCTCCGGTGTTGAGGCCCTTGGAGTTCACGCGCGGGTTTTTGCTGAAGGCAAAGTGGGCGCGGTAAATCAGGGCGAAGGCGTCGAGCAGGAAAAGTTTGTGGGGCTGGGCAGCGGGGGCGTCGGACATAGGACGAATGTACGCAGGGAAAGCTTGTAGGGTCTGCACAATTCTTCGGTGTGGCGCACTGCTGACGGCTTGCCTCAGGTGAAAATAAAAGTGTGTTTATAGACAAAATGCATAGGCATAGATTTTTGCGTCTGCAGTGAAGATGCCTTGTAGTTGCACTAACTTGTAACCGAATTTCTAACCTTCGCTATGCTCAAATTTCTACTCACTTCTCTCTGTTTCTGGTCTTGTATTATTCTGCTAACGATCAGTAACCTGACCACTGGAATGGCCCAAACGCTCGATCCGTCATTTGCGCTCAATGATGTATGGCTGGCGGGTTTTGTAAAGGATATAGCTGTGCAGCCCGATGGTAAGCGCATTATTCTCGGGGGCTTTAACCGGGCGGAAGGCCAGACGGCCAGCAACCTAGTACGCTACAACGCCGATGGCACGTTGGACCAAGCTTTTCTGCTCAACGTTCGCAGCTATGTCTGGGTGCCCGAGCGGCTGATTATACTGCGCAGCGGTAAATTACTGGTACAGGTTTCTGGTACGGCAGAGTTGATACCGGGCGCCAGCCGTAGATATCTGGTTCGATTGAATGCAGATGGCACGCTGGATACTAGCTTCAACATTGGATCAGGACCTAATACTACCTTGCCAATACCGGGACGAAATGGCGTATTGCTGGAGCAGCCTGATGGGCGGGTGCTGGTAGGAGGTGTCTTCACGTCCTTCAATGGGCAGCCAGCTAACCAGCTAGTGCGCTTGCTGGAAAGCGGCGCAACAGACACCAACTTCTCTCCTCCACTGCTCAGCACAAGCGGCCGTATTAATCACCTGATTTTACAGCCGGACGGAAGTATTGTGGTAGGTGGATTTTTCGTCGTTGCGGGAAGGAACTTGGTAAACCTCATTCGTTTGCTGCCCAATGGAACCTTGGATACTGGGTTTCAATATGTATCACCTCCAGGTTTTATACATGCTGTAGTACAGCAACTTGATGGCAAGCTGCTGATTTCACACGGCTACTATGTTGCACGTTATTCTGCTAATGGCGCGTACGATAATAGTTTTCTGAACCCTACACTTACTCTGGGTGGCATCGTTAGCCTTTTGCTGCCTCATGCTGATGGTTCGGTTTACGTGGGAGTACCGGCCAACAACGGTACCGGGCAGCCGGTTACCGGCTTGGCCCGTCTGAACAGCACCGGCACTCTCGACCCTAGCTTTAGCTTACCTCCTGCCTTGGCCAGCCGTTCGTGGACAGCCTCGGTATTGGTGCAGCTAGCAGACGGTAAGCTCTTGGTGACTAGCCCTAACATTCTCTACCCATCAGGCAATCTTTTAAAAGCAAGTCGATTGATGGTGCTAGAGGCTAGTGGAGCATTGAGCACTGTTTTCACGCCCGAGATTCTGACGCCTGGCATCGTGCGGTCTTTAGCTCTGCAGCCTACCGGTGAAGTGCTGCTGGGTGGCACTTTCACTAAAGTTGGCGAACGAGCTGCCGGGAATGTGGCTCGCCTACGTCCTGATGGGCAACTGGATACGGCTTTTGTACGCCAAAGCGCGCTTGATGGCACTGTACACAAAATTATGCGGCAATCTGCGGGAGGTATCGTAGTTGGCGGCAATTTCGGGCGTGTAGGCCAAACCAATACTCGCTCAACCATTCGTTTGACTACCGCAGGTCAGCTTGATCAGTCCTTTGCCTATCAGCCTTGGAACTATGCCAGTTTTGGGGCCGATTTGACCCTGAACGACCAAATTGTGGTGTATGGATACCGCAACGGCAACAACAACCTGGCAACATTGTATCGTCTGCAGGCAGATGGGACGTTGGATAATACGTTTTCAGTAGTTACGACCTCCAGTATAAATGAAGTAGATCAGTTCAAAGTGCTGTCCGATGGGCGTATCATGGCCAGTATGGTTGATGCTGCTGGTAATGCTGAGTTGGTCCGCCTGCTAAGCTCTGGTACGCGTGATGCTTCTTTTATTCCTGTCGCAGTTGGCGCATCTGGCAGTGAAACCATTGCAGCGCTGGGAGCTGATGCCCAAAATCGAACGATAGCGGCAACCTATAACAACAGCACCCAGCAGTATCGAATAGTACGTTATTCGTTAGCCGGCAATGCGGCAGATACAGGCTTTGTTAGCCCACTTGGTCCAGACGATTATGTGTACACCTTTGTGCCCCAGCCCAATGACCGAATGCTGCTTGTTGGCGACTTCCGAACCGGTAACGTTAGCACGGCGGTCCGCCGCCTTCTGCCAGCTGGCCAAGCGGATACTTCATTCAACGGGGACTTTCTGTCGGGAGTTGGATATACTGGCATAATACAGTCCGATGGAAAGCTGCTGATTGGCGGTACTCGGCTTGGTGGCAGCGCTGGTGTAGTACGGCTGACTGCCCCTAATGTGCTGCACATAACTTCTAAGCATGCTGCTACGCGCGTAGATGCGTGGCCTGTGCCCGCTCACCACGAACTGCACGTAAGCTTGGATGTGGCTGCCCACCCACAATCCATAAGGCTTATAGACTCTATGGGGCGTATAGTCTACAAACAGCCAGCACACCAAGCGCAGCTAACGCTTGATATTCGCCACTTGCCTGTTGGTATCTACTTGCTACGTGTCGACTATGCCGCTGGCCCCGTGACGCGCCGCGTGGTGCTGGAGTAGCTTAAGAGGAAAGTAGGAGTATGAAATACTTATTCATTATGCTCGGCGTGACTGTGCCTTCCAACATTGCCCTTGCCCAAGTCACTTCCCCGCACCCTAAAGAAGCAGAGCACGCCCGCCAAGTAGCGGCCTTTCAGCAGGAGCTCAACACGGAGTTCCGCGACTCAACCCGCACGCCGCTGCCCCGCCCGGCCCGCGCCACGTTTGCTGGGCTGCCGTTTTACCCGGTCCGCTACGCCGCCTGCGTGGTAGCTCGTTTCGTAGCTGATTCGCTCTCGGCCCCGTTCCCGATGCAAACCAGCACCCTGCGGCGGCCACTCTACCGCAAGTACGGCGTGCTGGAGTTCGTCCTCGACGGCCAGCCCCAGCGGCTCACCGTGTACCAGAGCCTGGACCTGCTGAAAACCGCCGAGTACCGCGACTACCTGTTCGTGCCTTTCACCGACCGCACCAATGGCCACGGCAGCTACGGCGGCGGCCGTTATATCGACCTGCGCCGGGGCCAGATCCGCGGCGGCCAGGTGCTGCTTGACTTCAACCGGGCCTACAACCCGTACTGCGCGTATCAGACCGGCTACTCCTGCCCCGTGCCCCCGCCCGAGAACCGCCTAGCTGTGGAGGTGCAGGCCGGGGTGATGAGCGCGCACTGAGCCGCCTGAACATCGGTCTGAACTCATAATACCAACGCCCGGTATCTGCGTCAGATACCGGGCGTTTACCTTGTAAAAGGCCAGGAAGTGCTTTACAGCGCGCCCTTCACTTCCAGTACGAAGCTGGTGCTGCCCGCCTGCCCGGTGGAGGCCAAGCCCTGCACGACCACCAGGTAGCGGCCTGGCTGGTCGCCGGTGAAGAAATCCACAGTGCTGGCGGTGGGCCCGGTGGTGGTGATGGCTGGGTTCCAGTACAGCAGGTTGCGCAGGTCGGGTAGGCGGCTTTGCCAGGCTTCGGCGGTTTCGTAGCGGGGGGCGTAGAACTCGCGCTGTGCCTGCAGGCCCTCGTACTGCTGCACCAGCACCCGCGGGTCGAGCTTGAATCCTTCCAGATCACCCTTGTAAGTGGAGAAGCTCACTACCCCGTCGTAAATGGCGGAACCGTGGAAGTAGCGCGCATCAATGACATCCAGCTTGCGAATGCTGAGCGGGTTCATCGCCATGATTTTGTTGATGTTGAACACGGGTACACCGTCCAGCAGCACCATCGGGTTTTCATCCAATACGGTCTGGTTTACCTTGTCTATGACCAGGAAATGAAAGCCGTCTTTCCGGATCCTGACGATGACGCCCGGTACGTACTCCCGCATCACCTCTTCCATCACCTTGAAGCGCGTGTACTTGTCCAGCAGGTAGGTCTCGTCGGGCGAGCCGTAGAAGGCGGCGCTGTCGGGCCGAAGTGGGGTATACCGGTTGCGGTATTTCCCGAAATACTGGGTTTGCAGCTGCGCCTGCAGGTGGCGCGCGGCATAGCTGGGCTGCAGCCGGAGGGCGGGTGCGGCTGCCATGGGGAAGGCGGGGGTGTACTGGCTGGCAAAAGCCGGCAGAATTTCCAGGCGGCAGGTGCTGTCCTGGGCCGGGTTGGTTTGCATGATCAAGTCACGCGGCCCGTATAGGTCGTTCATCTCAAACCGTACCCGGCCCTTGGCGTCGCTGACGGCATTGTTGAGCCGTACGATGAGGCTCGGCGACGACAGATACGTGGTGATGCCTGCCACGGGCTGGCCGCTGACCGGGTGCAGCACCCGGCCCTCCACAACCGGGCCGTGCAGCTCCGGCAGGTACGTGAAAACCGGTGGGATAGCGGCCAGCGCCTGCTCCCATTTGAAGCGGCTCCAGCCCTGCGTCAGCATCAGGTTGTCGGTAGCTTCCGGCAGGTCCGGGGCCGTGGACTGCAGGTAGTACTCCGGGTGTTCCACCCTGCCTCGCAGGTCGGCGGTGAGCTGCAGGTAGCTGTGGATGTCCGGCCCCGTTTTGGCGCTCAGAGAATCCAGCCGATACACCGCCATCGATAGGTTGGCCCGGGAATCTGTGGCGCCGGGGGTGGCTACGGCAATGCGCACGTTGCCGCGGGTAGGGTAGGCCTGCTGATCAGCAACCGCCGTAATGGCCAGGGGCGGCGGCGGTGGTTGGAAGAACAGCCGTTCGCACAGCGGCTGCTGGTTAGCCCCAAACACAGTAAAGTGCGACACGCCGGGGAGCAGCTGTTGTGCATCGACGGTGAAAGTAGCCTGCCCATTGATAAGCTGGCTCTGCGCCGCCACTACCACCTGCTGGCGTGCGTGCGCCAGCAGAAACACGGCTTCCGGTTGCTTCTGCGTCGATTGCACGGCAATGGTGAGCTGCCGCGAGGCAGTGCGCTCCAGGCGCATCACCACGCCCTGCGGAAAGGCCCGCGGTAAGTCCCGGCTGATGGTTGGCCCGTTGCGCACCGTCACGATGGCCTTGTAGGTGGCGCCTGCTTCGGGCGTTAACATAAAGCTGCCCATGCCGTGGCGCAGCGTCCGGAAGGTAGCCACGGGCTTGTTCTGCTGGTTGAGCACGCGGCCCTCAACTACCACGCCCTGGCCCGCGGCATTCACGGCCTTAAAAGCCACCTTGCTGCTGAGGCCCGCTACCAGGTTGCCGCCCTCCGGATAAAACTGCACGTCGTAGGCTACGGAATCCTTGGCCGCTTGGGCGCCTGCCGTCGTGAACGTATTGACTACCGTCACGGCCTGTTGATAGAAGGACTCCGCCCCAAAATTCTTCATCCAGCTGGTGTAGGCCCGCACTTGGTAGGTGCCCGACGGCATACTGGCGGGTAGCAGGAACGAGCCGTACCCGGTCGCCTGGGCCAGCGCAATCTTGGTTTGCAGCACGGGCGTATTGCGGGCGTCCAACACTTCCACGTAGGCCACGCTGCTCATGGCCAGCGGGCGGTTGTGGGTGCCATCCACGGTATAGGCCTTAAACCACATGGTTTCGCCGCTCAGGTATAGCGGCCGGTCGAGGTGCAGAAACAGCTTTTCCGGTACGGCCTTCTGCTGATAGCTGGAAAACTGGCGGGCAAGTGAGCTGAAGTCAGTTGTCTGACCGTAGGCGCTGGCCCCTGCAAACAACCCCACGAGTAGCAGGAACAGCAGCCGACAACTGCGGCGCAATCGAGAAAAAGGAATAGCCATTAGCATAAGGACATAATAACAGCACTGCTTATTGCCAGAAGCTGGGCCGGACGGAAGTTCCCCGCAGCCGGCAGTCCACACAGTCTTTGGTGGCGGAAGTGTAGCCCCGCAATGCGCCGCCTGTCGTATACACAGCCCGCACGGGTACCACCTTGTTGCCCCCGAAGACGTTGTGGATAGCAGGCAGCTCCACGGTATCAGGCGGAATGCAGTCCTCGTAGCCGGTCAGGGGGCGCCAGGCCCGCGGCAGCTGGTCGCGGTCGATGAAGAGTCTTTGCTCACTGATGCCGTGCGCGCCTACGTATCCCAGGGCCAGTTCCTGGCCGTCGTTGAGGCACTTCACGTTGCCGGTAAGCTGCGACGGCAACGGGTCGAACAAGGTTCCGATGTTCTCGGTGTTCTTCTGGAGCTGCTCCCAGTACTGGTACTCCTGCGGCGTCTGGGCGTACTGCTTCACCAGAATGCTGTATTTGCGCAGCAGGCGCTGACTGGTAGTACTGATGGAAATAAGCGGATAATCGGCCACCACATCCTGGGTGAGGGCCGTGGTTTTGCTGAGCCGGATAGGCGTCGACAGCTGGCTGGCCCAGCAAAGCTCCGGGTAAGGCGTTACTATCGGGCGCATCGAGCGGTTGATGTAGGCCACGGTGGGCACTAGCAGCGGCTTGATTTCCCAGGTCTCCTGGAACTCCCAGCGGTAGTACTGCGTGGCTCGGGTGTCGTCGTGGGCATTCACGTACACGGTCAGGCCGTCTGCGCTGGGGCGCCACGTCACGCTGTCGATGGGCGGGGTGGCTTTGGCCTGCACAAATTCTGAAGCGTACATGAGCCCGGCCGCGGTAGTGATATGCAGCCGGTACAGGTTGCCCGCTACCAGCGGCAGCGGTGCGGCCGTATACACGCCGTCCGCCCCTTCAGCCAAAGGATAGCGCTGGCCGTTTTCGGCTTCGATATACAGGGCGGCCCGCAGCTCGGCGGGCGGCTGGCCCCCGGCTTTCACGTCGTAGGTGCGCGACAGGCGGATGGTGGTTGGGCCGCTGAGGTTGATGAAGCCATCGACCACCAGAAAGCTGCGGGTCGAGCCGATATCTTCCGGTAGGTAGGGCTCGATGCAACTGCCGAGCAGCAGGCTCCACAACAACGATAAACGAGCAAGCAGGGGTAGGATAGCGCGCATCTAGAATCGGAAGTTATAGGTGACAGTCGGAATCGGGCGGCCGAAAATCGACAGCTTGTAGCCATTGATTTTGCCTTCCTCGGCCTTGAAGTAGATGGAATACGGATTCTGGCGGCCGGTCAGGTTATACACCCCAACCGTCCAGGAGCTGTGGGCCAGCTTTTTCACCTTGTGGTTGCCCTCAATGTTCAGGGCCAGGTCGGCCCGGTAGTAGTCGGGCACGCGGTAGGCGTTGCGGTCAGAGTAGTACACGCGCAGGGAGTTGGCAACGTAGTACTTGGCCAGTGGCAGTGTAATGGGCCGGCCGGTACTGTAAGTGAAATTGAGCGAGGTGCTAAAGCGGCGGCTGAACCGGTAGTTGCCGATCATCGTCACGTCGTGCGGCTTGTCGAAGTTGCTGGGGTAGTAGCGGCCGCCGTTGATCATCTCGGCCGTGGTGCCCGCATTCACCTGCACCAGCGAGCGGGAGTACGTGTAGCTCACCCAACCATTGAGCTTGCCGGTGAGCTTCTTCACCATCAGCTCCACCCCATAGGCCTTGCCCAGTGCATTCACAATGTCGGTTTCAATGTGGTCGTTGAGCAGCAGCGTGGCCCCGCTTTTATAATCCACGAAGTCGCGCAACGACTTGTAGTAGGTTTCCACCGACGTCTCGATGGTGTTGGCTTTGAAGTTGCGGTAGTAGCCCACCGACACCTGGTCGCCGACCTGGGGCCGCACGTGCGAATCGCTCAGCTTCCAGATGTCAGCCGGCGACACCGAGGCTGTGTTCGACAGTTGATGGATGTACTGGCGCGTGCGGTTGAAGCTGGCTTTCACGGAAGAATTCTCGGAAAGCGAGTAGCGGGCCGATACCCGGTATTCGGGGCCGTGGTACGTGGCCAGCACCTTGCCGGAGCCGTAGCGGGTGGTGTCGGCAATGGTGCTGGTGGACTTCGGCAGGCCAGGGTCGTACCCGTACACGTCGCGCGGACCCAGCGCCTGGAAGAGCGAGTAGCGCAGCCCCAGCGAGAGCGACAGGCGTTGCGTCAGATCAATCCGGTCGGAAATGTACAGGGCGCTTTCGAGCGCCTTTTCCCTGGGCAGAACCTTTCGGGCAATTAGCGAGCTTTCGCCGCGCGGCAACAGGCTGCCGGGCGAAATGGTGTAAAACAGCGAGCTGACCCCAAAATCGATGGTGTGCTTGGCATTGGGAAAGTAGCTGAAGTCGGCCTGCAGGCTGTTCTGGTTGATGTCGTACTGCAGCCGCGACGCATTGACCGGGTTTTTCTCGCTGCTGATATCGTAGGCGTAGCCGCTGTAAGCGCCCGTAAGCACGCCGTACAGCTGGTTGCTGAAGTTGTGCTGCCATTTCAGGCTGGCCGTGCGGTTCTGGTACTGATAGGTGGTGTCGCTGGCCAGCCGGAACCGGTCGGAGCTCAGATACCCGGTGGCGTAGAGCGTGTTTTTCTCGTTGATCTGGTGGTTGACGTGCGCCGAAACATCCGAGAAGGCGGCGGCACTCTGCCGGAAGCTGCTGTTATCAAGCCGGCGCAGCAGCCAGTCGGAGTAGCTGGCCCGGCCACTGACGATAAAGGCGCTCTTGTCCTTCACAATGGGGCCTTCCAGCGTCAGGCGGCTGGTGAGCGGCCCAATGCCGCCGGAGCCTGCCAGCTTCTTTTTGTTGCCCTCACGCGTCTTAATTTCCAGCACCGACGACAACCGGCCGCCGTACTTGGCCGGAATACCGCTCTTGTACAGCTCCACTGTCTGCAGAATATCGGGGTTGAAGGCCGAGAAGAAGCCGAACAGGTGCGACGGATTGTAGATGGTCGTGCCGTTGAACAGAATCAGGTTCTGGTCGGTGCCGCCGCCGCGCACGTTGAGGCCGGTGCTGCCTTCCCCCACCGACTTCACGCCGGGCAGCGTAAGCACCACCCGCAGAATATCGGTTTCGCCGAACGCCGTGGGCACCTGCCGCATCGTCTTGATGTCGAGCTTTTCCAGGCCCATCTGCATCCCCGACACGTTTTTGTCTTTCTCGGCCTCAATCACCACCTCTTTCAGCGGGGTGATGTCCTCCTCTACCTCAATTTCCAGCTTGCCGCTGGAGCGCAGCATCACCTGCCGCCGGGTGTTTTTGATGCCAATGCCCCGGATATTGAGCTCGTGGCGGCCCGTGGGCAGCGTGAGCGAGTAGTAGCCGAACTGGTCGGTGCTGGTGCCCACGCCGGTTGCGCCAACGTAAATGGTCGCCCCAATAGTGGGCTCCCCCGATTTCAGGTCCCGGATGTGCCCCGCCAGCGTCGCCCGCCCGCTGCCGGAACCCCCGGCGCCAATTTCGTAGAGCCGTACTTCGGCCTCACGCACGTAGCGCGCCCGGCCTGCTACCGTGGTAGCCGGCGGCGGCTCGTCAGAAGCAAGGTCAGCGGGGGCGCCGCTGGTACCGGGGCGGAAAAAGTCGGCCGGCAGCTCTGTGCTGATGCGCGGGCCGGCGGTGATAAATATGCGGTGCTCCTCGTCGGCCACCCACGAAAAGGCCGTGCCCTGCAGGGCCCGCGTTACCACGGCTTCCACGGGTTCGTCGCGGGCCTCCAGCGTCACAAAAACACTATCGACGGCGGCTTCTTCAAAGAAAAAACGCGTAGGCACCTGGGTTTCCAGCTGCCGCACAAAATCGATGAACAGCGTATGGTCGAAGCGGCCGCTCACCCGGTCCAGCGGCCTTTGCTGGGCACTCACTCCGCGCCCTGCTCCGGTTAGGCATAGCAGCAATAGCAGTAACCGTCGATAGAAATGCATCATAACGAAAAAATCAGGTAGATAAATGAAAGCGTCGCTTATTGAGACAACTGTTCAAAATAATTTACAGTACTTATAACGCTGGATTCTCTTCGCTTTATATCAAATTTAAGCTTATTGCTCTTGACATATTTTTTCAAATTATCTTCTTTGCTTCCTATCGCCAGGATAAGGTTTTTCTTGCTGTTAATATCATAGAAAACGCCAGATTTTTCCAAGTATAAGCGGGTTTCAGGCGTGAATTCCAAGGTGATTTTCTGTTGATCTATTCTTTCCAGAGTGCCCTTCTTCCGTTGGGCAAAAATTCTGAAGCTTTTGTCTGATAACAATTCATAAAACCCTGTTCTGACTACTGTCTGCTTGCTGCTATCAGCTACTATGCGTTGAAAATAATGACCGTCGATAGTGAAATTCTGTATATTCCTATTAATGAGTTTCAGCGTAAATGGATTATTAGCATGTTGTACAACTACCTGGTTGCGTGCTATGTCGTAAGCTATTTTTATGTTTTCGAATAAATGATTGTCGTACGTGACGCTGCCGTTTAGCTTCTGGTCTGATAAGAAAAACTGGTGCCCTTTGATGGCAGCATAAAGCTTGGTGTAATCAATATATTCAGATCCGTTATATAATTTAGTTAGGCCTATTTCATCTTTATAATAGTCTTGTTTGATAGAGGCTGCCGGACTATAAGTCAGGGCAGTACTATCAGGCCGCTGCTGACAGAAGGATGGGCAAGCAGCCGCAAGCAAAGCAATGAGTAGTATGGTTCGAAGCATAAGAAACTACGGGAGAATAATTTGCGAGATAGTACCTGTGCCTTGCAGGAGTATAGTGAAGGCAATGGCATGTGGTGATTTGTAAATATAGGTAGTTGAGATTGACTGATGAGTATAAAAGAAAGAAAATGAGCAGGGCATAAGGTGTTGCTTTTTATTGTGTTAGCTATATATATAGCTTGCTTACAGCATTCTGATCAATGTCAGTGCAGATTTACGGAGGCAGGCGGTATGGCTCTAACCAGCCGTATAGTATGCCGTAAGCAAGCTCCTATGCGCTACATCTCCCTTGACCTTGAAACCACCGGCGGCAACTCTGAACGTCACCAGATTCTGGAGTTGGCCGCCGTGGTGGAAAACACCCGGCACCTGCTGCCGCTAAACGAACTGCCAGCGTTTCGCCGGGTGGTGCGGCATCCGGAGCTAACCGGTACGGCCGGGGCGCTGGCCCTCAATGCCGGATTGCTGCAGGAACTGGCCCGCAAAGAGCCCAACCCCGAGCTGTGCATCCCCGATGAGCTGCTGCCCCAACTGCGGGAGTTTCTGCTGGATCAGGGCTTCAAAACCGATAAAAAAGACTGCGTAGCCGTGACGATGGCCGGCAAAAACATTGCCTCCTTCGACCTAGGCTTTCTGCGCCAGCTGCCCGGCTACGGCCGCCTGGTGCGGGCCGAACCAGCCATGCTCGATCCGGCCGCCTTTTACCTCAACTGGCGCAAAGACACCCGCCTGCCCACCATGCAGATCTGCAAGGCCCGTGCCGGCTTCGAAGACGACACAGTAGCCCACCAGGCCCTGGCCGACGCCCTGGACGTAGTGCAGCTGCTGCGCCCGTTCTACGAGCTGCCGGTCTACAAGGGAGTGACTGAGTAGCTGAGTTGCTGATTAAAAAGGATATAAAGGAGTGGCGAAGTAGCTGGACATTCAGTTCGTAGAGGTGTAGCTGAGCCATAGGGCCACAAAAAAGTAGCTGAGTGGTTGTTCTGGTGCCCGCATAGTGCGCACCAGAACAACCACTCAGCTACTCAATCACTCAGCTACTTTTTTGCTCAACTATTCGTCTACCAGTCGCCGGAGGCGCCGCCGCCGCCGGAGCTGCCGCCGCCGAATCCGCCGAATCCGCCGCCCCCACCACCGCCGAAGCCACCGCCGCCCCCGAAGGTGCCACGGCCGCCGCTGAAGTCGCCGAAGATGATGGGCGGAATCATGCCGCCCCCGAAGCCGCGGTTGCGCCCGTTACCGCCGCCACCGCCGCGGTTACGGAGCAGCATAAACAGCACCAGCGCCCCGATAATCAGCCAGAACAGCCAGCCGGAGCCGCTGCTGTCGTTGGCGCGGGTGCGGGCCGGAGCCTGAGTCTGGTCGGCCTTGTATTCACCTGCTGCCAACGCAATCAGCTGGTCTGCCGCTTTGTCAATGCCAACGTAATATTGCTTCTCGCGGAACGCTGGAACTATGGTATTAGTGATAATGCGCTTAGACAATGCATCAGTAATAGCACCTTCCAGGCCATAGCCAGGCTGAATACGGGCCTTGCGTTCCTGCTCCGCAATCAGAATCAGGACGCCGTTGTTGTTGCCTTTCTGGCCAATGCCCCAGCTCTCGTAGAGCTGTTGCGCAAAGTTAGCAATGTCGTCGCCGCCCAGCGTGGGCACGGTCACAACGGCAATCTGCGAAGATGTGGAGTCGTTGTAAGCCACCAGCTTCTGCTCGAGCGCCTGCACCTCATCCGGCCGCAGCATGCCGGCCAGGTCATTGACGAGGCGCGGTGGGTTGGGGCGCGGGGGTAGCTGCTGGGCCACGCCGGCCCAGCAGACCGCCAGCAGCAGCGCTACCAGAAGCGGCCGCAGCCAGAGCGGCGGCCGTAATACGAGGGAGTGTGTCATTTGCGGGGAGGCTGGGGCGTGCCACCACCATAGGAAATGGAATCGTCGAGTTCGTTCTGGTCGGTGGCGGCGTCGTAGGGGAAATAGCGCTGGAGCTGCTCGCCCACCAGCCGGATGCCGTTTTCGAGCCCGCCCGCGTATTTCTCCTGCCGAAACAGCTGGAGCACGTTTTCCTTGGTGGTTTCCCAGAAGTCGTCGGGTACAGCCGCATTGATGCCAGCGTCGCCGATGACGGCGAACTGCCGGCTCTGCCAGGCTAGATAGAACAGCACGCCGTTGCGCTGCGCCGTCTTGTGCATGTTGAGCTCGGCAAACACCTGCGCCGCCCGGTCGAGCGGGTCGGGCGTGGGGCAATGGTCTTCCAGGTGCACCCGGATTTCGCCCGAGGTCAGGATTTCAGCCTGCCGGATGGCCTCTACCAAGGCCTTTTCCTGCTCTGCGGTGAGAGGGTTGTTCATGTTTTAGTGCTTGGTGCCTAGGGATTATTGCTTAGGGCTTAGAAACTGGTGGATAGTGCCCGGCAGCATAACGGTCAAAAAAGCCGACCCCTGGCTGCCAAGCCTTAAGCATCAGGCCCCAAGCCCTAGGCCCTAAGCACTACATTAGAACTGAACCGTAGGCGCCTTCTGCGCGGCAGCGTCGGCCTCGAAGTATGGTTTTTCGGCAAAGCCGAACATCCCCGCGAAAATGTTGTTCGGGAAGGACTTCACGAAGCCGTTGTAGTCGTTGGTGACGGTGTTGAGCTTGTTGCGCTCTACGTTGATGCGGTTCTCGGTGCCCTCAATCTGGGCCTGCAGCTCCTGGAAGTTGGCGTTAGCCTTCAACTCGGGGTAGTTTTCTGAAACGGCCAGCAGGCGGCCCAGGCCGGCACTCACCTGCGACTGGGCTTCCTGGAACTGCTTCAGGTTTTCGGGCGTGAGGTTGTCGGCGTTCAGCTGCACGCTGGTGGCTTTGGCCCGGGCTTCAATCACCTCGGTCAGGGTCGACTTTTCGAAATTGGCGGCGCCTTTCACGGTGTTCACCAGGTTCGGAATCAGGTCGGAGCGGCGCTGGTAGGCGCTCTGCACGTTGCCAACCTGCGATTTAACAGCCTGGTCGCGCTCAACCATGCCATTGTAGCCGCACGACGACTGGGAGAGTAGCAGCACTAGGCCGGCAAAGTAGAGAAGAAAGCGTTTCATAAAGAGTAGGAAAGAAATGAAAGGGAGAGAAAACAGAGTAGGAAGAGGGTGGCCGGTGCCGGCAACAAGGCCGGGCACGCTGAAACAGGCGGCCTTCTGCCGGCAAAGTACGAATTCGCGCCGCAGCGGTTGTGTTGCGCGCTGCTCCCGCCCCGATTCGCTATTTTGCGGACTTACGCCACGCCAGTAATTCATGAAAGCCATTATTCCCGTCGCGGGCATTGGGTCGCGCCTGCGCCCGCACACGCACACGCAGCCCAAATCCCTGGTTCCGGTAGCCGGCAACACCATCCTGGGGCACATCATCGACCGGCTGAGCGTGGCCGGCGTTCAGGAGTTTGTCTTTATCATCGGCTACCTCGGCGAAAAGATTGAGAGCTACGTGCGCCGCCAGTATCCGCAGCTACGGTGCTCATTTGTAGTGCAGGAGCCGCGCGAAGGCATTGCCCACGCCCTCTGGCTGGCGCGGGAGCAATTCCGCCACGAGCAGGACGGCATCCTGATTTTGCTCGGCGACACCATCGTGGACATTGACCTGCCGCATATGATGGCCATGCCCGGCAACGTGCTGGCCGTGAAAGAAGTGAAGACTCCTTCGTTGTTTGGGCTGGTGGAAACTGGCGCCGGTGGCCGCGTGACGAAAGTGGTGGAGAAGCCGCGCATTCCGAAGTCCAACTACGCCATGGTGGGGCTGTACAAGATTGCCAACCCCGACTGGCTGGCCTCGGCCCTGGAGCGCATCATCGACCAGGACCAGCGCACCCACGGCGAGTTTCAGCTCACGGATGCCCTCATGCTCATGATTCAGGACGGGGCCGAAATGACGACTACGTCGGTGGATAACTGGTTTGACTGCGGCCGGAAGGAGAGTCTTCTGGAAGCCAACGCCCGCCTGCTCAACCGCCCCGAGTTCCTGAAGCGCCGCGAGTACCCCGAGTTTCCGGATACCATCATCATCCCGCCCGTCAGTATCGGCCACGACTGCCAAATTTCGGGGTCCATCATCGGCCCCAACGTGGCCATCGGCGACCGGACCATCGTCAAGAACACCATCCTGACCGACTCCATCATCGGCTCCTACTCCGAACTGCGCTCCGCTGTCATGCACGACTGTATCGTGGGCTCCGACGCCCTGTTCCGCGGCACCCGCCACAGCCTCAACATCGGCGACAACACAGAAATCGACTACAGCTAGGCGGTGAAATGGTGAGGTGGTGAAATAGTGAGTTGGATGTTCTGACGGCGTTACCTACGCAAGCGGAACATCCAACTCACTATTTCACCACCTCACCATTTCACCGTTCATGTATCCGCTGCGGGTAGATTGTCGTTACTTTAGCCCGATGCGCTACCCGACCTCCTTTCCCCGCCTGCTGCCCGCCCTGGGCCTGACGCTGCTGCTGCTGCCCGGCTGCTACTCCCGCTCCGATATGAAATCGGAAGAAGGAGCGGCCACTACTGATGTCAAAACGGAGACTCCGGCTGCCTCTGCGCCGGTCGCTACGTCTGCACCCGACGCTCCCGAAGAAGCTGCTGATGTGGTCAGTGGCGCCGCTGCCCAGCCGCTGCAGGCTGTGAACGTGTTTCTGGAAGTGTCGGGCTCGATGGAAGGCTTCATGCCCAAAACCGGGGCCAGCGGCGAGAATACCCAGTTTCAGCAACACGTGGCGCAGCTGCTTTCGGAAATCAACCGGACGCCGGCCGCCCGGAAAAAGGCGTTCTTCCGCATCAAGGAGAAGCCCTACGCCGATACGTACCAGGGCATTTCGGCAACGGTGCGCAGCG
Organism: Hymenobacter yonginensis; assembly: GCF_027625995.1. Lineage (NCBI taxonomy): Bacteria > Pseudomonadati > Bacteroidota > Cytophagia > Cytophagales > Hymenobacteraceae > Hymenobacter > Hymenobacter yonginensis. The sequence goes on from NZ_CP115396.1 coordinate 4,353,471, forward strand.
GCATTCAGCAGCCCGCCAAAAGTACTGAGCTGCCCGCCGTGCTCGATACGCTGATGACGCGCTACTACCAGCCCGGCACCGTGAGCGTGCTGATTTCGGACTTTATTTACTCCCCGAAAAACGCCGGAGCCATTCCCTACATCAAAACCGACATCACCGATGCCCTCCAGCGCAACGGCGCGCAGCCGGAAATGGCCGTGTCGGTGTACGGCTACACCTCGGATTTCCGGGGCACGTACTACCCGGCTTTGAAGGCGGCCGGCAAAAAAACTGCCTGCTGCGACACCGAAATACCCTACTACATCTGGGTGCTGGGGCCGGCGGCGGCCGTGCGGCAGTTTGATGCCGCCCTGCTGGAGCAGCAGCCCGCCAAGCAGGCCCACTTCGGCGTCACGTATCCGCGGCCGGCGTATTCGCTGCTGAGCAAGTTCCAGAACAAGGGGAGCTGGTACTACGGCGACGCCGGGGCCAGCAAGCGCACCGCCGACGCCTACCGCGTGGTGGCCGTATCGGAAGCCTCGGCGCAGCAGCCGGTGGAGTTTGTAGTGGGGCTGAACCTGGGCCAGCTGCCCGGCCAGTACCGCGACGTAGCCTACCTCAAGCAGAACCTGACCCTGCAGGGCGTGGACACCGACGCCAAGCTGCTAGACCTGCAGGCCGCCTCGGCCCAGACCAAGGCCAGCAGCGGCCCGGAAAGCAAGTTCACGCACTTCGCCAAAATCCGCCTCACGAAAGCGCCCAAAGCGGCCCGCCCGCTGGTGCTGCGCCTCCAGGACCAGCGCCCCGCCTGGGTAGCCCAGTGGACCACCCGCAACGACGGCACGCCCGCGCCCAAAACCTTCGCCCTCAGCTCCCTGCTCGACGGACTGGAGCCGCAGGCAGCCGGGGAGAAGCGCCCGGTGTTTGAGCTGCCCCTGACCGTGCAGCCCGCCGAGTAGCAGCATAAGCAGTAGCGCGAAGCCTTTGCTTCGCGTATAGCCGCGTACAAACGCACACTGAGCGCCACATTACTTGGCACGATAGTCGTTCAACACCGCGCAAAGCAAAAGCTTCGCACTACTGACAATTTCGCCCCTCGTCGTATCGTTCCACCACTCGCGAAGGGGAACTTCGCGTTACTTCCTTTCATGAAAGCACTCTTCCGCTTCCTCTACGAACTCATCGGCGCCCCCCAACCACCCGCCGACACCCCCGTGTACCGCGACGTTATCTTCCCCAACCTGGGGCTGCTGAACCTGGGCGTTTCGCTGGGGCTGGTGGTGGTGTTTTACCTGCTCATCAACCGGGCTATGGGCGTGGCTACCTTTAACAAGGGCCGGCACTGGGCGCTGTTTCTGGGGCTGAATGCGCTGATTGCCTTCTTCGTCACCATCTGGCAGACCAACGCCCAGCAGGTCACCGACCACAGCTACATCTACTGGCTGGCCACTTGGAACGCCATCCTGGGCTTGTTCTGGTTTTTCCTGTTCTCGGTACTGCTCAAGCGCGCCTCCACCAACGCCAGCACGACACCGTTTTAGAACTAAAGCTAAAAGCTAGTTCCCCTCCTTGGAAAGGAGGGGCTAGGGGTGGTTGATAATCGTTGGACGATGCAGAGCGAAATCGTTCCATTAAACAACATCAGCAACGAGCCAGCCACCCCAGTTCAGCCTTGCGGCTGAACGTCCCCTCCTCAGCTGATGAGGGGAGTTTCGTTCAACATCAGCAACTCATGGCTAAACTCTTTTTATTCGGCATTGGCGGCACGGGTTCCCGCGTGATTCGCTCGCTCACGATGCTGCTGGCGGCGGGCGTGGAGCTGCCCAACTGCGACCGGGTAGTGCCCATCATCATCGACCCCGACGCGCACAACGGCGACATGAACCGTACGGTGCAGCTGCTGCAGAGCTACCAGCAGATCTACAAGCGCCTCGGTCCCCGCGAAGAAGGCTTCTTCAAGACCGATATCAGCACGCTGAGCGGCATTTCGCAAGACGTGAACGGCTCGGTGAAAGACACCTTCATCTTCGATTTCGGCGGCATCAACCAAAGCTTCCGGCAGTACCTGAGCTACGACGGTCTGAGCGTGGACTCGAAGGGGCTGGTGGATCTGCTGTTCACCCAGGACAACCTGGAAAGCCCGCTGACCATTGGCTTCCGCGGCTCCCCGAACGTGGGCAGCATTGTGCTGAATAAGCTGGTGGAAAGCCCGGAAATGCGGTTTTTCGCCGATAACTTCCAGGATGGCGACCGGGTATTCTTCGTGTCGAGCATCTTCGGCGGCACGGGCGCGGCGGGTTTCCCGCTGATGCTCAAGAACCTGAAGGACACGAACACCCGCCTCAGCAACGCCCGCTACCTGCGCGACGCGCCCACCGGCGCCGTGACGGTGATGCCCTACTTCGCCCTCCAGAGCGAGGACAACGCCGTTATCGACTCCAACAACTTCCTCACCAAAACCAAGGCGGCGCTCAGCTACTACGAGCACAACCTGCAGGGCCTCGACGCGCTGTACTACCTCGCCGACACGCCCGACACGCCCTACGAAAACCAGCCCGGCGGCACCCAGCAGAAGAACAAGGCCCACGTAATTGAGCTGCTGGCAGCCCTGAGCATCGTGGATTTCATGCGCTACTCGCCCGCCGAGCTGCGCACCGGCGGTCCGCACTTCCACGAGTACGGTCTGCAGACCGACTCACCGGAAATCCAGTTCAGCCACCTGCCCGATGAGACGCGGGAAATCATGGCCAAGCAGCTCACGCAGTTCCTGTACTTCACGCGCTACCACAAGCAGCACCTGCCCACCGACAAAGCGCCCTACGCCGACAACCTGAAGCTGGACTACGCCATGCGCAACGAGCCCATCTTCCGGGAGCTGAACACCTTCCTGCACAGCCAGGACATGGGCGTGGATCAGTGGCTGCAAGAGCTGGCCCAGAACCGCCGCGCCTTCCGCCCCTTCGACCTCCAAACCGACGACTTTAACGCCATGATCCTGGGCAAGCCGGTGGAAAAGAAGTGGAACGACTTCTTCAACAAGGGCCTCAGCCACAACTACCTGCTCGACAACCTCAACAAAACCGAGAAGTCCATCCAGGAACCCGACAACTTCCGCAAGCTGCTGGAGCTGTTCTATGATGTGACGGATAAGGCGTTTGAGGAGAAGGTGAAGGTGGTGTAATGTCAAGTCCCAAGACCTTGCCTGCATATTTGGAAGTCACATACCAAGTGCTTAAAAGCAGCTGGGGTATTTCGATATGTATGGGTGCTTGGGGAACAATCGTCAATGATGTGCTTCTCGATTCTGCAGATGTTGTAGTAGCCGAATCTGGTGTAAGTGTGAGGAATAAATCAGGGATTGTTCTGACGGATAATGAGAATAGTTTTTTCATAAAAGCAGTAAACCGAATCGAGCCGATTGCCAGAGAAATTCTGGGTGACAAGCGTATCGTAATTGATATAACCAAGCTCGATTTCAGCCACTGCGACTATCAGGAAGAAGGTGTCTATGCGGTTTTTATTAAGTGGTTTACCCGATTTTTTGAATTACAGGAGATAGAAGTTCCTGCTACATATGATAGATGCAGCAACAGATATGTTTTTCAAATAGGATGAAGTCCTGCGCAAAAGTGAAATAGAATGGCCAAAGTCCTTCGCTTACATAACAACGGCTCCCAGCAGGTGCAGGGCTGGCAGAAAACCGCCCCCGTTACCAGCACCGAAATCAATACCGTGACCGACCCCGCGGGCGGCAAGTCGCGCAACCTAGCCGTGAGTATCCCGACGCCGTTTGCGCGGATGCACCTGTTTGAAACGGCCTTCGACTTTCTGGCCCGGGAGGGGCAGCGCAACCCCGGCTCGGTGTACCACGAGCTGACCACGCACTTCTGGGATTTGCTGGAGTTGCTCTACAACTACCACCTCTACACCCAGGCCGGCCGCAAAATCACGCTGCGCCGCTGGAATGCCGAGGCCGAAATCCGCCGGATGCGGCAGGACGAGGGTACGCGCCTGCTGGGCGAAACCCTGCAGCTATACATGCAGGACGAGCGGTTCCGCGACTTCTCGGATATGTATCTGGTGTACTATGAGTCGCCGGAACTGGCGGGAGGCACGCGCCTGCTGGGCGGTACCTCGCCGCTCACGATCCTGTTCACCGGCCCCGCCGTGAAGCCCCTGGACTTGGAGCGGCCCCAGGCCCGCGGCCACTACTTCGACCAGCAGACCGTGCTGCTCGAAGACCGCGACCCGCAGTTCCGGGAGTTCGTGTATGAGCTGTTTCTGGCCTATCCGCAGCTGCAGCGCCGCGAGTTTGCCGGCAGCGTGTACGCCGGCCTCGACCGCTCAAAAATCAACCAGCTCCAGATGCAGGGCGACCGGAGCGCCCAGCAGTTTGCCGCCCGCTACCCGGCCTTGGCCGACGTGCAGGGCAACCTGGTGAGCGTGAAAGGCGTGCCCCTGCCCGGCCGCGCCGACCAGTCGGCCGTGACCAGCTCCGACCTGTTCATCCAGCCCACCCGCGAATCGACGACGGGCCGGCCGCGCCCCCTGGTGCTGCGCCCGAACCTGACGATGCCTGGCGCCAACTACCTCAATGGCCAGCCTTGGGACGACCGCACGCCGGTACCGTACTACGATGAAGTGGCGCTGGAAAGCCGCGTGCTGCCCGGCAAAGGCTTCAAGTACCCCTACCTCACGGTAGGCGACCTGCTGGAAGACTCCCTGGTGGAGCTGCCCTACGAGTTGAATACCCAGCGCTTCCACACCGGCAAAGTCACCTTCCAGTATGGGGCTGATGGTCAGGGCCGGGCGCGATTTCCGTATCTGCTGCCGCTGAAACAGGCGTTTTTCGAGTATTTCACCGAGAACGAGCTGGCCGAGCTGCTCACCTTCACCATCGACCTGAGCCACGTGCGCGTGCAGCTGCGGGTGCCGGTGCAGGCAGGCCGCTTCATCACCTTCGAGCGCAGCTACTACCACAATCCGCAGAACCCCAAGGACGCCCAGGGCCGTGAGATTCTGGAGAAGGGCCGCATTGTGAAAGCCGCCGTGGGCGTGGGCGTGTTCCCGTTCTACAAGGTGCGTTACCAGCCCGAGTACAACGACCTCTACAAAGTGATGCTGGTGGATGCCGACAACGCGCCCACCATGCTCAACCGCCGCTACGACCTCACGTTCTTCGTGAACGGGGAGCGAATCACGGAGCAGGGAGCCGCCCGTCGCGCCACCCGCTATGAGCGCACCCAGAAGAGCATGGCCACCGCTGGCAGCACGTATTACGAAGTCACCGGCACCCATTTCGACTTGGCTGAGCTGACCTGCCCGCCCGCCACCATCGGGGCGGAGCCAGCCCGGGGCCTGCTGGTGCCACGCTGGCGCGAGCTGGACCGCGGCACCCGTCGCTTCACGTTTGCCGTCGACTTCGGCACCACCAACACCCACATTGCCTACGCCGATTCGCCGAGTGCCCACCCGCGCCCCCTCACCATCGGCGAGGCCGATGTGCAGGTAGAATGGCTGCACGCGCCGGTAGCCGACCAGGGCCTTTCGGCCGCCCAGCGCTACCGCACCGGGGCCGGGCAGATCTGGGACAACATTGCCACCCTGCAGAACCGGGAGTTTGTGCCCTCGTTCGTGGGCGAAGGCGGCTCGGTGTATGAGTTTCCGATTCGGACGGCGGTGTGCGAAACCACGTCGTTCGCCAACGAGCCGGCCAAGGTGCTCAGCAACACCAACATCGGCTTTAGCATCAACACCGAAAACACGGCCGAGCTGCCCCAGAACCGGTTCGTGACCAACCTGAAATGGTCGGCTGAGCTGGACCCGCAGGGTGTGGCCCGTATCGAGGCGTTTTTCCGGGAAATTCTGCTGCTGCTGCGCCACAAGGCAGCTCTGCACGGCGGTATTCTGGAAGACACCCGCGTGGTGTGGTTTGCGCCGCTGAGTTTTGATGGGTTCCTGCGCAACCAGTTCCAGCAGGTCTGGGATGAGTCGTTCCAGCAGGTGTTCAAGACGCGCCGCGCTACCATCTGCCTCACCGAGTCGGTGGCCCCGTACTACTACCTCACCGCCACCAACCAGGTAGTGCCCAACCGCGACGAAAACGTGGTCAACATCGATATAGGCGGCGGCACCACCGATTTGCTGCTCTTCGCCGACCAGAAGCCGGCCTACAGCACCTCGTTCCGCTTCGCCGGCGACGACCTGTGGGGCGACGGCTACGCCCGCGTGCAGGGCGCGCCTAAGCAGAACGGTCTGCTACGCCTCGGCGTGGGCCACGTGGAAAGCCTGCCCGATTCCGAGCAAAACCAGGAATACAAAGGCTACCTGCGCGCCGCCCTCAGCAACACCGATTTCGGCTCCGCCGACGTGACCAGCCTGCTGTTCAAGTACGATGATGCCCTGCGTTTCACCCAGGCCTTGGGCCTCGGCAAAGGCCGGCAGTTGCGGGTGCTGTTCTACCTGCACTACACCAGCATCATCTACCACACGGCCCAGCTCACCAAGCACCTCGGCCTGAAAACGCCGCGCTACCTCTGCTTCTCGGGCAAAGGCAGCCTTTACCTGCGCCTGCTGGCCGGGGGCAGCTCCCTGGTGGCCATTGAGAAGATTACGAAGGCCATCTTCCAGGCCGTGACGGGCGTGGAGCCGCCCCACAACTTCCGCGTCATCCTGGCCGACAACCCCAAGGAAGCCACCACCAACGGCGGCGTGCTGTTCGAGGAGAAAACCACCACCGACTACGACAACATCAAGCCCGTGAAGTACAGCGGCGCCGTGGAAGGCACCGAGCTCAACCAGCAGCGCCTGAAGCTGAACCAGGTAGATGCCGAGCTGAAAAACACGGTGCTCGACAACGTGCGCAACTACCTCACCCTGGTGCTGGAAGGCGACGACGTAGCGCCCTACCTGCGCGAAGTAGGCGTGGACGTGGACCGTCAGCGCGTAAAAGACATCCTGCTCCGCGAAATCGAGGACAGCCTGAGCCTGGGCCTGCACCAGTTCCAGCGCCAGCTTTCCTCCGACGAAACCCTGCCCGAAACCCTGTTCTTCCTGCCGCTGAAACAGGCCCTATACAACCTAAGCCGCGAATTGCAGGCGTAGCTAAATGGGTAAAAGATCAGTAAAGCAACTAGTATTTTTTACAGCCTTCGGGGTATTTGTGTACTTCATGCACTCCAGCGGAAAAGAAGGTGATATAAAAGTGTATGCAAAGAATATCAGGAGCGAATACAGGGGAGTAATAATTGAAAAGTACCGTCGAAAAACAGGCTACATCAAAATTCGTACGGAGGATTCAATTATCGATATTCCTTTGCTAAGCCCTACGCTCGAAGAGAATGCGCAAGTAGGAGATTCAATAAAAAAGATTGCCTTAAAGAATGAATGTGTACTCACGAAAAATGGGCAGGTTATGCACATGGAGTATGTCTTCATTTCAGAATCAATAAGGAATGATAGTCGTTGGCCCAAAGACTTGTCACATGTAGTTGCCTCTGACGAATAGTACATTCATTGATTCGAATAAAAAAAGCCCGCTTCCTACCCCAACACCCTATGACCCTTTCCCGCCGCGTTGCTTCTTTGCTTACCGGCCTGCTGCTGCTTGCGGCGGGCGGCCATGCCCAAACGCCCCTCGGCCAGCCCACGCTGGAGGAGCGCAAAGTGCAAATCTGGTGCGCTACGGCCAAGTTCGTGTATGAAGACACGGGCCACCCCGAGCTGAAAAGCCAGCTGAAATGCGGCGGCCCGCTGAAGGAGTTTGCCGGCAGCATCAAGGCCGATGAGCAGCGCGTGTACTCGGCGCTGTACCAGCCGCTGGAGGTGCAGGGCGTGATGTACAAGGGTCTGGGCTCGGATAACTCCCGCCTGCAGACGCTGGTGCGCGAAATCATCAACCGGCTGCGCACCTCGCCCGCCCGCAAGGGCAATACCGCCCGGCTGGCCGGCGTAACGAAGCTGGAAACGGCCCTGAAAAACTACCTCGACCAGGGCACGCCCATCGGCGACCTGCCCGCGGCCGAAGCGGCTGCCGAAACCGAAACCGTCGATACCACCGCCACCACCGACGAGGCCACGGCTGCCGCCCCCGGCGACGCGGGCCTGGACGAGGCGGGCGTGGCTACTCCCACACCAGCCGCCGCATCCGGGGCCGGGGAAAGCCTGATGAACAAGTTTTTTGGCCCTCTGGGGCTGATTCTGGCCCTGCTGAGTCTGGTGCTGTACGCGCTGATGCGCAAGAGCCTCGGGGAATTTCAGAAGGAGCTGAGCGCCCGCATCGACAAGCGCCGCGACGAAATTCTGGCCCTGCAAACAACGCCCGGCAGCAGCGGTAAGCCCGCCGAGCGGTTCTCGCCGGCCCAGCTGCGCGAGCTGGAACAATTGATTCAGCAGCGCGTGGAGCAGGAACTGCAGAAGCGCCAGACCGCGCCGAAAGCCAACGTAGCTGCTGCCGCTCCGGCCCCGGCTCCGCAACCCGTAGCGCCTGCGCCGGCTCCGGTAGCACCGCCTGTGCCGGCGGCAGCGCCCGCGCCGGCTCCGGTGCCGCCCACGGCTGCTCCGGCCGCCCCGGTAACCAGTCCCGCCGCCCCGCATGAGGAGTTCGACAGCCTGATACCGCCCGTGCAGCTGCCAACTGCGCCCGCCGCTGCCCCGGCCGTATCCGCCGCCGACCTGCCCCGCACGCGCTACGTGAAGGTGCCCGTAAACGGCGTGTTCAATGAGTACGACTTCTCCGACGAGCCCCAGCACGACAGCATCTACGAGATTCACCTGGACCCCCAGTGGCCCGAGCTGGCCACGTTCAGCGTAACGCAGAACCCGGCCGTGCACGCCTACGCCATCCAGAGCGCCCAGTATTCCCTGCGCGAAGCCTGCAAGTACCAGCAGCCCGCCGGCCCGGTCACGCGCATCGTGACGGAGGAAGAAGGCGTGCTGCGCAAAGCCGCCGGCTCCTGGCAGATCGAGCAGAAAGCCGCCATCCGGTTTGAGTAGATAACGCCTGTCATCCTGAGCTTGCGAAGGACCTTTTTACGTTTGAGCGAACCTCGTAATACTGGCTTGTTCTCGCGTGATAAGGTCCTTCCTTCGTCAGGATGACAGCGTGGGAATGCCGTACTTTACTGTTCTATGCTTGAAATCATCCTCGAAGTTCTGGTGGTGACCGTGGTGGTGGGGCTGCAGATTCGCACGTTTCTGCGGACGCGGGCCAATGCCCGGCGACTGGCCGTGCTGTATCCGCCCAAGGAAAGCCTGCGCGTGGAGCACCGCATTGTGCTGCCCGACGGCCGCGACCTGCCCGAATACGCCGCCGACGCCCCGCCCGAGTCCTTCGCCTCCAACCTGCTGAAGGCCGAAAACGCCTCGCCCGAGTTCCAGGAAATCCTGCTCGATACCAATGACTACCTGCGCCACAACAAGGGCGCGGCGGCCGATTTCGGTATTCTGAAGGACATTTCGGAGCGCCAGAGCGAGGTGCTGGACAATGCGGTGCAGGCCGAGGTGGCCACTCCCCTGTATCTGGGGCTGCTGGGCACGTTTCTGGGCGTGATTCTGGGCCTCGTGGGCATTGCCCGCAACGGCGTATCCGATGAAAACGCGCTGACGCCCTTCCTCACCGGCGTGCTCATTGCCATGACGGGCTCCTTCGTGGGGCTGCTGCTCACGCTGCTCGGCAACGGCGTGTTGCGCCAGGCCCGCCACCAGCTCGACCGACTCCAGAACCAGTACTACACCTTCCTGCAGGCCCGCCTGCTGCCGGTGCTGCACGCCGATATGGCCAGCTCGCTCACCAACCTCAAGTCGGTGCTCGATGCGTTCAACCAGCAGTTTGTGGGCCAGGTGGAGCTGTTCAACCCGCTCATGGAGAAGGTCACGCAGAACATCCGGGTGCAGAGCGACTTCCTGGAGCGCCTCGATACCATCGGCTACGACAAGATGGCGGCGGCCAATATCCTGGTGTTTGAGAAGGTGCGCGAGTCGGCCGAAATGTTCAGCGCCTTTACCGGCTACCAGCAACGCCTCAACGAGATGCTGCAGAATGGCTACCACTCGGCCGAGGCCGTGAACAGCATCCTGGACCGACTGCGGGGCTTCGAGAAGGGTATCAACGACCTGGGCCAGTACATCGGCGGCAACAACAACTCGGTGCAGCTGATGCTGGATTTCTTCCAGAAGCACCAAGTGGAGCTGCGCAACCTCAAGGACCGCGCCGAGCAGCACATCGACCAGGCCGGCGTCGGCCTCGCCGATGTGATGAACAAGCGCCTAGCCTATAACGAGCGGCAGGCCCAGCTGGCCTACGAGAAGTGGCAGCAGTATTTCGAGCAGCTCAACGCCGACAACGTCTTCGAAAAGCTGCTGAAACAGCTGGAGCCCTTCCAGAACCTTAACACCCAGCAAGCCGACCTCAGCCGCGACGTCACGGCCACCCAGCGCGAGTTGCTGCGCAAAGTGGAAGTCGATTCCCAGATTCAGGCCAAGCTGCTGGCGGAGTTGTCCAACCTGAACACCGTGCTGGTGAAAGCCACGTCCAAGAACCGTTTCCAGCGGTTTATGGACAAGCTGTTTGGCGGGGTGAAGCCGCAGTAGTGGCAGTGTCGACATGGATTAGAGCTAAAAGCTAGAAGCTAGTTCCCCTCCTTGGAAAGGAGGGGCTAGGGGTGGTTGATTCGTTGAACGACCCGCTAGCTTTAGTAACCGTTCTAACGCGAGGTCAACCACCCCTAACCCCTCCTTTCCAAGGAGGGGAACTAGCTCTCTAGCTCTAATTACTTTCCTCTCCATGAACAACACCACCTCCAACAAACGCCAAAGCAACGACTTCTTCTGGCCCAGCTACGTGGACCTGATGACATCCTTGTTCGTGGTGATGCTGGTGCTGTTCGTGTACAGCTTCAAACTGTTCAAGGACCGGGAAGGGGAGCTGAAGCAGGCCAACGGCGAGCTGAAAGCCAAGGCTATCGAGCTGGAGCAGATTACCCGCATCCGGGAGTCGCTGCGGCGGCTAGAGGGGCGCTACTTCCGCTACGACCCCCAGAACGAGCGGTACGAACTGAAGCTAAACGTGCAGTTCAAAGCCGGCCGCGACGAAATTCAGGATAGCTACAAGCCGGCACTGCTGCAGGCCGGCCAGCTGCTGCGGGAGCGGCTGCGCAGCCTTAGCGCCACCAACCAAGGCCAGAACGTGCGCTACTTGGTGATTGTGGAAGGCATGGCCGCCCGCTACCCCCAAGGCGACCCGCGCAACCAGCGCGAGGAGCAGGCCACCTACCAGCTCAGCTACCGCCGGGCCCTCAACCTGCTCAACCTCTGGAAGGAGAACAACCTCAACTTCAGCCAGGACCGCAGCATTGAGCTCATCATCGGCGGCAGCGGCTTCTACGGCACCGGCCGCTACACCGGCCGCCGAGAAGGCGACAACAAACGCTTCTTGATTCAGGTGATTCCGAAGGTAGGGCGGATGTAGAACAACTGTCATCCTGAGCACAGCGAAGGACCTTATCACGCTAGAGCAAGTCGTTGTTACGGCTCGTGCTGATGTGATAAGGTCCTTCGCTGTGCTCAGGATGACAGGGGAAAATCACACCGCCTGCAGTCGCGGCTTCTTCTTGGTTTTGTTGCGGCGGCCCCACCAGATGATGGTGCCGGTGACGGGCAGGCTGGCGCAGATCAAACTCACCAGAAACGCCACGAGCTTGCCGCCGAAACCCAGGATTTGGCCCACGTGCAGGTCGTAGTTCATGTCGGAGAGCTTGGTGCCGGCGCTTTTGGTGGCGTGGAAGCGGGTTTCCAGCAACTGGCCTGATACCGGGTGGAAGGCGTACTCGTCGCGGTGGTAGTAGTGCAGGGCTTTCTGGTAGGTCCAGCAGAACGCGGGGTCTTTGCCTGTGCCGGTGGGACCCAGTAGAATCATCTCGTGGTCGGGGGAGAGGTGGCGCGCCGTGCGATACACGATATCCGGCAGGGGCTGGGGCGCGGCGGTGGCAGTTTGCAGCGTATCGAGCTTGGTTTTCATGATTTCCTGCGGAGCCGGCCGGCCGCCATCCACGGCCAGTACCAGCGGCTCCAGAAGCCACGGATACAGCATAAACAGCCCCGACAGCGCCAGCACCAGCCCAATGCTGGCCGCGTAGAAGCCCAGCACGTTGTGCAAATCGTAGTTCACGCGCCGCCAGCGGGCTCCCCATTTGATGGTGAAGCGCTGCTTGCGTTCCTGCTTGCGCTTGGGCCACCACAGCACCAGGCCCGTGAGCAGCATCACCACAAACACGCTCACGCCGCCGCCTACTACCCACTTCGCCACGGCCTCGGGCAGTAGCAGGTGCATGTGAATTTCCTGCACAATGGTGAAGAAGTGCGTGCGCAAATCCTGCTCGTGCAGCACCCGGCCGGTGTAGGGGTTCAGGTACACCTGCGTGGGCGCGCCGCTTTTATCCGTAAAAAACACGGTAGCCGAGCGCTCCGGCCCGAAATACGTGACCCAGGTAGTGGCAGCATCCACGCCCGGGTGCCGGGCCAGCGCAGCCGCCTGCAGCCGGGAGGGGAGCACCAGCGCCGTAGTCTGGGCCTCCACCTTGCGCCAGGGCTCCGTCAGGTCCCGGATGTCGTCCTGAAACACGAAAATGGCCCCCGTCAAACTCACGATGAACACAATCAGCCCCGAGGCCAGCCCCAGCCACAGGTGCAGCTTACCGACAGTTTTCTTGAGTGTGCTCATAGGAGAAAGGAAGAAACGGCGCTGTCATCCTGAGTTTGCGAAGGACCCTATCCCGATAGAACTAGCCGTTGGTACGAGAACAGTTCAAGGGTGAAAAGGTCCTTCGCAAGCTCAGGATGACAGCGCCTGATAAGCTAGAATTTATACGCCACGCTGCCCACCACGCTGCGTACTTTCTGCGCGTTCATGGTGGAGTAGCCGATCCAGTACTGCTGGTTGGTGAGGTTGTCGACCTTGGCCGAGATGCGGAACCGGGGCTGGTCGTAGAACACCGAGGCGTTGAGCACGGTGTAGCTGGGCAGCGTAAACACGTTGGTGCCGGTGTTCACGATTTTGTTGTCGCTGGCGTAGTTGCCACCGATGCCCAGGCCCAGGCCCTGCACCGGGCCGGCCGGCAGGCGGTAGCTCAGCCACAGGTTGGCCAGGTACGGCGAGCCGGCCGTGGCGGGGCGGCGGCCGTTCACGCCTTCCTCGGCGCGGGTCAGCTTGGAGTCGTTGTAGCTGAAGCCGGCCACGGCGTTGAAGCCCTCGAATGGGTTGGCTACCACGTTCAGCTCCAGGCCCTGGCTGCGCTGGGTGCCGTCCTGAGTTTGGGCAAACTTGGCGGCGGCTTCCAGGCGCGGGTCGGTGCGCAGCAGGTTATCCACCCGGATAGCGTAGTAGCTCAGGGTGGTGGTCAGCTTGCCGGCGAAGGCATCCAGCTTCACGCCGCCTTCCCACTGGTTGGCCTGCTCCAGGCGGGCCGTGCGCAGCTCGGTGCTGTCGGGCAGCGCGGCCGTATTGTAGGCGCGGTAGGAGCCGGGGCTGCGGAAGCTGTTCTGGTAGTTGGCAAACACCGAAACCTTGTCTTTCACCGGCTGATATACCACGCCAAACTTCGGCGACACGGCCGTTTGCTTGAACGGCTGCACCGCGCCGCCCACCAGACCGCCCTTGTTCTCAAACCGATCCACGCGCACGGCGGCCAGCACGCTCAGCTGCTCCGTGAGGTTGAGCACATCGGAAGCAAAGGCGCTGTAGGTTGTGAGCTGGGTGGTGATGGGGTACGTGAACTGCGGCGGGCCGGCCGCGTACTGCGCTGCCAGCGCCCGGCCGTTGAAATCGGTGTAGGCCTGGCTGCCCAGCCCCAGGGCCACCGGCGCCCCAAACGTGCTGCCGAAAAACGTCTGCTGGTTGTCCACGTTCAGGTAGTCGAGGCCCAGCACCACGCGGTTGCGCAGGCCCGCCACCTGAAAGTCGCCATTGAAGAGCTGCTGCACTTCCGTCGTGAAGGCCCGGCTGTCGCGCGTCGACTGGTCGGCGCGGCTCAGGAAGTTGGTGCTGCCCAGGCGTGTCGGGTCGCCGGAGCTGATGCTGTCGGCAATGGGCGTCACGTAGAAGTAGGCCCCGAAGCCTTCGGAAAAGCTGCGGCTGTGCGTGAAGTTGGTGGACGACGTGAAGCCCGGCGCCAGCTGGTAGTTCACCTGCGCGAAGTAGTTAGAGCTGCGCGAGTCCAGACTCAGCCCGTTGCCCAGATACGACTGCCGGTAGTCCAGCCCCAGCTCCTTGGGCTGCGAGGCCTGCAGAGCGCTGGTCGGGAAGTAGAAGAAAATAAGCTGCTTACCCACGCCCTGGGTGCGGTACAGCTCGGCGTCCAGGTTGATGGTGAGGCGCTCGGTGGGCTTGTAGGTGAGGGTCGGGGCAATGGCCAAGCTCTTGTCGAAACCCTGGTAGCCGCGGTTCTGGAAATTGCGCTCGTACTGGCCGGCTGTGTTCAGGCGCAGCAGCACCTTTTTCTGCTTGTCGAGCGGCGTGTTCACGTCGGCGCTCAGGCGCTGCAGCCCGAAGCTGCCCGCCGAGTACGCCACCTCACCCCCAAACCGGTCGTAGGCTTTCTTCGTGACGCGGTTGATGAGGCCGCCGTAGGAGGTCAGGGCGCTGCCAAACAGCGTCGCCGAGGGGCCTTTGATGACCTCCAGCTTCTCCAGATTCGCCGCGTCGACGCTGCTGGTGACACCGCCGGCCACGCCGTTGCGCAGCTGGCTTTGGGTGATGTAGCCGCGCAGGTTGTAGTAGCTGCCGCCGTCGCCGGCGCGGCCCGTGGCTTCCCACATGCGCTGCAAACCCGGCACGTTGCGGGTGGCGTCGTCGGCCGTGAACACCAGCTGCTCGGTCAGCAGCTCCTTGCCCACGGTGGCGTACACCTGCGGATTCTCCAGGTTGCTGAGCGGCATCTTGCTCACGTACTCCGACTGCTTGCGGGCAAACTTGTTGGTGCGGCTGCCGCTCACCACCACTTCCTGCAGCTGCTGGGCGCTTTCCGTCAGCGTGAAGTCGGCGCTGGTGGTCTGGCCGGCCGCTACCGTCACCGTCCGCTCATCGCCCTTCAGCCCGATGGCCGAAATCACCAGCGTGTACTGCCCTGGCCGCACCCGCTCCAGCACAAAGTCGCCTTGGCTGTTGGTGATGGTGCCCTGGCCGCGGCCCTTCAGTCCCACCGTTACGGCCTCGGCCGGGCGGCCGTCGGCGGTGGTAACGCGGCCCCGGATGGCGGCGGTTTGCTGGGCTTGCGCCACCAGGGCGCAGGTGGCGAGGGTAGAAGTAAGGCCCAGCAGGCGAAGATTCAGCATGGTGTGTTTCTTTAGAATCAGTCCAGATTGCTACAAAGGAACACTCTAAAATCTATTTAGAAAAATTCTTAATAAAAATATGTAGCTACAGACGAGCTTGCCGGATTGTTGGAATTTGAAAGAATCTGCGGCTGCCGGCCAATCTGTAGCATCTGTGATTATCTTCGGCGCTTCTCCCGCTATTCCCATCCGATGCAGAAATTTGTTCTTCCCGTAGTAGCCCTGGCGGCGCTGGCCTCGTGCCGCTCCACCCAGTCGAAGGCCCCCGGGGCCGGCGCTGCTACCGTTTCTACCACTACTTCCGCTCCCGTGCAATACCCCGACACCAAGAAAGTCGACCACAAGGACGACTACTTCGGTACTTCCGTGGCCGACCCCTACCGTTGGCTCGAAGACCTTGACTCGCCCGACACCAAGGCCTGGGTGACAGCCGAAAACAAGGTCACCTTCGGCTACCTGGAGCAGATTCCGTTCCGCGACAAAATCCGGGAGCGGCTCACCACGCTCTGGAACTACGAGAAATTCGGGATTCCGCAGCAGGAGGGCAGCCAGCTCTACTTCAGCAAAAACGACGGCCTGCAGAACCAGGCCGTGCTCTACACCCAGCAGGACGGCCAGCAGGGCCAGCCTGACGTGCTGCTCGACCCCAACAAGTTCTCGGCCGATGGCACCACCGCTTTGGCCGGCACCTACTTCTCCAACGACCACCGCTACATGGCCTACGCCACCAGCGGCGGCGGCTCCGACTGGCAGAAGCTGAAGGTACTCGACCTGAAAACCCGCCAGCCGCTCTCTGATGAGCTGCAGTGGGTGAAGGTATCGGGCGCGGCTTGGTACAAGGACGGCTTCTTCTACAGCCGCTACGGTGCGCCCAAAGCCGGCGAAAACCAGCTTTCCGGCAAAAACGAGTACCACAAGGTGTACTACCACCAGCTCGGCAAGCCCCAGAGCTCCGACAAGCTGGTGTACGAAGACCCCAAAATGGCTTTGGGCTTCCGCACCGTGGGTACCACCGAGGACGAGCGGTTTCTGGTGCTCTACCTCACCGATGGCAAGGCCGACGGCAACCGCCTGCTGGTGCGCGACCTGACCGACCCCAAGCAGGCCAACAGCTTCATCACCATCATCAACAGCTACGACGACAACAACTCGGTAGTGGGGAACGTGGGCGGGCAGCTG
The DNA here is from genome assembly GCF_027625995.1 of Hymenobacter yonginensis. NCBI lineage: Bacteria > Pseudomonadati > Bacteroidota > Cytophagia > Cytophagales > Hymenobacteraceae > Hymenobacter > Hymenobacter yonginensis. The sequence continues at coordinate 4,369,956 of NZ_CP115396.1, forward strand.
CTGGTGCAAACCAACTACAAGGCCCCCAACTACCGCGTGGTGCTCATCGACCCCAAGAAGCCGCAGGAGGCCAACTGGAAAGAGGTGCTGCCCCAGACCGAGCAGAAGCTGGAAGGCGTCGACCACGTGGGCGGCTACCTGGTGGCCTCGTACCTGAAGGATGCCAGCAGCCTGATTAAGGTGTACTCCGAAACCGGCGAGTTCAAGCACGATGTGGCCCTGCCGGCCATCGGCACGGCCAGCGGCTTCGGCGGCAAGCGCGACTCGAAGTCGGTGTACTACGCCTTCACCTCGTTCACGTACCCGACCACCATCTATAAGTACGACCTCGCCTCGAACACCAGCACCGTGTTCCGCGCCCCCACCGTGGACGTGAAGCCCCAGGACTACGTGACCACCCAAGTGTTCTACGCCAGCAAGGACGGCACCAAAATCCCGATGTTCATCACCCACAAGAAAGGCGTGAAGCTCAACGGCCAGAACCCCACCTACCTGTACGCCTACGGCGGCTTCAACATCTCGCTCACGCCGGGCTTCTCGGTGGCGCGTATGCTGTGGCTGGAAAACGGTGGCATCCTGGCCATTCCGAACCTGCGCGGCGGTGGCGAGTACGGCGAAAAGTGGCACCAAGCCGGCATGACGCCCAACAAGCAGAACGTGTTCGACGACTTCATTGCGGCGGCCGAGTACCTGAAAGTGCAGGGCTACACCAGCACCGAGAAGCTGGCCATGGCTGGCGGCTCCAACGGCGGCCTGCTGGTGGGCGCCACCATGACCCAGCGCCCCGACCTGTGCGGCGTGGCCTTCCCGGCCGTGGGCGTAATGGACATGCTGCGCTACCAGAAGTTCACCATCGGCTGGAACTGGGCTCCAGAATACGGCACCAGCGACAACTACGCGCAGTTCCAGAACCTCTACAAGTTCTCGCCCCTGCACACGCTGAAGGCCGGCACCACCTACCCCGCCACCATGATTACCACCGCCGACCACGACGACCGGGTGGTGCCCGCGCACTCCTTTAAGTTTGCCGCCGCCCTGCAGGCCGCCAACAGCGGCCCCAAGCCCCAACTCATCCGCGTGGACGTAAACGCCGGCCACGGCGCCGGCAAAAGCACTAAGCTCCAAATCGAAGAGTGGGCCGATGTGTGGTCCTTCGCCTTCTACAACATGGGCGTGAATCCGTACGGCAAGTAGAACGTCATGCAGAGCGAAGCGAAGCATCTCGCTAGTGTGGTACAATCACTACACTAGCGAGATGCTTCGCTTCGCTCTGCATGACGTTGTATTTTGGTAATGCATCACAAACTGCTTCGTATCTTCGCGGCCGCAACGCTCGTAATTGCTTCTGACTTTCTGCTTTTTATATGAAAAAAACGCTCCTTTTCGGTCTGTTGGCCGGCTCGCTGATGCTGTCTGCCACGTCTTGCAGCAACCCCGATTACAAAACTGACGAAAACGTGACCGTAAAGCCGCTCGAGTATCCGGCTCCGGCCGACACGACTGGTGGCAAAGTAGACCCCGCTACCCGCGAGATAAACGCCCTGAACGCCACCGAGGATATCAAGAAGATGCAGCCGGTGATGTAATTGCCGTGAGCAACGAATAGTGAGGAATGAGCAACGGCCCCGGGCTGTTGCTCATTTTTCTTTCCGGAAACGCGCAGCAGGCCTCACCAGCCCCCGTACCTTCACCACTCACCACTCACCACTCACCACCATGAATATCCGCCGGGGCCGGGAGGCCGATTTGCCGCAGGTGCTGGCCCTGATTCAGGAGCTGGCCGAATACGAGAAAGCGCCGCAGGAAGTCACCAACACGCTGGCCGATATGCAGCGCGACGGGTTCGGCCCGGAGCCGATTTTCAAGTTCTTCGTAGCCGAAGACGCGGCGGGCGTCATCATCGGCATTGCGCTGTATTACACGGCCTACTCCACCTGGAAGGGCCGCATGCTGTTTCTGGAAGACCTGGTAGTCACCGAAGCCCAGCGCGGCACCGGCCTGGGCCGCCAGCTGTTTGATGCCGTAGTAGCCGAAGCCCGGCAAACGGGCGCCAACCGCATGAAGTGGCAGGTGCTGAAATGGAACGAGCCCGCCATCGGCTTCTACAAAAAGCTGGGCGCCAACCTTGACCCCGAGTGGGACAACGGCAACCTCAGCCACGAGCAGCTCCACGCCTACGCCTGCCACCCGGCCGCGGAAGCTGCCGTGCAGCAAGGAGAGTAAACGCAAAACGGCCATTCCGCGCAGGAATGGCCGTTTTTGGCGTTGTGAGTTGGCATGTGCGCCGGGCCGGAGCTATGGCGGCTAGGCTACCCCAGCACTTCCAGCATGGTGCGGAAGGAGGCGTAACGGCCACCGAAGTGCTTTTCCATCTCCTGGATCAGGCCGGGGGCGGCCAGCTGCTGGTATTCCTCCAGCTGCTCTAGGCTCACGCAGTAGTACTGCGAGGCATAGGTGATGCCGTTGTCTTCCTCATTGAGCAGCCGGCAGAGCTGGCTTTTTACGAAGAAGCCGGTAGCCATTACCTCCGGCATATGGGTCTGCTGCATATACGACACCCACTGATCTTCGATTTCCGGATCGAGGCTGGTCGTGACGTTGTATAGAATCATGGTTTCTGGCTTCTTAGGTATGTGTGGGCTGGTTTGATTGCGGCCGGTGACGACACGCGAATAGGCGTAACGCAAAAGTCGGCCAAAAAATCCAAGACCCTAAGCCCGCAAGTCCCCAAACCTCTGACATCACACCCGCAGATGGTCGAAGTGGAAGTCCTGGATGCGGGCCTGAATATCTTTGGAGCTGAGCTTTTCGCGGATGGCGGCCTGCGTGAGTTCGGCCAACTCGGCGTCGCCGGCGAAGCGCAGGGCCAGGATCTGGCTGAGCTGAAGCTGGCTTTCTAAGGGGCGCAGGCTCTGGCCCGTCACCTCGAAATAGCGCTGGCGCACCTCCAGCCGAATCAGGCGGTCCTGGAGCTGTAGGGCGTAGTGCTGGCGGAGCATCACCAGCACGCCCAGGCCTACCACCGCCAAGGCCATTACGGTGAACCACAGGCGCGACATCTCCGAGTCTTCGCCGGACACGCCCAGGTAGCGCCGGATGCCGTAACCGGCCAGAATGAGGGCAGCCGGCAGCAGCACGAAATGGTGCCAAGAGTAAAGCATGGGAGTGTTTTTGGTAGGTTGACTGGCCATAAAAGGGGCGTGTGGAAAGGTGATTCTGAAAGGGAAAACAAGAAAAAACTCCTGCCGGAAGCAGGAGTTTTTGAAAGGGATATGTTAGCGGCTACGCCTACATTTTGGCAGCTTTCTTGGCTTCGCGGGCTTTGCGCTTTTCGTCGCGGGCGGCCTGCTTGGCGGCCGATTCCTGGCGGCTGGCCTCCTTAGCGGTGTCGCGCTGACGCTTGAGCTCAATCTTCTGTTCCTTCATCTGGCGCTTCTGCTCGCGCATGGCGTTTTCCTGGTCGCGGAGTTGAGCTTTAGTCTGGTCGACGTTGCTGCGGGTAGCGGCAGTTTCCTGCTTACGGGCATCCAGCGCGGCCTTGGCTTCGGCGGCGCGTTGCTGTTGCATCTGCAGGCGCATCTGCGTCGAGTCGGGGGCCGTTTGGGCCTGCGCGTGGGAGGCGGTGAGGGCGAGGCCGGCAACGGCCAGTAAGGCAACTATCTTTTTCATAGGAAGGGGCGGAAGTCGAAATGAAATCCGCGCCTTGTACGCGCGCCGGTGGGCAAGGTTGAGCTATTCTTCCACGAAGTCCAGATCCTTGCCGAAGCTTTCGGGCAGGGTGCTCACGGCCCAAAACGCCACCACCAACGACACCAGCCCCAGCACGGCGGCGCTGCCCAGCAGCCCCAGCGGCCCCCGCAGCGCCTGAAACAGCGGCACAAGCACAATCACGGAGCCGCGGGCGAAGTTGGGGGCCGTGGTGGCCACGGTGGCGCGCAGGTTGGTGCCAAACTGCTCGGCGGCCACCGTTACGAACAACGCCCAGAAGCCCACCGAAATGCCCAGTACGAAGCAGGCCACGTAGAAAATGGTGGGTGTCGCGCCCTTCAACGCAAACAGGTACACGGCCACCATCAGGCCGCAGAACACCAGAAACAGCTGCAGCGCGCGGTTGCGGCTGCGCAGCACCTGGCTGAGCGTGCCGCTGGCGAAGTCGCCGAACACCAACCCGAAGTAGCACCAGAACACGCCCAGGCCGGCTGTTACGGGTCCCGTAATGCCCAGCTCTGCCCCAAACTCGGGAGCCAGCGTAATCAGAATGCCCACCACAAACCACAGCGGCACCCCAATCAGTAGGCACTTGGCGTAGCGCGCCAGCCGGGCCCGGTTGGTGAACAGGGCAAAGAAGTTGCCGCGCTCCACGTCACTCTTTTTGGTTTGCTCGAACATGCCCGACTCGTACACGCCCACCCGCAACGCTAGCAGTGCCAAACCCAGCCCGCCGCCCACGAAATAGGCGTTGCGCCAGCCAAATTTGGCGCCTACCCAGTAGGCCAGCATGGCGCCCGATACGCCCACCGTGGCCACAATCATGGTGCCGTAGCCGCGCTTTTCCTTGGGCAAGGTTTCCGATACCAGCGTGATGCCCGCGCCCAGTTCCCCGGCCAGCCCGATGCCGGCAATCAGCCGCAGCCAGGCGTATTGCTCCACGCTTTGCACGAAGCCATTGGCAATGTTGGCCAGCGAGTAAATCAGGATGGAGCCGAACAGCACCGAAAGGCGCCCCTTCTTGTCGCCCAGAATGCCCCACAGCACGCCGCCGAGCAGCATACCGCCCATCTGCATGTTGATGAGGTAGAGGCCTTGGTTGGTGACGGCCTCCTTGGCCGTAATGCCCAGCTCGTTGAGGCTCTCCACGCGCACGATGCTGAACAGAATCAGATCGTAGATGTCGACGAAGTAGCCCAAAGCGGCCACCACCACAATAGCGCTCAGCAGGCCGGTGGTTTTGGGGGGAGAGGAAGTAGGATGGGAATTCATGCGGGAAAGGGAATTAGGGCCCGCAGATTACGAAGATTTACCGTTATCCTGCGCGGAACGATGGCCCTGACAATGTAGAGACACGTACTCGCGTTTAGCCGTCGAACGACCGGAACGGCACCACCTCAACAACATCCCCAACGACGAGACGCGAATACGCGTCTCTACACCATTTTAACTTCCGCTACTTGCTCGTCGCAGCAGCCGTGGGCGCCCATCAGCGGGAATTCGTCTTCCAGCTGCACGGTGCAGTGGCGGATGTTGAACTCGTGGAGTAAATCGTGCTGCAGTTCGCGCAGGAACTGGTTGCCGTTGGTGGCACCGGGGCGCACGAGGTGCACGGTCAGGGCCGTGTCCTGGGTGCTGAGGGGCCAGATGTGCAGGTCGTGGAGGGCCGTGACGCCGGGGCGGGCCAGCAGGAACTGCCGCACTGCGGCCACCTCAATGCCGGCCGGGGCCGCTTGCAAACCTAGCTGTACGGTTTCACGCAGCAGCCCCCAAGAGCCGAAGCCAACCACCGCCAGAATCACGAAGCTGATGGCCGGATCGAGCCAGAGCCAGCCGGTGAAGTACACCAGCGCCCCGCCCACCACCACACCCACCGACACCAGCATATCCGTCAGCATGTGCAGATAAGCGCCGCGCACGTTCACGTCGCCCTTCTGCCCGCTCCGAAACAGCCAGGCCGTGAAGCCGTTGATGAGGATGCCCAGCCCGGCCAGCGCCATCACCACCGGCCCGTTCACCGGGGCCGGGTGGCGCAAATGGTCAACGGTGTCCCACAGAATAAAGCCCAGGGCCAGGTACAGCAAGGCCGCGTTCAGCAAAGCGGCCTGAATGGTGGCGCCCTTGTAGCCGTAGGTGAATCGCTCGGCGGCGCGCCGCCGGGCCAGCAGCGTGGCGCCCCAGGCCAGGGCCAGGCTCAGCACGTCGCTCAGGTTGTGGCCCGCGTCGGAAAGCAGGGCAGAGGAGTTGGCCCACAGCCCGCCGGCGGCCTCGCCAGCCACAAACAGCAGGTTCAAGACAATGCCCCAGCCAAACGCTTTGCTGAAATTACCATCGGCCGGCGGGCCATGGTGATGGGCGTGGTCGTGGGTGCTGTGGTCGTGGGCCATAAGGTTGCGTGTGGTGGTGCACCGTAGACAGTAGCGAACTAACAATAGGTAGCAGGCTGAACGATGTAGAGACGCAATATTTTGCGTCTCGTCGTTGCTGACGTTGTTCAGCTAGCGTGGTTACGGTTGTGCAACGACGAGATGCAAAATATTGCGTCTCTACATCGTTCGCTCTACTGCTCGTGCTAACTTACTTAAATGACAACGGCACAATCAGTTTCACGCTTAGGTTGCGGCCCATGTTGAACACGCCCTGCCGGCCGGTGGCGTAGTTGATGGCTGTGTATTTCAGGCGGCTAAGGTGGTTCTGGTACGCCACGTCGAACACGTTATTCAGTGTCAGATACACCGAAAACAGCGTTTTGTCTTTGGCGTTGGTCAGGTCGGAGCCCAGGCCCAGGTTCACGAGGGTGTAGCCCGGCGTGCGGGTTTCGGTGTCGAAGGCCGAGAAGATGCGGTTCTGCTGTAAGTTGTGCTCCACGGTGCCGCGGGCGTAGAGGTTGCGCAGCCGCGAGGTGCCCACCTTGCTGAAGTTCACCCGCAGCTCCGACTGCAGCCGGTCGGCCGGAATGAAGGGCAGGTTCTGCTGGCCTTCAGGCTGGTCGAACTGCAGCGCCCGCACCATGGAGAAGCTGTTTTCGAAATGCAGCCAGTCGAGCGGGTGGGGGTGCAGGTCGAGGCTGACTTCACCGCCGGCCAGCCGCGCGTCGCCCTGCCCGTAGCGGAACACCCGGTCGCCGTCCACCGACACCGAATCCTGGCCGGTGGGCGTGCTCAAAGCGCGCGGGAAGATGTAGTTGCTGATCTGGTTGCGGAATACATCGGCCGACAAGCTCACGTGGTCCGACACGAAGCTCAGGCCGCCATCCACCTGCAGGCTGGTTTCGGCCCGCAGGTCTGGCTCCCCGATTTCGTAGCGCACGGTGCCCTCGTGGATGCCGTTGGAGCCCAGCTCGGCAATGTTGGGCGCCCGGAAGCCGCGGGCCACGTTGGCTTTCAGCAGCCACTTGTCGTTGAAATTGTAGGCCCCGCCCACGCTGCCGCTCACGTTGCGGAAGGTGCTCCGAAAGCCGGCAAACTTGGTTTCGCCCTGGCCGGCGGGTACCGGCTGCTCGTCGTCGTTGAGGTATAGCGCATCGGCCGTGATGCGGCGCGCATCGTAGCGCAGGCCGCCGCTGAGGTCGAGCTTGCCGAAGCTCTTTTTGGTGACGCCGAACAGGCCACCGTCGAGTAGGCGGTAGGCCGGAATCAGGAATTCCACACCCTTGTTCTGGTTTTCCTGCTGCATGCCGCTCACGCCCACGGTGGTGTTCCAGCCGTTCATTTCGGGCAGAAACCAGCGCAAAGCGTAGTCCACGGTGCGCAGCTGGAAGAACAGCGACTTCTCGTAGTAATCAGTGGGGTTGCCGAACTCGCGGCGCAGGTTCTGCTGCCAGCCCACGTTCAGCGTGAGGCGGTGCTGGCCCAGAATGAAGTTGTTGTCGGTGCCGATGCGCAGGTGGTTGATCTGCTGGCGCGGCACATCCAGGTTGAGCGTGCGCAGATCGTCGTCGTCGGTAATCACGCCGGCCAGGGCATCCCCGCCCAAACTCACGGTCTTCAGAAACCGGCCTGTGGTGCTGTCCCGTTCGCCCTCAATCAGCCCCAGAATCTGGTTGAAGCTGCTGACGGTGAGGTGGGAGTAGCCCCAGCTCTTGTTGACGCCCACGTAGCCGCTGCCGTTTAGCTCCCGGAATCCGGAGTTATACACGCGGCCGTCGTAGCGGTTCTGGTAGGCGCCGGCCACTTTGCCCGAGCCGCGCACCTGCCAGTTCAGGCCGTTGAGGTTGCCGGCGTTCCAGAGCGAGTAGCCCTGCTGGCGGTTGTTGGTCTGGTAGTTGGCCGCCACCGAGCCCACAATGCGGCCGTCCTCCACCGGGTCGGGCGCCAAAAAGTTGATGACGCCGGCCAGCCCGTCGGAGCCATATAATAAGGAGCCGGGCCCCTTGATGATTTCCACCCGGTCGATGCCGAACTCGTCGATTTCGATGCCGTGCTCGTCGCCCCATTGCTGGCCTTCCTGCTTAGCGCCGTTGTTGAGCGTAATCACGCGGTTGGCCCCCAACCCCCGGATAATGGGCTTGCTGATGGCGGCACCGGTGGTAATCTGGCTGAGGCCGGGCGTGTGCGCAATGGCATCCACGGCGTTGGTGGCCGAGGTCTGGCGCAGGCGCGTCTGGTCTACCACGCTGGTCGGGATGGCCGAGCGGCGCATCTCGGTGCTGGCCGAAACGCCCGTTACAATCACCTGCCCGATTTCGGTTTCGGCAGGCGTGAGGGCCACGTCGAGCGGCTGGCCGCTGCCGGTGTCTACGGTGCGCACCACCGGCGTGTAGCCCACAAAGCGCACCTGCACCAGAAACCGCCCTTTGGGCAGGTTGGCAAACCGGAAGTTGCCGGCCGCATCCGTAGACGTGGCCTGCTTGAGGTCGGAGAAGTACAGCGTGGCGCCGGGCAGGGCCTCACCGGTAGCCGCATCGGTGATGCGGCCGGTAACGGGCGTGGCCGGGGCCACCGTGCGGGCCGGGCGGGCGGGCGGCGTCTGGGCCAGCACGCTGCCAGCACCCAGCAGACAGCCGGCCGTGAGGAAAGAACGAAGCATAAAAAGCAGGAGTAAGCGCAGGCGAATGAACGGCAAAAGAGCCCGCAGGATGCGTTGGCCCCAAATAAAAGAAGGCCCCGACCACCGGCCGGAGCTTTCCCGTTGTTCTCCACAACCAAACCAGGGAGAAAAGGCGCGGAGCCGTTTGCAGCCAGCCCCGCTATATTTTTTGGTGATGAGGTGACAGGTGATGAGGCTGAACGTCATGCAGAGGCGCAGCTGAAGCATCTCGCGTGGGCCTCACCCCCCGGCCCCCTCTCCCGTGGAGAGGGGGAGCCAGACGGATTTTTTCAGGTGATACAGTTTTGGGGAATTAGCCCGCTGGCGAGATTCCTCGCAAGCTCGGAATGACGTTCTTCCTTGTCACTTGTCACCTCATCACCAAAAGTCCCCAACTTACCGCACGGCCGTGGGGAAGGTCACTTCCACGTCGGTGTCGCCGGGGGTGGCGGAGCCGTCTTTGGTGCCGGGCTGGTGGCGCAGCGCGATTTTCAGCGAGCCGGTGGTGCCGGCCGTGTTGGCCGCGCCCGCCACGGCCCGCGTCGCCAGCCCAATTTCCAGGTTCTTGCTGTCACGGTCGGTGCGCGTGATGGTCAGGTTTACGCCGGAAGGCGTGAAGACCAGCAGGTGCTCGTCGGCTTCCTGCTGCACTTCGGCCGTGATGTTTTCGGCCGGCGTTTTGGTTTCGTCCAGCAGCGTTACGGCGCCAGTGTAGGTGGTGCCGGGGGCCAGCACCAGCGTGGCCGGCGAGATGGTTGCCGCCGCGCCGCCGTCGCCGTCCAGGTCGCGGTAGGTGATGGAAACCGGCGTGCCGCCGCCCTGCGGCGTGAGCGTGTAAGTCAGGGTCGTGATTTGCTCGTTGTCCTCGTCGGGCGTCGGGTCGTCGTCATCGTTGCTGCAGGCGCTGAACAGGGGCGCCGCAATCAGCAGGGCCAGCAAGGATTTGGAAAGCAGGGGATTGTGCATGTTGCTGAAAAATGAAGGTGGAAAATGAGTTGAAAAGACTGGCAGCAGCCCTAGCGGCGGCTGAATTCGAGTGGCACGCGCACGCGCAACGTCACGTTGCGGCCCATTTCGTCGGTGAAGTAGCGGTAGCGGTTGAGGTAGTCGCGGTAGCGGTGGTTGAGCAGGTTGGAGCCCGCCACGCTCAGCTCCAGCGGCAGGCGGCCCCAGTGCAGGGTGCCGCCCAGTTCCAGGTTCAGCAGGCCGTAGCCGGCGGGCGGAGTTAGCAGGTCGCGGGCCTCGTAGTTGCGGGGCACGCGGGTCTGGCGCGCCACGGCCACGCCGCCCAGCTGGGCGTAGGGGCTGCGCAGGCGCCCGGCCGGGCCAGTCGTGGGCCAGTCGTAGCGCACCGATACTTCGGCGCGGTCGGCGGGCATCAGAATCTGCCACTCGTTGGCGCGGGTGTCGCGGGTGCGCACCACCGAGCCTTTCAGACTCAGCAGCAGCTGCGGCGTGAGCAGGTAGGAGCTGCTCAGGTCCAGGCCCCGTAACGTGGCATCGGTCTGCAGAAACTGCCAGCTGATGTGTGCGCCCCGGATGGTCTGGACCAGCGGCAGCAGCGGCACCTGGTAGATGAAGCCCCGGATGCGGTTCTGGTACACGGTCAGCTCGCCGTTGAAGCGCGGGTTGTGGTGCAGCGTGGCCGTCAGGCCCACGTTGAGGGCCGTTTCGGGCGTGAGCGGGGCGTTGCCGGGCACCAGGTCGTTGCCCAGCTCATACATACCGTTGTGTACTCCGTCGCTGAACCGCTCGTTGGCGGCCGGCGCGCGGCGGGTGAGGCCGGCGTTCAGGCCCAGCGTGAGGTGAGCTGAGGCGTCGTAGGTGGCGCCCAACGAGGCGGCGGGCGTGGTGTACTGAAAGCGGGTGCGGTCTACGAAAAAGGCGCCCGTCGTGTCACGGTCGGCGCGGCGTACGGCCAGGTCGCGGCGGTCCAGGCGCAGGCCGCCTTCCAGCAGCCAGCGGCCCTGCTGCCACTTCTCAATCAAGAAGGCGCCGCCGGTCAGGTTGGTGTAGAACGGGATGAACTGCCGGCTGCCGGCGGCGTAGCGGTTGGCCTGGTACGTGCCCGACACGCCCACGCTGCCCGTGAAGCCGTGCCAGGGCCGGTGCTCCCACAGCAGCTCCCCGATGTTGGTGCGGTTGGTGTAGCTCAGCTCCGGCTTGCCGGCCGCGGCCCGCTCGTCGTTGCGCGGGCGGGACTTGTCGTACTCGTCGCGGAAGTCGGTTTGGTGGCTGAGTGTGAGCTGCAGGCGGCCGGCGTTGCCGGTGCGCACAAAGCCGCTGAGCTTGGCCACGTCGTGGCGCACCTGCTGATAGGCCCGGATGATGTCGTAGGAGAAGCCGGTGGTTTCCAGCGGCCGTTCCCGGCCCACAGCCAGCAGCAGGTCGGACTGGTTGCCGGCGTGGGCGGCCGGCAGAATGCCGATGCGGCTGTTGAACTGGCTATAGAAAGCCTCCACGCCGTACGCGTCTTTTTTCCAGCCCACGGCCCCGGAGAAGTTGCCTTCCTCAAAGCCCGAGTTCTTGAGATAATAGCCCGGCGCGCGCATGGTGCCGGCCTTGCGCAGCGTGCCCTGGGCGCGCCAGCTCAGGGCCGGCAGTTGGCGGAAATTGCCTTCCAGCGTGGCTGAGGTGGCCCCCAGCCCATTGTTGCTCATGCCCACCAGGTTCAGCTCGCCGCCCACGCCGGTCGAGTCGCGCAGCGGTTTGGGTTCCACCAGTACCACGCCGCCAATGGCATCGGAGCCGTAGCGGACGCTGGCCGCGCCCTTTACCACCGTCAGTCGGGAGGCAATAAACGGGTCGATTTCCGGGCCGTGCTCCACGCCCCACTGCTGGCCTTCCTGGCGCACGCCGTTGTTAAGCAGCGTCACGCGGTTGGAGTGCAGCCCATGAATCATGGGCTTGAAGATGCCGGGGCCAGTCTGGATGGCCGTTACGCCGCTCACGCGCTGCAGCGCTTCGCCCAGGGCCTGGCCGCGGGTTTGCTGCAGTGCCTGACCGGTGAGGGCCGCCGTGGTCTGAGTAGTGGGCGCGTCCAGCCGCTCGCCCCGCACCACGGCCCCGCGCAGCAGCACGGCATCGGGGTGCAGCTGCACGTCGCGCACGGCCGAGGCAGTGGTCAGGCGCAGGTCCAGCACCTCGGGTGCATAGCCCACAAAGCTGACCTGCACGCGGTAGGTGCCGGGGCACAGCTCCAGATGATAGTGGCCATCAACATCAGTCTGAGTGGCTTGCTGACTGCCCAGCACCACTAGGGTAGCGCCAGGCAGCGCCGCCCGCGACTCGTGGTCGGCCACGCGCCCACTGACGGTCAGGGTGCACCCGGGCTGGGCGCTGGCCGCCTGTGCCACGCTCCACAGGAGCAGCAGCCACAGCCAGCGCCACGCCGCCCCCGGCGCAGCCGGAACACGGAAAAGCATAGGAAAAGGAATGGAGCCGGTGAGCAACTAAACCGGCCGCCGCCGTGCCCGGCCGTACGTCGGCGGGCAGGGGAGAGGGTCTGGGAAACCAGACGCGGGGCGCTTCGGCAGGCAACGCCGAAGCCGCCCAGGCGGCCACAAACGGGTTTAGCTCAGGCTGGGCGGGCCGCGCAAGTCGGCCGGGCGGCACAGATCAGCCCGCCAGACGGCTGTTACCGGGGTAGCAACGCTCCGCTGATACGCCCGGAAAACCTCGGGCAGCTGCACGGCCATGGCCGGCTGAAACGGTACGTCGCAGAAATGGTCGACGGCGCAGTGCTGGTGCTTGGCGCTCAGCAGCGCCTTGCCTTTATCGGCTCCCGGCAGCTGCGTGGGCTCCTCGGT